>JBEKFU010000005.1:0-84070 GCA_050013155.1 Thermacetogeniaceae bacterium | reverse complement strand
ATATGATAATCATAGCATAGACACAGGTGTTCTTCAAGGGAAAACTGAGGGGGTCCATGTATCCCCTGTTTGAAAACAGGGGGATTATAGCCCCCTCAGGCTCCCCCATATCTCTAAATCTCGTCCTGGCCAATCAGCTTGCCATCGCTAGACGGGGCTGACTCTTCAGCTTGAATCTGCCTGGTGGCCCTATCGATCACATCCAGGGTCTCGATCTCGCTGCCTGTTGATGCCCCCAGTTCCTTAAATCTGCGTGCTGCTACCAGGACCCTGCTTTCCAGCGAACCAACGGCTTTATTATAGGCATCGACTGTTCTATCCAATCCCTTATGGATGTCTGCAAAATAGCCGGTCATGGTCCGGATGCGATCATACAGACTCTTTCCCAGGTCGCTTATGGCCTGGGCGTTTTCGGCGATCTGTTCCTGGCGCCACCCATAAGCCACCGCTCTTAGCAGGGCGATCAGGGTGGTCGGAGTGGCCAGAATGACCCGCTGTTCCACACCACACTCGATCAGGCCGGGATCTTGCTCCAGGGCAGCGCTGAAAAAAGCCTCCCCCGGAAGAAATAAAACCACAAACTCCGGTGTGGGTTTGAACTGCTCCCAATATCCCTTGCTGCTCAAACGGGCCAGGTGGTTTCGCACCTG
This sequence comes from Thermacetogeniaceae bacterium, assembly GCA_050013155.1. Classification (GTDB taxonomy): domain Bacteria; phylum Bacillota; class DSM-12270; order Thermacetogeniales; family Thermacetogeniaceae; genus Palsa-1188. The sequence continues at coordinate 83,420 of JBEKFU010000005.1, read as the reverse complement.
GCGGGCATGATCCTTGAGACCGGCCGATCTCAGATCGTCATCCTGCGCCTCCAGCGCCTCCAGGTATGCCTGCAAAGGCGCTTTGGAGTCGATCACGATATTCTTGTTGTTAGGCAGCTTCACCACCATATCGGGGCGCAACTGGCCATCTTCAGCATTGACGGTCTCCTGTTGAACAAAATCGCAGTATTCAACCATACCTGCCAATTCAACCACACGCCGCAACTGGATCTCTCCCCAGCGACCGCGCACTGCAGGGGAGCGCAGGGCCTTCACGAGATTGGCAGTTTCTCCTTTAAGCTGCAGTTGGGCATCATTCAACGATCTTATCAATAATTTCAGGCTGTCGTAGGCTGATACCCGAGCAGTCTCAATGTCATGAATTTTGGTATCGACCTTGTCCAAGGATTCTTTCAAGGGCTTCACCAGTTCGTCGATAGCCTTTTGGCGCCTTTCCAGGTCGCTCTTGGCGCCCTCTTGATACCTTTCCAGGGTGGTCTTTGCCAGATCTAAAAATGCCTGGTTGTTGCTCTTCAAGGCATCCGCTGCCAGGGCTTTGAAGGCATCCGACAGTTGGTTCTCCGCTTCTTCCATCAAGGCAAGCTTTTCTGAAGTCGCCTTTTGTTCTGCAAAAAGAGACCTGTTTTCGTGCTGAAGCTCTTTTATTTGTTCATCCTTGCCATTGAGACTGCTTTCCAGGGCTCTGATCTGTTGGCCTTTAGCGTCAACCCGTTCCAGCAGCGTCGCCCGTTCTGCTTCTGCTTCCATCCTGGCCTGGTCGCGGGCATGTTGAATTTTTCCACGAAGCACTGCCCAGGCAAGACCTCCGCAGACAATGATTCCAATGACAAATCCAAACAGAAAAATAATTGACGGCATATGATCCTCCAGCCTTGTTTACTTTCTCATATACCCCGGCATAATTCCATCAAATTGCAGGCTCCCGTACAGGCCCGGCACATGCCGGGGACTTTTCCCTTCCTCGCATCCATCCCGCCTACTCTCCAATTATTTTAACAAGGACACGCTTTTTTCTTCTGCCGTCAAATTCCCCATAAAATATCTGCTCCCATGGGCCGAAGTCAAGTTTGCCATCAGTGATGGCAACCACAACATCCCTTCCCATGACCGAGCGCTTGATGTGGGCATCCGCATTATCCTCATATCCATTGTGAAAATACTGATCGTGCGGCTTCTCCGGGGCGATTTTTTCTAAGAAGTTCTCGAAATCCCGGTGGAGCCCCTTCTCGTCATCGTTGATAAATACACTGGCAGTGATGTGCATGGCATTGCAAAGCAGCAGGCCTTCCTGGATCCCGCTTTCCTGCAGGCATGCCTGGACCATCGGAGTGATATTGATAAACTCCCTTCTGTGTTTAGTTTCAAACCACAGCTCTTTCTTGTAGCTTTTCATGTTTCCCTCCGTTCACGGTAATCCCGCGCGCCTGGCCCCAAGAGGAGTATAAGAAGCCCTGGATAGGGTTGTCAAGAATCGTCGTCGAAGAAAGGGGGTTAGTTCTATGTAAAAAACTAAAGCATGTATTATTCATGTATTATTAATGTTGTTAAAGCAATACAAAAGTAAAAACCTGACTCTCTTTAAGTCAGGTTGCTCGTCATATTTGGTGGAGGCGAGGGGAATCGAACCCCTGTCCGAAAGAAAGGCCACAAAGGTTTCTCCGAGCGCAGCCGGTGTTTAGGATTCGCCCCGAACACGACGCCCTCCGGCAGGCCTCGCTGGCGCTATCTCGATAAGGTTCCCGTCAGGGCCTCCGAGAATTGGCCCTTAGGTATCCTGCTAGTCGGCGCCCTATCCCAGGCCGCAGGACATCCCGGGTAGGACGGGCTGCCTGTTAGGCAGCCAGTGCTAAGTTATCGTTGGCAGTTAATGATTTTCCACCGTATCATACGGGCAGGTGGGACCCCAGCTCGCTTCCTTTGCTCCTAAATCCCCCGTCGAAGCCAGTACGCCCCCATATCTCGATCTCGTTCTCTCCGTCCGGTTCAACTGGGTCTTGGCTTCAGCGGGGGATTGCTTTCCCCCGCTGAAGCTTAGAGCCAGTTAATACAGTGACGTAACCACTCTTATCCCACCGCTTCAAAGAAGCGGGGGCATTAGAGCGGGTAGTCATCTGTGGTCAGCACCCGGCCCGGTCTGAACCTTCTGTATCGCATTATATCACAAATGCCTGCTTTGTGACACTCCCTAACCCCCTGAAGGGGGTGGGCTTCTAAGCAACTCCCGCGATTTGGCCTGTCTCTTGCAGACCCCGTTTCCGGGTGGTTTAAAAGTGCCCTGGCAGTTTTCACACCAGATCCGGACGGTCTGTCAGTCACGGTCGCGGCCGCGCAACTCACGGGCGATCTCCCGGTCGGCGTCGCGCCTGGCAATCTCCTCCCGCTTGTCGTACAATTTCTTGCCCCGGGCCAGCGCCACCTCCACCTTTGCCCGGCCGCGCTTGAAATAGACCCGAAGCGGGATCAGAGTATACCCCTTCTGGGTCGTCTGCCCCAGTAGCCTTTTGATCTCCTGCCTGTGCAGCAACAACTTGCGCGGCCGTTTGGGGTCGTGGTTAAACCGGTTCCCCTTGTCATAGGGGCTGATGTGCATGTTGTGGACGAACACCTCGTTGCCAGACACATCGGCGTAGCTGTCTCTCAAATTTACCTTGCCGGCCCGCAGTGATTTGACCTCCGTCCCCACCAGGGAGATGCCGGCTTCGTAGGTCTCATCTATGAAGTAATCGTGGCGGGCCTTGCGGTTCTCGGCCACGATCCTGGTCGGCTCCCGTTGTGCCTCCCCCATCCTGCCCACCTCGCTCAGCAGCCGCGCCCGCTATCGGGTACCTGGAACAGCCGCTCTTCCATAAATTATTGAATTGCTGTTTCCAACGAGACAGTCGCGCCGCCACACTTTATAATCTTTTTTGCCGGGCCGCACCCACCGCGCCCGGTCTAGTGGATGGGCATGCTTCAGAGAACATCGCCATTGCCCATGAAATCGTCCATCTTGGCCTGGGACATGATGATATACTTGCTCCTGGCGGTAGCGATCAGCCGCCCATCCTGGTTCCGGATCTCCCCTTCGGCATCCACAAAGCGGCCTTGCCCCGATACCCGCGCCCCCACTGGACCCGGCGCCGCTGCCGGGTGCCCTCTGGGCGCGGGCGCGGCGCGGCGAGCACCCGGCTCCCCGATACGGGCCTGGCAAAAGAGGCGGGCGCCGATGCGGGCCGGACGGCGGAAGCGCACCTCGATAGACGCGGTGACAGCCAACTGCTTGATCACGGAGTAGATAGCGTGGAACATCAGGTCATCGAGCAGGGCGCCGAGCACACCGCCATGCACCACCCCGGGATAGCCCTCCCAGCGGGCGTCCGGCTGAAACTCGGCCCTGGCCTCTCCGTTGCCGGAAACGATCTCCAACCGCAGACCCGCCTCATTCCTGCTGCCGCATACGAAACAGTGATCAAAGTTTCGTGTTTCCATTAAAACATCCCTCTCCTCAACAGAGGTCAGAGGTCAGATCCCGGAAAAAGCAGCATCATTCATCCAATATTCCGACTTCCGATTTGGCCACCAGCTCGAAGTCGATCTGCCGGTCCTCCAGGCTCGCCCGCACCAGTTGCACCCGCACCTTGTCGCCGATCTTGAAGACCTTCCTGGTATGCTGACCGGTCAGGGTGTAGCTCTTATCATCAAACAGGTAGTAGTCGTCGGCCATGGAGGAGACGTGCACCAGGCCCTCGATGCCGTTGGGCAGGGCGACGAACATTCCGAAGTTGGTCACGCTGGAGACAAATCCGTCGAAGATCTCCCCCATGAACTGCCGGATGTACTCCACCTTCTTGAGGTCCACCGTCTCCCGCTCCGCCTCTTCAGCCACCTGTTCCCGCTTGGAACTCTGCAGGGCATTGGCCGGCATCTGCTGCTCCAGGGTTTCCAGGCGCTTGGCGGTGAGTGACCGCGGGTGCCCGCCTGCGGGCGCGATGATCTCCCACAGCACCCGGTGCACGATCAGGTCCGGGTAGCGGCGGATCGGAGAGGTGAAGTGGGTGTAGAGTTGCACCGCCAGTCCGAAGTGCCCCAGGGGCTCCGGGGCATAGCGGGCGCGCTGCAGGGAGCGCAGTATCACCATGTGCACCACCAACTGCTCCGGCTTGCCCTCCACCTGATGCAGGACATCCTGGAAGAACCGGGGATGCACCCCGCCAGACACTGGAATATGGTAGCCAAAGCCGTGCAGGAACTCGTTCAGGGCGGTGATCTTCTCCTGTTTCGGCTCCTCGTGCACGCGGTACAGCAGCGAGACGTCAAGGTTAAAGAGATGTTTGGCCACTGTCTCGTTGGCCATCAGCATGAACTCCTCGATGACCTGGTTGGCGATAGACTGTTCCATCAGGCAGACATCCTGTGGCCGGCCGTTCTCGTCCAGATACACCTTGCATTCGGGAAAATCGAAATCCAGCGCTCCGCGTCGATGCCGCCGCTGACGCAGGATCAGGCAGAGGTCCCGCATCCGCTCGAAGGTTTCCACGAAGTCGGCGTAGCGCTGGCAGAGCATCTCATCATGATCGTCCAGGATGCGCCGCACATTGGTATAGGTCATCCGCTCGTCGACGCGGATCACCGCCGGGCCGATCTCATAGCGGACCACGTGCCCCTCCTGGTTGATCTCCATGAACACCGAGAGCGCCAACCGGTCAACCCCGGCGTTGAGGCTGCAGATCCCGTTGGAAAGCCGCCCCGGCAGCATGGGTATGACCCGGTCCACCAGGTAGACGCTGGTGCCCCGCTGAAACGCCTCCTTGTCCAGCTCGCTGCCTTCTCTGACGTAAAAGGCGACGTCGGCGATGTGCACTCCCAGCCGGTAGGCGCCATTGCCCAGCGTCTCCAGTGAGACCGCGTCGTCCAGATCCTTGGCGTCATCCCCGTCAATGGTCACCATCGGCAACTCCCGCAGGTCCCAGCGCCCATCCTCATCGTCCGCTGTGATCTCCAAGGGGGTGGCATCAGCCTCCTGCAGCACCCGCGGCGGGAACTCCTCGGGCAGGCCATATTTCTTGATAATGGACAGGATGTCCACACCGGGCTCCCCCGACGCCCCGAACACCTCCACGATCTTGCCCTCCGGGTTGCGCCGGGCCTCCGGCCAGCGGGTGATCTCCACCACCACCTTGTCGCCGTTGCGGGCACCCTTCTGATGGTTCTTGGGCACAAAGATATCCCAGCCCAGCCTCTTCTCGTCCGGCACCACGAAGCCGACCTGGCCGCCTGTAGATTCGAACCTCCCTACCACGCGTCCGTTTGCCCGCTCCAGGACGCGGATCACCTCACCCCCGGAGCGCTTGCCATTGGAGCCGAAACCCAGAGGCCGCACCACCACCCTGTCGCCGTGCATGGCACCGCCCAGGTTCTCCTTGGAGACGTAGATGTCATCTCCCTTGTCGTCGGGAACCAGAAATGCAAACCCCTTGGAGTGTCCCTGCAGCGCCCCCACCGCCAGGTTCATCTTCTTGGAGACGCCATACCGGTTTTTGCGGGTCCGGACCACTTTCCCTTCCCGCTCCAGGTCTTTCAGAACCAGCAGCAACCCCTCCGGTTCCGCCTGGCCGAGTTGCCGCGACAGTTCCTCCACCTCCACCGGGCGGTTCACCGCCTGCAACAGTTGCAAAACCTGCTCCCGGCCCGGGGGTTGCCTCTTGGCCGGCGTCTGCTCCCGCTTTTGCTGCACTTTCCGCTGCCTGCTCGAATCGGAAGCCTGATGCCGGAGGTCTGAAGCCGGATTTTTTCCACCGTGCCCACCTGTGCGCCGCATTCCTTCAGGCCGGGCGGTAAGCCCGGATGCGGCGGAGGCGGTGCCAGGTCCGGCGGACCGGGCGCGGCGCCCATGATGTTCCCCAGCACTCAAGGCTGATTCGTCCCGACCGAAATCCGCTTTAACATTAGTTCTTTCTTTATCATCGTGCTTCTGGATCTCTTTGAGTGCTGGGTCACCCAACAAGGTGGCCGCATGCTTTTCGCTTTTTCGCCGCGCCCCGAGGGCACCCGGCGCCACTGATGTTCGCTTTCGCTCACCTTTAGGGAAGCCGACCTCTGACGCGCCCGCTAAAGCGGCGGCGCCGGGTCCGGCGGGTGCCGCGCCCAGAGAGCGCCCGGCGCGGGCGCGGCCTCTGACCTCTGATACGCCTTTGGCCGCTCCGGCGTCCGGCATTGCTATCGCCCCGGCTTTCCTGGTACGGGGTTTGGCGCCCGGGCCTTTTTTGCTCTTATAGCCGTCCTTTACCTCGCCGGCCCCGGCGTCGACCCCGACCGCGACACCGGCTTTCGCATTCATACCGGGCCGCGCCGCGCCGCCGGTGGCGGACATGGCCCGGGAGCCGTTGCTCATCCTGTAGCCGGTTTTTTCACCGGTTCCGGTAATCTTGGTATTTCCGTACTTCCTCGTTGGTGGTCTTTTCTGTGCCATATCTCACCATCCCGATTTAGTTCTATAACCCATCTTATCATGCCCATCTTCCATTAACAACCATGCACAACGATTGAGCCCGTAATCCTTCTAATTAACGCCATTTAAAGACCATTTAAAGAGTAGATCGGCTAAAACCTTGTTGTTTCGGTTGACAATATTAGAATTTTTTGTTATTGTATATGATGTTGTGTTTATATCGCAAAAAGGTAATCCAGCCAGACAGTAATATTGAGAGCATTTTATCCAAATCACTTAGAATAGAGAAGGCGGTTTTTATGCGGTTTTTTATTATGAAGAAGTTGGCGCTTGGCGGACTATGCAGCTTACCCCTGGTGTTGCTCTCGCCCATGATGGCCTTTGCCAGCGAGGCAAATCTGAAGATCCCCAGTCTGAGCCAGGATCAGAATAATTTACTTCTCATCGGTATCGTCGTCTGCATACTGGGCATGTTGTTCGGCCTATACCAGTTCACCAAGGTCAGGAAAATGCCAGCCCATCAATCCATGCTGGATGTGGCAAACACCATCTATGAGACCTGTAAGACCTACCTCATACAACAGGGTAAATTCCTTCTGATACTGTTTGCCTTTATCGCTGTCTGCATTGCTTTCTATTTCGGCTTCTTGCAGCAAACCTCCGTTGGCGGCGTATTGCTCATCCTGTGCTGGACAGTGCTGGGCATTCTCGGATCGTACAGCGTCGCCTGGTATGGCATCCGCATGAACACGCTGGCCAACAGCCGGACAGCATTTTGCGCGCTCGAGAGAAAGCCCCTCAAACTCTTGAGTATCGCCCTCGATGCTGGCATAAGCATCGGAGTGCTCCTGGTCTGCGTCGAACTGATCATGATGCTGATCATCCTGCTGTTTGTTCCCCGGGAACTGGCCGGGGCAAGTTTTATCGGCTTTGCCATCGGCGAGTCCCTTGGCGCCAGCGCCTTGCGTATTGCCGGCGGCATCTTCACCAAGATCGCCGATATTGGTTCCGATCTGATGAAAATCGCTTTTGGCATTAAAGAGGATGACCCGCGCAACCCGGGTGTGATCGCCGACTGCACGGGAGATAACGCCGGCGACAGCGTGGGGCCGACCGCAGATGGCTTCGAAACCTATGGTGTTACCGGCGTGGCACTGATCTCTTTCATCGTCCTGGCTGTGGGTATGCTTCCGGGAATGTCCGACACTTTGAAAATTTCCCTGCAAACCACACTGCTGACCTGGATCTTCGTCATGCGCGTGCTCATGGTCATTACCTCGGTAGCCTCATTCTACATCAACAGGGCTTTCAGCCAGGTAATGTACGCCAACAAGGATGATTTCGATTTTGAACAGCCCCTCAGCAGCCTGGTGTGGATCACCTCCATCCTGTCCATAGTGGTCACCTTCGCCGTCAGCTATTTCATCCTGGGTCCCGGTTCGGGGGCGCCGGCCATGCTTCACAATCTCTGGTTCGTGCTCGCTATCATCATCAGTTGCGGCACCCTCGGGGCAGCCCTGATTCCCGAGTTCACCAAAATATTCACCAGCACCAAATCGGCCCACGTGTTAGAAGTTGTCAAAGCCTCCAGGGAGGGCGGCCCCTCCCTGAACATCCTGTCCGGTCTGGTGGCGGGCAATTTCAGCGCCTTCTGGATCGGCATGGTGTTCCTGCTCCTCATGTTCATCGCTTACTATGCCAGCGGATACGGCCTGAGCGCGATCATGATCTACCCCTCCATATTCGCATTTGGCCTGGTGGCCTTCGGATTCCTCGGTATGGGCCCGGTGACGATTGCCGTTGACAGCTATGGCCCGGTTACCGATAATGCCCAGTCCATCTACGAGTTGTCGTTGATCGAATCCATTCCCGGTATTGAAGGGGAGATCCAGCATAAATTTGGCTTTAAACCGGATTTCGAGAAGGCAAAGCGCTATCTTGAAGCCAACGACGGCGCCGGAAACACCTTCAAGGCCACTGCCAAGCCGGTACTGATCGGGACGGCGGTGGTTGGGGCCACCACCATGATCTTTTCCCTGATCCTGGTGATTCAGGAAGTGTTGGGGGTTAAGCCGGAGTCGATCCTCAATATGCTCAATCCGTATACCATCCTGGGATTATTGGCCGGCGGGGCGGTAGTCTACTGGTTTACCGGAGCATCCATGCAGTCCGTGACCACTGGGGCTTACAGAGCGGTCGAGTATATCAAGCGGAATATCCAGCTCGATGCCAATGCCAGCCAGAAGGCGTCCACCGAAAAGTCCAAAGAGGTGGTGAAGATCTGCACTCAGTACGCCCAGAACGGCATGTTAAACATCTTTATCGCCATCTTCTCCTTTGCGCTGGCCTTTGCCTGCCTCTCATCCCCAAGAACCGGCAACGAATCGGTTGCCCTGTTTGTCTTCTACCTGATCTCGATCGCCATGTTCGGTCTGTTCCAGGCAGTCTTCATGGCCAACGCCGGCGGGTGCTGGGATAACGCCAAAAAAGTGGTCGAGGTGGACCTGCAGGAAAAAGGCAGTGCACTGCACGATGCTACAGTAGTGGGCGATACCGTAGGCGACCCCTTCAAGGATACCTGCTCGGTGGCCCTGAACCCGATCATCAAGTTCACGACACTGTTCGGCCTGCTGGCGATGGAGATCGCCATCAACGCCTCGTTCAGAAACGCGGCCCCTGTTGTCGGGGTTGTTTTTCTGCTCATCGCCCTCTTCTTCGTATGGCGCTCGTTCTACGGGATGAGGATTCCGACAGACAAATAGAACAACGGCCACTCAACCGCGCTGTCTATCAAAGTTTAAAAGCCGCTCTCCAATGAAGGAGAGCGGCTTTTTTACAATGCTCAAGGAAATCCTCTTGTATGGCTGCTCCTGTCATCATTCCAACTGATTTTTAGGACGCCCAGGGCATGGCCAGCAGCAGGGTCATCAGCAGGAAGCCGGCCGCTAATACCATAGACAGCCTGTTCAGGAACTCGTCGAGCCCCTTTTTCTTCCCCAGCAGTGACTGCGCGCCGCCGGCGATGGCCCCGGACAGGCCGGACGCATGGCCGGACTGCAGCAGGATGGTGGTAATGATCCCGATGCTGAACAGCACCTGCAATACAATCAAGATCGTTTTAAAATTACTCAAACCGCTACCCCCTATTCGAGGTTCGAAGTTCCCTGTGCTCCGCATTCCCGGTGTGCCGGCGGGCTTTCAGCCAAGGCGGAGCCTTGAGCCGGCGTTCAGGCCGGGCGTAAGCCCGGATGCGGAGGAGGATGTTCGAAACTCGATGTTCGATTGCCTTTCCCTGCGAAATTCGAGCAGAACCTCGAACTCGAGGGAACGCGATCATTCTAGCACCACCGGCAATGATTGTCAAAGAGTTCTTAGCTTCAGTGGGGGCTTGCCTTCCCCCACTGAAGCTTATCGGAGCATGCCGGCGTAGGAGGCGGCGCTGCCAAGCTCCTCCTCGATGCGCAGCAGTTGGTTGTACTTGGCCACCCGGTCGGTCCTCGAGGGGGCTCCGGTCTTGATCTGGCCGGCGTTTAGAGCCACAGCCAGGTCGGCAATTGTTGTGTCCTCGGTCTCCCCGGAGCAGTGGGAGATAACCGCCTTGTATCCGGCACGCCTGGCCTCCTCCACGGTCTCCAGGGTCTCGGTCAGGGTCCCGATCTGGTTGACCTTGATCAGGATAGCATTGGCCACCCCCAGCCCGATCCCTCTCTTCAAACGCTCCTGGTTGGTGACGAAGATGTCATCCCCCACCAGTTGGATCTTCTTGCCCAGGCACCGGGTCATCCGGTGCCAGCCATCCCAGTCGTCCTCAGCCAGTCCGTCCTCGACGGAGACAATCGGGTAGCGTTCGATCAGCCTCCCGTAAAAATCGATCATCTCGTCGGAGGTGCGGACGATCCCGCCGCTATGGAAGTGGTACTCCCCGTCCTGGAACAGCCCGGTGGCCGCCACGTCCAGGCCGAGAAAGACCTCCTCGCCCGGTTTGTAACCGGCTTTGCGGATCGCTTCCACGATCACGTCCAGGGCCTCCTCGTTCGAACCTAACTTTGGGGCGAAGCCCCCCTCATCCCCGACTGTGGTGCTGTAATCCCGCGCCTGCAACACCGAACGCAGGGTATGAAAGATCTCGGCCCCCATACGCAGGGCGCTGCGGAAGCTCTCCGCCCCCAGAGGGATGATCATGAACTCCTGGATATCCAAGTTGTTATCGGCGTGTTTGCCTCCGTTCAGGATGTTCATCATGGGCGCCGGCAGCAGGCGCGCCCAGACGCCGCCGATATAGCGGTAGAAGGGTAGTCCCATACTCTCGGCCGCCGCCTTGGCCGCCGCCAGGGAGACCCCCAGGATAGCGTTGGCCCCCAGTTTATCCTTGTTGGGCGTACCGTCCAGGTCGATCATCGTCTGGTCGATCAGCACCTGGTCGGTGGCGTCCATGCCGGTAACATGAGGAGCGATGACGGTCATGACGTTATCGACAGCATTCAGAACCCCCTTGCCCAGGTAGCGGCCCTCGTCCCCGTCCCGCAACTCCAGGGCCTCATGAGCCCCCGTAGAGGCCCCCGACGGCACCGCCGCCCGGCCCATGCTGCCGTCCTCCAGGTACACGTCCACCTCCACGGTGGGATTGCCCCGGGAGTCCAGGATCTCTCTTGCCAGCACCTCGATGATCAGAGGCAATGTCAACACCCCGTTTAGAACAGAAGTCGGAGGCCGGAAATATTTCCCCGGCATTCCTTTTAGCCTTTTCCCTGCTTCTGTCTCAATTTTTTTCTTCCGCGCCCGCTCTGGCGAGCACCCGCTTCTTTTCAACACTTTTTTGCCGCGCACGCGAGCACCCGCGTCTACTACGCGGGCACCTGGCGGCGTCATGAGGGTCTATTCTAAAAGCTGAAAACACGGCAAACTAGAGACTTTTAACTCCGACCTCTGACCTCTTGCTTCCGACCTCTATCAGCGAGTGCCCGGTCATCTCCGGCGGCTGGGGAATCCCCAGGATCTCCAGCATGGTTGGAGCGACGTCCTCCAACGCCCCCTCCTGGCTCAGGGTGCTGCCCCGGTACATCCGACCGGCCAGGATCAGCGGCACGCGGTTGGTGGTGTGGGCGGTGTGGGGTTCCTGGCCGTTCGGCTCCAGCATCTGCTCGGCGTTGCCGTGGTCGGCGGTGACCAGGACTGTTCCGTCACGGCTCAGGATCGCCTCTACAACCTGGCCGAGGCAGCCATCCACCGTCTCCAGGGCGCTGACTGTGGCGTCGATCACTCCGGTGTGCCCGACCATATCGGGATTGGCATAATTCAAAACAATAACATCATACCTATCCTTGGCGATTTCTGCAAGCACCGCCCCGGTCACCTCCGAAGCGCTCATCTCCGGTTTCAGGTCATAGGTAGCCACCTTCGACGAGGGAATCAGGATCCGGTCCTCGCCCGGGTTTGGGGTTTCCACCCCGCCGTTGAAGAAGAAGGTAACGTGGGCGTATTTCTCGGTCTCGGCGATCCGCAACTGCTTCAACCCCCTGGCTGCCAGCACCTCGCCCAGAGTGTGGTTCAGACTCTGGGGCGGGAAGGCCACCGGGGCCTGGATGGTAGCATCGTACTGGGTCATGCAGACGTAGTCGATGTCCGGGTAGCCGCCAGGCCGCTCGAAGCCGGAGAAGTCCCGATCGACGAACGCCCTGGTAATCTCCCGGGCGCGGTCGGCCCTGAAGTTGTAGAAGATGACCACATCCCCGGGCCTGACCCGGCCCACGGGATGGCCATCCCCATCCAGGATCACGGTGGGGAGCACAAACTCGTCGGTGACCTCCCGGTCATAAGACTGGGCCACCGCCGTATCCGCAGAGGATGCGGTCTCGCCCTGTCCATAGACCAGGGCGTCGAAGGCCTTCTGCACCCGGTCCCAGCGTTTGTCCCGGTCCATGGCGTAGTAGCGCCCCATCACCGTGGCGATCACCCCGGCGCCCAGAGAGCGGCACTTTTCCTCCACTGCTTGAATGTAAGACCTGGCGCTGGACGGCGGCACGTCCCGGCCGTCCAGGAAGGCGTGAATGAAGACCTGGGGCGCCTGGGTACGGCAGGCCATCTCCAGCAGGGCGAACAGGTGGGTGAGGTGGCTGTGCACGCCGCCGTCCGAGAGCAGGCCGAACAGGTGCAGGGCGGACCGGCGCTTGACGGCTTCCTGCATGGCGCCCAACAACACCTGGTTGGAGAAGAACTCCCCGGTGCGGATCGCCCGGCTGATCCGGGTGATATCCTGGTAAACCACGCGCCCGGCGCCGATGTTCAGGTGCCCGACCTCGGAGTTGCCCATCTGCCCCTCGGGCAGACCCACCGCCTCCCCCGAGGCGCCCAGGGTGGTATACGGGTAAGTCTCCCGCAGCCGGTCAAAGTTCGGCAAATGGGCCAGGGTGATGGCGTTGCCCCTGACCTCCGCCGCACACCCCCAGCCGTCCAGAATGATCAATGCCAGCGGGCGAGTCAAACCCCCGCCCCCTTTCCTTGATTGTGACCCAGCACTGAAAGTGCTGGGGAACGAGGCCTACCCCGCGCCCCGCTTGCATGCGCGGGGTTTCAGGTTCCTTGTTTGACCTCTGCCACAGCGCGGATAATGGCGCTGAACGAATCCACCTTCAGGCTGGCGCCCCCTACCAGCACCCCGTCGATCTGCTCTTCCTTCATAAAACCGGCGATGGATTCCGGGCTTACACTGCCCCCATACAGAATACACACTTGCTCGGCAAAATCCCTACCGTGCCAGGAGGCGATCTTTTCCCGCAGCAGCCCCATCACTGCCACCGCGTCTGCCGGTAGGGCGGTGCGGCCGGTGCCAATCGCCCAGATCGGTTCATAGGCAATGACCAGGGTTTCCGGGTTTGACCAAGGCAAGCCCTCCAGGCCATCAGCCAACTGGTGCAGGCAAAAAATCTCAGCTTCACCGGCATCCCTTGTCGACAACTCCTCGCCCAGGCAGAAAATCGGCCTCAGGCCAAAGGAGAGAGCCGCTTTCATCTTCTTGCGGATCTGCTCGTCCGTCTCCCCGAAGTGCACTCTCCGTTCCGAATGACCCAGGATCGCGTAACGGCAACCCAGGGCCTGCAGCATCGGCGCCGATACCTCTCCGGTATAGGCGCCCTCGGCATCCCAGTTCATGTTCTGAGCACCCCAGCAGATCCAGCTTCCCGCCAGCTTGAGAGCCACCGCCGGAATCGCTGGGAAGGGTGGACAGATGACCACGTTCACAGCAGGGTAATTAGGCAGCTTTTCCAGCAGGTTGCGGGCAAAGGTTCCCGCTTCTGCAGGAGTCTTGTGCATCTTCCAATTTCCGGCGACTAAAGGAATCCTGCTCGCCATGACTCCATTATCTCCTCTCAAGAGTCAATGCATCAATACGGCAACTCCGGGCAACTCCCGGCCTTCGAGAAATTCCAGGGAGGCGCCGCCCCCCGTAGAGGCGTGCGTGACCTGCCCGGCCACACCGGCCTTCTCCAGCAAGGCCAGGGAGTCGCCGCCCCCTACCACCGACACCAGCCCCGGGCGGGCGATCACCCGGGCGATCGCCTCACTGCCGTGGGCGAAGGCGGGCTCCTCGAACAGCCCCAGCGGCCCGTTCCAGAAGACCGTTTTCGAGTTGGCAATCTCCTCTTGGAAGCGCTCGACAGTCCTGGGACCGATATCCAGGGCCATCCAACCATCAGGCACGGCGCACGGCGCCACCACCCGGGTTTCCGGCTGACTGACGTTCCGGGAGGCCGGGGCGATCACCAGGTCCACCGGCAGGTCTACTGCAACTCCGCGCCCGCGGGCGCGGAGGATAAAATCTCCGGCAAAGTCCAGGTGACCCTCGTCAACCAGGGATGCTCCCATGGCGTTGCCCCCGGCCCGCAGGAAGGTGTTGGCCATGCCGCCTCCCAGCAGCAACCGGTCGACCTTCTCCGCCAGCTTCTCCAGCACCCCGATCTTGTCGGCGATCTTGGCGCCGCCAAGCACTGCAGTGAAGGGGCGATCCGGGTCCGTCAGGATCCGCCCCAGCATGGTTACTTCCTTCTCCATCAGAAACCCGGCAGCCGACGGCAGAAATTCGGCCACTCCGGCGGTGGAAGCATGAGCCCGGTGGGCGGTGCCGAAGGCATCGTCCACGTAGACGTCAGCCAGCGAGGCCAGGCTGCGGGCAAACTCCCGGTCGTTGGCCTCCTCCTCCGGGTGGAAGCGCAGGTTCTCCAGCAGCAGCACCTCGCCGGGCTGCAGTCGATCTGCAACCGCAACCACTGCCGGCCCCACGCAGTCATCAACCTTTTTGACCGGCCTGCCCAACAGTTCTCCGAGCCGCCGGGCCACACCGCCCAGGCGCAATTTGTCACTTACCTTGCCATTAGGACGCCCCAGGTGGCTCATCAGGATCACCCCGGCCCCCTGCTCCAGGAGGTACCGGATGGTCGGCAGGGTGGCCACCAGGCGGGAATCGTCGGCTACATCTCCCTGATCATTCAGGGGGACGTTGAAATCTACCCGGACCAGCACCCTTTTCCCCTTGACGTCGATCTCCCTGAGTGTCCTCAGACTCTTGATCTTCAGGCTCAATGACCCCATCCTTTCTGAGTGATGAGTGATGGGTGATGGGTGATGAGTTATTGCCCTTGCATTCATCACCCAGCTTTCTGAGTGATGAGTGATGGGTGATGGGTGATGAGTTATTGCCCTTGCATTCATCACCCAGTCTTCATCGCTAATCACTAAACTGTAGTATCCAAGGCTACTCCTTCTGCCATGCCAACAAGTCCTTACTCATTACTCATTACTCATTACTCATTACTTTTTTAGAGACCTTTCGAGGCTACAAAGGCGGCGCAGTCCACCACCCGGCAGGAATAGGCCCACTCGTTGTCGTACCAGGCAAAGACCTTGACCATCGTCTCTCCCATCACCAGGGTGCAGGGGCCATCCACGATGGCGGAGTGTTCGTCCCCGTTGTAGTCGTGGGATACCAGCGGCTCCTCGGTGTAGGCGAGGATCCCCTTCAGGCTCCCCTCGGCGGCTGACTTGCAGGCAGCGTTGATCGCCTCCACGCTCGCCGGCCTCTCCACCTCGGCCACAAAATCCACCAGGGAGACATTGGGGGTCGGGACGCGGATGGAGATTCCGGTCAGCTTTCCTTTGAGCTCGGGCAGCACCAGGGTGACGGCCTTGGCCGCCCCGGTGGTGGTGGGGATCATGTTCAGGCCTGCTGCCCGCGCCCGGCGCGGGTCCTTGTGGGCGAGGTCGAGCACCCGCTGATCGTTGGTGTAGGAGTGGATCGTGGTCATCAGGCCGCGCTTCACCCCGAAGCCCTCGTGAAGCACCTTGACCACCGGCGCCAGGCAGTTGGTGGTGCAGGAGGCGTTGGAAATAATGTGGTCTTTGGCGGGATCGTAGCGCTGTTCATTGACACCCATCACCATGGTGATGTCCTCGTTCTTGGCCGGGGCGGTGATAATCACCTTTTTGGCCCCGGCCTTCAGGTGTGCAGCAGCCTTCTCCGCTTCGGTGAACTTTCCGGTCCCTTCGATCACGATCTGGACCCCCAGTTCGCCCCAGGGCAGGTTGCCGGGGTCCTTTTCCGAGTACACCTTGATGCCCTTGCCGTTGATGACGATCGCCCCGTCAACGGCCTGCACCGCTCCCCGGAAGATCCCGTGGACGGAATCGTACTTGAGCAGGTGGGCATTGGTGGTGGCGTCTGTCAGGTCGTTGATGGCCACCACTTCAAGCTCCGGATTTTCCAGGGCCTTGCGCAGAACCAGCCGCCCAATGCGGCCAAAACCATTGAGCCCAATTTTCACTGGCATCGTGAAGCCTCCCTTAATTCGATGTTCGAAGTTCGAAGCCCGATGTTCGATTTTTATCCGATGGCTGGTCCTCTATTTAATATGCATAAAAATGACCATTAATATTATCCCGGCAGGTTGTGCGCGCATTGTCCCGGCCCCCAACCCGGCTGATCAAATGGCCTAGTCAACCAATTAAGATATCACAATCCAACTATTATTATATCTCATTTACCTGGCAATGCAATCCAGATTCCCGGCGAACACCCCCAAAAAGAGCAAAAAAAGGCTTTCAGATCCCTCTATTGGGCAAGAAGTCCGCTCCCACATACATCGGCCTCACTCACCCCTTTTGAGCCTAAGATTCGACTGCAGCGCCACTTTTCCTGCTTCCCCGGCACCCGGCGCTAAAAGCATTTAGTACCTTCGCTGGTTGGTATCGCCCAGCGCTAAAGCAACTTGGCAGTTTCCCATATATGAATCAGGGCGAATTCAGCAGAAGCGTTTCACCAGTGTCGGGTTTCAGAAGCGGGCGCCGCGCCCGCCTGGCACCGGGTGACGCTATCCAGCGAGCTTGCCTTCTCTCCTATTCTGACTTCTGATCTCTTGCTTCCGACTGCTGATCCTGGTGGGTCCTGCGATAGGACGGCGAGGAGGCGATGATGCCAGCCGACAGCACCAGCTTCAGACCCTCTTCCACGCTCATGTCCAGGATCAATACGTCCCGGCGCGGCAATATGAGTAAATATCCGTGGCCAGGCGGAGTGACCGGAACGAAGACATTCAACAGATCCTCTTCCACCTGCTTCTTGACGTTGACCGGAGCCTCACCGGTCAGGAATCCGAGCATGAAACAGCCGCGCCGCGGGAATTCCACCAGCACCACTTTCTGGAACGCCTCATTGCGGCCTGAGGCAAACACCTCCATCACTTGCTTGCTGGCCGAATAGATGCTGTTAATCACGGGGATACGGCGCAGGACGGCCTCACCCCACTTCAAGAGATTCCTGCCCACCACGTTCTGCGTGAACACCCCGGCCAGGAAGCACAGCAGGAGAAACGTCAATAACCCCGCACCCGGTATTCTGTAGTGGGTGTAGGTCCAGATCAGGTTTCTCAGCCTGGTGTCCACCAGGTTAAAGGCGAAGACCACGATGTATGCAGTGATGATCAGCGGCAGCAACACCAAAATGCCGGTAACAAAATACTTGCGCAAGAACCTCCAGATCAAGTTGCAATACCTCCGATTGAGATGTGGGATGTGAGAGGTTATGTACTCCGCATTCTTCAGGCCGGGCTGTAAGCCCGGATGCGGAGGAGGTGAGATTTTCGATGGCATTGGCGGAGCTGACGTGCAGGCGTGCTTTCAGCCCGAGCGAAGCTCGGAGCCTGCCAATGCCTTAGTATTCACACTTCCGCGCCCGCAAGCGGGCACCCGCTCGCTTCTCACTTCTCAGTTGCCCGGCAATCAGGCGCAACTGGCGAAAGCGGTGGTTGACACCGGATTTGCCCAGGGGTGGGTCGAGCAGCCGGCCCAGCTCTTGCAGGCTAGCCTCCGGATGAGACAGGCGCAGCAGGGCTAGCGCCCGCAACTGGGGCGACAGCGATTCCAACCCGGCCCGGCGCTGGATCTGGCCGATCATCTCTACCTGGCTTAGTCCGGCATCTACTGCTTTGCCCACGTTGGCGGTCTCGCAGTTGACCAGGCGGTTGACCTGGTTGCGCATATCTTTCATGATGCGGCCGTTCTCGAAGGCCAGCACCCCCTGGGTCGCCCCGACCAGCCGCAGGAACTCCCCTACCCGGTCCGCCTCCTTGAGGTAGACCAGGCAGTTCTCCTTCCGTTTCCGGCGGCTCGGGTTCAGTCCGAACTGGGTCAGGATCTCCTTCAGTTCCTCCGCCGCCTCACTGTTTTCAAAGACGAATTCCAGGTGGTAGCCGTGGCCGGGCTGATTCAGGAAACCGCCGCCCAGGAAGCAGCCCCGCAGGTAGGCCCGGCGGCAGCAGTTCCGGTCCAGCAATCGCCCTTCCAGCCGGTCCTTGAGCCGGCCCTTACGGTCTGCCAGCCCCAATTCCTGCAGCAGAAAGAGACCCTGCTGCCGGAGGGGCGTCTGCACCACAAACAGGCGCCTCTGGCGTGGCCTGGTGCAGAGCCGCACCAGGATGTCCGCCTGCCAGCCCAACTGCCGGGCCAGCTTGAAAATCCGGCGGGCCACTACAGGGTTCTCACTGGTGAACAACAGCGCCGCGCCCGCGCTCGCAAGCGGCGCTGCCGGATCCTGCGGGCGCCCTCCGGGCGCGGGCGTGCTGGACCCGGCAGCGCCGCTTGCGATCCTCATGCTGCCCAGGGTGCGGGCGCAGGCCGCCAGTTCAGCCCGCAGGCAGCAGGAGCGGGCCTCGGCCTGGTGGGCTACCTCATTTTTAACTTGAACACAAAAGGATGGCTCCTTGGCCATCAGCTTCACCGCCAAAGTGATACACCGCCGGAAGCCCCCGGTTTCAGACATGGGAGGGAGGGCGGCGCCTTTTTCCCAATACGTTCATGATCGCCAGGGACAGTTTCTGGGGGTCATGGCGCGCCAGTTCGCCGTCCTCCAGCACGTCCGCCCTGATCAGCCGGACCCCCATCCGGTACAGGGGCTGGTCATCAACCAGCACCGGGAATGCCCCTTGCCGGGCGTACTTCTCCTGTTTTTCCGGGTTAATCCTTCTGGTGTTGACCAGGACATAGTCGATCCAGCCCCGCCCGGCGTGATCGTAGATCGCCCGCAGGTGGTCCGAGGCCTTGAACCCTGTAGTCTCCCCCGGCTGAGTCATGATATTGCAAAGGTAGCACTTCAAGGCCGGAGACCGCTTGATCGCAGCAACGATCTCTCCCACCAGCAGAATCGGCAGCACACTGGTGTACAGGCTGCCGGGCCCCAACAGGATCAGGTCGGCGGCAGCAATCGCCTCCAGGGCTTCGGGCACCGGGGCGCACTCTTCAGGAGTCAGGAATACCCGCCTGATCGGCTCCTGGGCCTGAGAGATCCTGCTCTCGCCACTGATCACTGTTCCATTCCTCAGTTCGGCGTGGAGGATTACCTGTTTCAGGGTGGAGGGAAGCACCAGCCCGCGCACCTTCAAGACCTTGCTGGCCTCCTGGATGGCGGTCTGGAAGTCCCCGGCGATATCGGTCAGAGCCGTCAGCAGCAGGTTGCCCAGGTTGTGGCCGGCCAGTCCCTCACCTTGACCAAAGCGATAGTGGAATAACCGGTCCATCAGGGTCTCGGTCTCCGCCAGGGCCACCAGGCAGTTGCGGATGTCCCCCGGCGGCAGGATGCCGAACTCCCCCCGCAGCCGCCCGGAACTGCCGCCGTCATCAGCCACTGTGACGATGGCGGTGAGGTTTTCCGTATGTTGTTTGAGGCCGCGCAGCAGCACCGGAAGCCCGGTACCACCCCCGATGGCCACGATCCGCGGCCCGCGCTTCAGGGACTGGTGACGGTACTGCTGGCCCAACCACCGCAGCATCTCCGCCATGTTCACGCCAGCTTCACCGCCCCGGTGCGGGGAATGTCCCGGTGGTGCAGGTTGACCTGGTAGCCGCGCTTCAGCAAATGGGCCAGACGTTCGGCCACCGCCACCGAGCGGTGCTGCCCGCCGGTGCACCCGATCCCTACCACCAGGTGGCTCTTACCCTCCTGTACGTAGCAGGGCAGCAGGAAACGGAGCAGCCCGTAAAAACGGCGCATGAAGCGCTTGGTTACATTGTCGCTGAAAATGTACTCCACTACCGCCTGGTCAAGCCCGGTCAGGTGCTTCAGGTCCTCCACGTAGTTGGGGTTGGGCAGGAAGCGCACATCGAACACCAGGTCAGCGTCCATGGGAATGCCGTACTTGTAGCCGAACGAGAGCAGGGTGACAGAGAGGCTGTCCTTCTCCGGTTTGCCGAAGAGTTGGGTCAGGTTCTCCTTCAAATCACGGGCGCTCATGCCGGTGGTGTCCAAAATGATGCTGGCCTTGCCCCGGAATTCCCGCAGCCGCTCGCGCTCGGCCCGGATCGCCTCCAGCACGGAGATATCCTCTCCCAATGGGTGCTGCCGCCGAGATTCCTTGTAGCGCCGCACCAGGACCTCGTCCGAGGCCTCCAGGAACAGGATCTCGTACCTGATCCCCTGCTGCTGGAAGTTGTTCAACTCTTCGCTCAGGGCATCAAAGAACAGCCCGCCGCGCACGTCGATCACCAGGGCCACCCGCCGCACCCGTTCCCCTGATTGCTGGCAGAGCTCGGTGATCTTGGGGATCAGCTTGGGTGGCAGGTTATCGACGCAGAAAAAGCCCAGGTCCTCCAGGCACCTGGTCGCCTGGGTCTTACCAGCGCCGGATAATCCGGTGACGATAACCAGGCGGATCGGTCTCGTTTCCTCCATTTTTCCTCCCCATCCCCCTCTGACTTCAGATTTTCGCCAGTTCCTGCTTCAGGTAGTCGATCACCTGCACCTGCTTGGGGTTGATCCCATAGAGCAACGATAGGTAGACGCTGGTGAAGTCGCCCAGGTAGATCAGCGAGAACAACCGGGCCAGCAGGGTTTCGCCCTGGCCGCTGAATTCGGCCAAGCCACCAACCCTTTCCGCCAGCAGCCTCTTGACGATCTCCATCCGGGTCTGGACGCGGGGATGGTCCGTGGCGTCCCGCAAGTGGATCAGAAACAGGGAGCGAAGCAGATCCGGGGGCGCCTCGAAGCCGACCAGTTCGTTGTGGTTCAGCTCCGGATAGACATTCCAGTAAGCGAGACACTTGGCGTTCTCGTTGCACTGTCCCTTCCAGCGGGCGGCCACCACCTCGGTGGTGCCGGACGCCCCGTAGATGACCGGAATTTTGCCGTGCAGGCGCAGGGCCAGGTCCTTGGCCCGGTTGCGCGACACCGGCGCGGAGGGGTCAAACTCCTCCCGGTGGGAGCGTAGCACTGCCAGGAGCTCGCCGTAGCCCTCCTGATGCCCGATCACGCCCAGGCGCTCCAGCAATACCAGTACCGGCAGGAACAGGTAGCCGATGGCGGAGCGGGGAGGCAATCCCTGGGGCACCCGGAGCACCGGTACCCCGTCGCCGGACGCCATTTCGGCCAATCGACCGCCCGTAGTCACGGCAATGCGCACGGCGTCCCTCCCGCCTGCCGCCCGGTAGGCGCTGATGGTCTCCTCGGTGTTGCCCGAGTAGCTGGTCAGAAAGACCAGGGTCTGTCGATCCACATAGGCCGGCAGGCTGTAATCACGGCAGACCGCAAAGGGCACCCGGGCCTGCCGGGCCACCATCACCCGCAGCAGATCGCCGCCGATGGCAGAGCCGCCCAGACCGGCCAACACCACCTGCCGCAACTCTCCGGGAAGATTGGGCAGGGCGGCATCCTGACCCAGTTTCAGCGCCTTCTCGCACTGGTCCGGCAGGCCGGCCAGCGTCTCCAGCATCCCATCCGGGTCCCTCTCTGAAA
Source organism: Thermacetogeniaceae bacterium (assembly GCA_050013155.1). GTDB lineage: Bacteria > Bacillota > DSM-12270 > Thermacetogeniales > Thermacetogeniaceae > Palsa-1188. The sequence continues at coordinate 61,701 of JBEKFU010000005.1, read as the reverse complement.
TGAAACTCCTGTCATCCAGATCTGATTTCCGATCCTGATTCTGACTCACTCGGGCAACCCCCTTTTTTTAAAGGTATTCAGAATTCAGCAGTCCACCGCATCCGGGCTTACGCCCGGCTTGAAAGAATGCGGCGCACGGGAGAATTCAGAATTCTTCGAAACGAGAAATCATTCTATCGTTCTCTCATTCTGACTCCTGACTCCTTTCAAGCTTAGGTGGGCATAGGCTGCCGCCCCCAACACCCCGGCTCTCGCCCTCAGGCTGGCGGGGACTATTTTTAAGAAGCAGCGCAGAGCGGGAAAAACCCGCTGCCCCGCAGCGGCCTCGGCCGCCTCCAGCAGCAGCCGTCCGGCTGCGGTGGCCACCCCCCCGCCGATGAGGAATAGCGACGGGTTGAGCAGGTTGGCGATGTTCCCGATTGCCTGCCCCAGGTAGCGCCCCGCCGACGCCAGCAATTCCCGCGCCTCAGGGTCGCCGTCGTGGGCCGCCTGGATGATTGCCGGGCATCCCACCGCCTCGACGTCGCCACCTGCTGCAGCCAGGATGCGGCGGCCCTGACCAGTCGCTATCAGGTTCTGGGCCTGACGCCTGATCGCCCACCCCGAGGCCAATGCCTCCAGGCAGCCCTGTCCGCCGCAGGAGCAGGCTGGCCCGTCCGGGACCACCGACAGGTGACCGATCTCGCCGGCGCCGCCGAAGGCCCCGTCATAGATCTCCCCCCTGAGGATCAGGCCACCCCCGATGCCGGTGCTGACAGTGATGAAGACCATGTCGTTGTTGCCCTGCCCGGCCCCGTAGAGGTGCTCCCCCAGGGCTGCCAGGTTGGCGTCATTCTCCAGGAAGACGGGAATCCCCAGCCGCTCTTGCAGGACGTCCCTCAGGTTGTAGTCCCGCCAGCACAGGTTGGGGGCATAGCAGACCTTGCCGGTGCACGGGTCCAGCGGCCCCGGAGCGCCGATGCCCAGTCCGAGAATCTTGCCGCCATGCAGGGCATCCTGCGGCGTCACCGCTCCGATCCCCGCCATGATATTGTCGAGTACCCGCTCCTGGCCGAGTTCCGCTTCCGTCGGGCGCACATCTCTCCTAACTATCAGGTCGCCGGGGCCGACCAGGGCGGAATAGATCTTGGTTCCGCCCAGGTCGACAGCCAGGACATAATCCACGATAATTGCTCCTTTATAACCAGTTAATTCCCTCGCATGTTCAAAAACGCTTCGCTCGGGGATTCAGTGGGGGTCTGCACCCCCACTGAATTAGAATACAAGCTAAGCTGCCGAATTCATCTCCCGCTTGTAGAAGCGGGAGACTTCTTCGGTGTTATGTTAAAATAGGGGGTGTCGGCTTGGCTAATGTAATACCGGATCAAACAGTCAAACAATATTTTTCGACTGGTACTCGGAAAATAGTTAAGGTAAGACCAGGTAGCGGTTACATTTTAACTATGGTGTTTGATAATGGCGAGATTAAAGTATTTGATATGTCAGATCACCTTTTTGGTGTTTTTGAAATACTAAAAGATGATGATAGGTTTAGGGAAGTCTTTATAGACGAACATGGCAACTTAGCATGGGAGAAAGATAAAACTATCGACTCTAAAGTCGTTTGGAACAATAGAATTGATGTCTGCAAGGACTTTCTCTATATGGCATCGACTCCGAGCGTCTGGAATGAATAATTGCAGAGCTGACTAAAGACCCGTAGCGCCCAGCACGAACCGCTCCAGGGCCTGCGCAACCCCGTCCTTGTCGTTCGAGGCAGTGACGTGGCCGGCCCGCCTTCGCACCTCCGGCGGAGCGTTGGCCACGGCGATCCCCAGGCCGGCGAACTCCAGCATCTCGATATCGTTGTAGCTATCCCCGATCGCCAGCACCTGGCTGCGCTCCACCTGCAGCCAGGCGGCCAGTTCCTGCAGCGCCCGGCCCTTGGTGGCTTCCGGATGATCCACCTCTAAAAAACGGGGCTTGGACTTGGCAAAATGCGCCTGCTCGCCTAACTGCCCCCGCAACTCCAACAGCCAGCGGTCGACCGCCGGCTCCTCATCGATCAACAGCAGCTTCAGGGGATTGCCGCGCTCCAACAGGGCTTCCAGATCCGGCACCCGGTTAAACAGCACCCTGGAAAACCGGCCGTAGTTCTCACCCCAGTAGGTCGTCAATTCGGCGTATAACTCATCATCTTCCCCGTTAAGAAGGTAGAAATTAACCTGGACCTTACGTTCCCGGGCAAACCGGATCACCCGCCGGGCCACCTCCGGTTCCAGCGGGCGGTTATACAGCACCTCCCCGGAGCCGGCGTTCTTGACCAGGGCGCCCCCGTAAGTGATCAGGGGCACGTCGAATTCGAGTTGCTCGGCGAAGGGCCGGGCCGAACTGAACATCCGTCCCGTGGAGATGGTCACCGCCACCCCCAGGTCCCGCACCTGCCGCAGCACAGCCACGGTATGCTCAGAGACAGTCAAGTCGCTCCGCAGCAGTGTATCGTCAAGGTCTATGGCTACCAACTTGTAACTTTCCACAGGTCTCATCCTCAGCATCTTAGAAGTCAGTTTTTTCACGCTCCGGAGTCATGTAGGAAGTCGTACAGGGCGGCGGCCACCTTCCTGTTCATCCCAGGCACTGCCGCCAACTCCTCCAGGCTGGCCGAACGCAGCCGGGCCAGAGAGCCGAACTGTTTCAGCAACACCCGCTGCCGCTTCTTGCCGATGCCCGGCACTTCGGCCAGGGCGGTGGCTCCGGCCTTCTCCCGCCGCAGTTTCTCCTGGTAGGCGTGGGCGAAGCGGTGCGCCTCGTCTCTGGCCTGCTGCAGCAAGTGCAGGCCGGCGTTATTCCGGGGCAGGTTCAAAGGTTCCAGGCGTCCCGGCAGGAACACCTGCTCCTCCTCCTTGGCCAGGGACGCCACTTCCATCCCCCCGCCACCGGTCTCCCCTAGCACCTCCAGAATGGCGTGTAACTGTCCCCTGCCGCCGTCGATCACCAGCAGGTCGGGCAGGGTATCCCTCCCGGCCCGGGCGATACGCCGCCGCGTCACCTCTTGCAGGGCGGCGTAGTCATCGCCGGGAATGACGTTGTGCAGCTTGTAGCGCCGGTATCCCCCGGTGTCCGGCCGCCCGTCGGTGAAGCGCACCAGCGAGCCCACCGTGTCCTGGCCCGCAAAGTGGGAGATGTCCATGCACTCCAGGCGCCGCGGCGGCTTAGCCAACCCGAGCGCCTGCTGCAGCTCGAACACCAGGGTGCGCCCCTTCTCCCTGGTTCTCAGGGCCTGCTGATGGCGCCGCTCCGCATAGAGGTGGGCGTTATCCACGGCCATCTGCAGCAACTTGCGCCCGGCTCCCCGGCTGGGCGTGCGGATGGCCGCCTTCCTGCCCCGCAGCCGGCTGAGCCACTCGCCCAGCAGGTCCGACTCCGGCAGTGGGGTGCTGACCAGCAGGGCCGGCGGGATCTCCCGACCGGCGTGGTAATACTGTTTGATGAAGGAGGCCAGGACCTCGCCGGGCTGCAACTCCTCGGCCCCCGCCAGGAAGTAGTTCTCCTCCGCCACCAGCTTGCCGCCCCGGACCCTCAGGATCAGCACGCAGACCTCGTCCAAAAAGGCGCCGACAGCTAGGACGTCCTCATCGCTCCCGGAGGCCTGGGCGACCCGCTGCTGCTCACGGAAGGTCCGCAGGGCCGCCAACTGGTTACGGAAACGCGCCGCCCGCTCGAAGTCCATTGTCCGGGAGGCTTCATCCATCCGGGCAGCCAGACTCTTCTCCACGTCCCGGGTCTTCCCCTCCAGGAATTGCACCAGGTTCTCGATCATCTCCTGGTAGCCCTCAGGGGAAACCCGCCCGGCGCAGGGCCCCAGGCACTGCCTGATCTGGGCGTTGAGGCAGGGGCGGCTGCGGGGGGCCAGGTCCTGGCCGGGGCAGGAGCGGAACGGGAACAGCTTGCGCAGGAATCCCACCGTCTCCCTGACCGCCCCCACGTCCGGGTAGGGACCGAAGTAGCGGGAGCCGTCCCGCACCAGATTCCTGGTGACCATGACCCGGGGGAACTGCTCCGCCGTCACTCTCAGGTAGGGATAGGACTTGTCGTCCTTAAGGTTGACGTTGAATTTGGGGCGGTACTCCTTGATCAGGTTGCACTCCAGCACCAGGGCCTCCACTTCGGAATCGGTCACCAGGTACTCGAACCGGGCGGCCTCGGTGACCAGCCGCTGGGTCTTCTCAGGCTGCCCCTTCGCCTGGAAGTAAGAACGCAGGCGGTTGCGCAGGGAGATCGCCTTGCCCACGTAGATCACGACCCCGGCCCGGTTGCGGAACAGGTAGACACCCGGGCGCTCCGGCGTCAGGTCGAGGTCCTGCTTCAACTCCTGGATCTTCCGTTCCCGCTCGTCTGCTTTGGCTTCAGCAGGGATGGCCCCATCACCACTCTTCCCGGTCGATGCTATCAAAGCTTGCTGTTCAACAAGTTCTTGGCTTCAGTGGGGGATTGCCTTCCCCCCACTGAAGCTTAGAACTCGTTAATACAGTGACGTAGCCGCTCTTATCCCACCGCTTCAGAGAAGCGGGGGTATTAGAGCGGGTAGTCATCTGTGATAAAAGTGTTTTATGTATATTGCACGGCAGAAGGGACATCATGGCTCTGTTTGGTGATGAGTCATAATACCTGATGCCTTCCGTGGTCAGGTACGCGACAGAACCGCTTGCTTGAACGCGGGCGCCGGTTTCTGGAGCACCTGCTTCAAATACTGCCCGGTATATGACGAGGGATGGGCGGCGATCTCCTCGGGGGTGCCGGAGGCGACCAGGCGCCCGCCCAGTTCACCGCCCTCGGGGCCGAGGTCGATGATATAGTCGGCGGTCTTGACCACGTCCAGGTTGTGCTCGATGACCACCACGGTGTTCCCCGCCTCCACCAGGCGGTCGAGGATCTGCAGCAGCCGCTTGATGTCGTCCTTGTGGAGTCCGGTGGTCGGCTCGTCCAAAATGTACAGGGTGCGCCCGTTGCTGCGCCGGGACAGCTCCGTCGCCAGCTTCACCCGCTGGGCCTCGCCGCCGGACAGGGTGGTGGCGGGCTGGCCGAGCTTGATATAGCCCAGGCCGACATCGTTCAAAGTCTCCAGCTTGCGGCTCACCTTGGGGATATGCTGAAAGAACTCCACCGCCTCGCTGACCGTCATGTTCAGGACGTCGGCGATGCTCTTGCCCTTGTACCTGACCTCCAGGGTCTCCCGGTTGTAGCGGCTGCCCTTGCACTCGTCGCAGGAAACGTAGACGTCCGGCAGGAAGTGCATCTCGATCTTGATGATCCCGTCGCCCCGGCAGGCCTCGCAGCGTCCGCCCCGCACGTTGAAACTGAAGCGCCCTGGCTTGTAGCCGCGCATCCTGGCCTCCGGGGTCAGGGTGAACAGTTCCCGGATGCCGTCAAACGCCCCGGTGTAGGTGGCCGGGTTGGAGCGGGGCGTGCGCCCGATGGGGGACTGGTCGATCTCGATCACCTTGTCCAGGTGTTTCAGGCCGTTTAGGCTCCGGAAGGCGCCGGGGTGCGCCCGTGCCCCGTTCAACTCCCGGGCGAGGGCCTTGTAGATGATCTCCTCCAGCAGGGTGCTCTTGCCGGAGCCGGAAACCCCGGTGATGCAGACGAACAGGCCGAGAGGGATGGCCACGTCGATGTCTTTCAGGTTGAACTCTTGCGCTCCATAGACCTCCAGCCACCGGCCGTCCTGGCGCCGCCGGGCGCCGGGCACGGGGATCTCCAGCTTGCCGCTCAGGTACTGACCGGTGATGGATTCGGGCGCCCTGACGATCTCCTCCAGGGTGCCCTGGGTGACGATCTCCCCTCCGTGCACCCCGGCCCCCGGGCCGATATCGATGATCTCATCGGCGCTCAGCATCATCTCCTCGTCGTGCTCCACCACGATCAGGGTATTGCCCAGATCCCGCAGGTCCATCAGGGTCTTGATCAGCCTGCCGTTGTCCCGGGGATGCAGACCGATAGTAGGTTCGTCCAGGATATAGAGAACCCCCACCAGCCCCGACCCGATCTGGGTGGCCAGGCGGATCCGTTGGGCCTCGCCCCCGGCCAGGGTGCCGGCCGGGCGGTCCAGGGTCAGGTAGTCCAACCCGACATTGACCAGGAATCCCAGGCGGTTGTCGATCTCTTTCAGCACCTGCCGGGCGATCTGCTGCTCCCGGGAGGTCAGTGACAGGTTTTTAAAAAAGACGGCAGCATCCCTGATCGTCAATCCAGTCACTTCGTGGATATTATTTTCACCCACCCGCACCGCCAGGGCCTCCGGCTTCAACCTGGCCCCCCGGCAGGCCGGGCAGGGGCGCGAGGTCATGAATTCGCTGATATCCTCACGCGCCTCTTCCGACTCGGTCTCCCGGTGGCGGCGGGCAAGGTGGGGAATGACTCCCTCGTAGGCGGCATACCAGGACTTGACCTGGCCATAACTGTCCCGGTAGCGGAAACGGATGCGCTCCGTCGTGCCGTAGAGGAGTGTGTGCTGGACATCTGCCGGCAGGTCCCGGAAGCGGGCGTCCCAGGAACAGCCGTAGTGCTCCAGGACTGCCTGCACCAGTTGCGGGTAGTAATGCTGCGGCGTGCGCGTCCAGGGGATCAGCGCCCCCGCTCTCACCGGCAGGTCCGGGTTGACCACCAGCGACTCGTCCACCTCCAGGCGGTAGCCCAGGCCTGAGCACTCCTTGCAGGCCCCGAAGGGACTGTTGAAGGAGAAGAGCCGCGGTTCGATCTCCGCCAGGCTGATGCCGCACTCCGGGCAGGCGAAATTCTGGCTGAAGGTGTACTCCTCCCCCGCCTCCCGTGCCTGACCGGTCTCCCCCGGCGCCCCCTCCGGCCCCGCCGGTTGGTTATCTTCTGCCCCGTCCGGCCTCGCCGCCCGGGCGTCCTCCACCCCTTCCAGCGCCGCCAGCCGGGCCTCTTCCGCTCCCTCAAGCTCCACCAACCGGGTGCCCGCTGTTCCTTCCGGTGCTGCCGGTTGAGCATCTTCTGCTTTTTCCGGCTCCCCCGCCTGGGTGCCCCCTGTTCCTTCCGGCGCCGCCGGTCGGGTACCCTCGCCCCCGGTCGCCGGCGTTCTGCCGCCCTGCACTAAGATGATCACCGTGCCCCCGCCCAGTTCCAGGGCGGTTTCCAGGGAATCCGCCAGGCGGCTCTCCAGCCCCGGGCGCACCACCAGGCGGTCGACCACCACCTCGATGTCATGCTTGCGGTTCCGGTCAAGGACAATCTCCTCGCCAAGTTCCCGGATCTCCCCGTTGACCCGGACGCGCACGAACCCCTTGCGCTGCACATCGGACAGCAGCTTCAGGTGCTCCCCCTTCTTGCCCCGCACCAGCGGCGCCAGGATCTGCACCCTCGTCCCCTCCGGATGGACCATCACCTGGTCGACCATCTGAGAGACGGTCTGCTGCCGCACCGGGCGCCCGCACTGGGGACAGTGCGGCCTGCCGATGCGGGCGAAGAGCAGGCGCAGGTAGTCATAGATCTCCGTCACCGTGCCCACGGTGGAGCGGGGGTTGCGGCTGCCCGCCTTCTGGTCGATGGAGATGGCCGGGGACAGCCCCTCGATGTAGTCCACGTCCGGCTTGTCGGCCACCCCCAGGAACTGCCGGGCATAGGCCGAGAGCGACTCCACGTAGCGGCGCTGCCCCTCGGCATAGATGGTGTCGAAGGCCAGCGAGGACTTGCCGGAGCCGGACAACCCGGTGATCACCACCAGCTTGTTGCGAGGGATCTCCACGTCGATATTCTTCAGGTTATGGACGCGCGCCCCCCGGATGACGATCTTGTCCCGTGCCGGGAAGCGGATCTCTTTTTTCGATTTTCTTGATGACTGCCTGGCCATAAAAACCTCCAGTAACGAGTAACGAGTTATGAGTGATGAGTATACTCATTCGCTTCTTCTTCTTTAAGGTATCTGCTCGGTTATTCATTCGCAGAGCCTTGGCGTCGCCTGTAAGCGAATTTATGAGAGGCTGGCTGCATTCCGGTGAACGACCTATTACTTCACGGGAGCAAATGGGATGCAACTAGCCGAAGACTATTTACGATGAATACTGCTTTTCATCTTCAGACGAGAGGGCTGAGTTGTTATTCTTTTTGACTCGTTACTCATCACTTTTTTACTCATCACTTTTTTATTGATGATCTCCTTGCGGAGTTCGATGATCATATCCCGCACCTCGGCCGCCCGCTCGAAGGCCAGGTCGCGCGCCGCCTGGCGCATCTCCTGCTCCAACCGGGCGATCATCTTTTCCAGTTCCGGTTTATCCATCTTCTTGACACTCTTGGCGCTGTAAGTCTCTCCGCTCTCCGCCGCCACCGGCAGGGTGATCTCCAGCCCCCCCCGAACCGCCTTCTGGATGGAGCGGGGCGTGATATTGTAGCGCCGGTTATACTCCATCTGGATGCGGCGCCGGCGGTTGGTCTCGTCGATCGCCCGCTGCATGGAGCCGGTGACGGTGTCGGCGTACATGATCACCTTGCCGTCCAGGTTCCGGGACGCCCGCCCGCTGGTCTGGATCAGGGAGCGCTCCGACCGCAGGAAGCCTTCCTTGTCGGCGTCCAGGATCGCCACCAGGGAGACCTCGGGCAGGTCGAGGCCCTCACGCAGCAGGTTGATCCCCACCAGTACGTCGAACACCCCCAGGCGCAGGTCTCTCAATATCTCCATGCGCTCCAGGGTGTTGATCTCCGAATGCAGGTAGCGCACCCTGATGTCCAGTTCGCTCAGGTAGTCGGTCAGGTCCTCGGCCATGCGCTTGGTCAGGGTGGTGACCAGCACCCGCTGCCGCTTTTCCACCCGCAGCCGGATCTCCTCCACCAGGTCGTCCACCTGGCCGGTGGCCGGGCGCACCTCCACCTCCGGGTCGATCAGCCCGGTGGGGCGGACGATCTGCTCCACCACCTGGCGGCGCCGGGACAACTCGTAGTCCCCGGGCGTGGCCGAGACGAAGATGATCTGGGGCACCCTGGCCACGAACTCGTCGAAGCGCAGCGGGCGGTTGTCCAGCGCCGAGGGCAGCCGGAAGCCGTAGTCCACCAGGGTGCGCTTCCGGGAGTAGTCCCCGGCGTACATGGCGTTCAGTTGGGGGATGGTCTGGTGGGACTCGTCGATCACCACCAGCAGGTCCTGGGGAAAGAAGTCCAGCAGGCAGTAGGGCGGCTCCCCGGGCTTGCGCCCGGTCAGGTGGCGGGAGTAGTTCTCGATCCCCTTGCAGGCGCCCACCTCCCGCATCATCTCCAGGTCGTAGCGGGTGCGCTGCTCCAGGCGCTGGGCTTCCAGCAGCTTCTCCCCGCCCCGCAGTTCCTGCAGGCGCTCTTCCAACTCCGCCTCGATTCCGGCGATGGCGCGCTCCATCTCGCTACGGGGCGTCACGTAGTGGGACGCCGGGAAGACCACGGCATGCAGGCGCCGGGCCAGCATCTCCCCGGTCAGGGTGTCGATCTCCAAGATGCGCTCGATCTCGTCGCCGAAGAACTCCACCCGCAGCGCCCTCTCGCTGAAGGAGGCCGGAAAGATCTCCAGCACGTCCCCCCGCACCCGGAAACGGCCGCGGGCGAAGTCGTAGTCGTTCCGGGTGTACTGGATGTCTATCAACTTGGCCAGCACGCTGTCCCGGTCGACCCTCATCCCCTGGCGCAGGGACAGCATCATGTCCCGGTAGGCTACCGGCGAGCCCAGGCCGTAGATACAGGAGACGCTGGCCACGATGATGGTGTCCCGGCGCTCGAAGATGGAGGCGGTGGCTGAGTGGCGCAGCTTGTCGATCTCCTCGTTCAGGGAGGAGTCCTTCTCGATGTAGGTATCGGTCTGGGGCACGTAGGCCTCAGGCTGGTAATAGTCGTAGTAGCTGACGAAGTATTCGACGGCGCTGTCCGGGAAAAACTCCCGGAACTCGCCGCAGAGCTGGGCGGCCAGGGTCTTGTTGTGGGCGATCACCAGGGTCGGGCGCTGCACCTCCTGGATCACTCCGGCCACGGTGAAGGTCTTGCCGGACCCGGTGACCCCCAGCAGGGTCTGGGTGGGCAAGCCCTCCCTGACGCCCGCGGTCAGCTCGGCGATCGCCCCGGGCTGGTCGCCGGTCGGTTGAAAAGCAGACTTGAGCTGAAAATTATCCATAAAAAAGCACCTTTCCCGCATAATGCCCGCAGCAACGTGATAAGCCGGGGTTTCCACCCCAATTATATCATTTTTCCACACCTTATTTCATGGGGACTGATTTCAGACATTGCATCCAGCAGCCGCCGCGGCAAGATTCTATAAAGGAAAGGGGCGCTCACGGCAAACGATAATTACCTGATGTTCAACGACGATACAACCGTCGGAGGGATACCGGTGGCCCAGGTGCCGTGGTGCCTCTTGAAACTATGAGGTTACCGGGCTCTGGCGCCAAACAGGCGGCGGGCGATTCTTTGCAGGGGGCCGTCTATGGTGATGTCCACCGTTGGCAGGTCGCCGGGTTCCGGAACGGTCATCACCCCGAAGTGCCCGGCCAGATCCGGGGGGGCGTTCTGGTCCACGGCAGCCCGGGCTCTTCGCAGACCGCCGGGCTCCTGCTGGTATTCGACCTCGAATGAGGGGCCGGAGAGGCTCAGGGCGTAGGTCAGTTCAGCCCGGGAATTCACAGGAATGTCGCCAATCCTCAGGATCACGTCCCCGGAACGCAACCCTGCCTCATGAGACGGCGAGGCCTTGCGCACGTCCAGCACCATCACCCCGCGAGCGGGCGGGATAAACCGTGGTTGCCCCTGCAGCTCCGAGCGTTGCCCTACGTGGATGACCACCTCGTGGCCGAGGGGGGCGAACAGGGCGGCCAGCACCGCCGTCTGGGGGACATGGGCGGCCAGGACCGCCAGCCCCAGCAGCACCAGGCTGAACACGGCCAGGTGCAGCGAGGTGAGCTTGACCCGCTCCCGCGGCAGGCAGGTGACAGCCAACTCCCCGTAGCCCAGGGCGGCCACCACCGGAAGGATGCCCAGTACGGCCCCGGCCGGCAGCGCCCCCAGTGTGCCCAGCAACGGCCACCAACCCGGCATCTCGATGCCTCCCGCCGGCACCTGCTGCCCGATAGTCATCGCTGCAATGATAGCCAGGGGGACCGGCCAGAACTTCTGCAGATTGAAGGCGCCCACTATCCGACCGAAGCGGTTGCGCACATAGACCGGGAGCGGATCGCTGTGGCCGCTGCCCAGGATCAGGGCGCTCTCAACCAGGTGCAGTACCGCTACCAGGCCCATCAGGGCCGGGATGTTCAGTTTCGGATAGCCCGTGAGCAGGGAGACCAGGGCGAGGATGCCGCCGGCGTAAGAGAAGCACAGAAAGCGCGGGTTGACCATCATCAACAGCACGGCCAGCACCCAGAGATAGATGATGCCGAGGTCGTTGATGGAGATCCCCAGCACCACGATCAGAACGCTGCCCAGCAGCCCGCCGGCAATCCCGAAGCCCAGGGCCGTGAGCACGAGGCGCAGGGTGGAGTCGCGCGCCCCGAACAGCGCCTCCCTGGTCTTTTGCATCCGCTGGTAGAGCAACCAGATCAGCACGATGACGATCCAGAAGAAGGGTTGCAGCAGCGCTTGCAGAAAGACCGTGACAATCTGCGGAAGAACGGCGCCCCAGGGAAAGCCCATCGCCAGACCTCCCTATTCTCGAGGTTCGAGGTTCGAGGTTCGAGGTTCGAAGGAGAAAGGCCAATCGAACATCGAGCTTCGCACATCGAACTTCGAAGAAAATTGCGAATCAAATTGCGAAGCTTGCGGAGCAATAGCAATTTCCCTCTAATCGAACATCAGGCTTCCAACATCGAGAGGGGCTCCCTCTGAAGCTAAGAACTTTGCTTACGCCGCCTGTTTCGGCGCCTGGCCGATCTTCTCCAGCAGCACCTGGACCGCCTTTGCCAGTTGCAGGTCCGACTTGCTGCCCGCCGGCTGATTGACCACTATATCCGGATCGATCCCCTTCTTGTTGATGTCGATCCCCTTCGGTGTCAGGTACTTGTCCGTGGTCAGCTTCACACCCACCTGGCCGCCGAGGTTGAAGACGGTCTGCACCACGCCCTTGCCGAATGTCCTGGTCCCGATCAGCGTCCCGCTGCCGGTGTCTTTGATGGCACCGGCCACGATCTCCGAAGCGCTGGCGCTGCCCCCGTTGACCAGTACCACCAGGGGCACCTGCAGATACTTCTGGGTCCGGCTGGAGCGCAGTACATCCTCGGTCCCGCTCCGGTTTACAATGCGCACCACCGGCCCCGGTGGGACAAAATAGCCGGCCACCTCCACCGCTGTCTGTAAATCACCGCCGGGGTTATCCCTCAGGTCAAGGACGAGGGCGCGGTATCCCTTCTGATCCAGGCTGGCAAACGCCTGCGACAACTGCGGCAGGGTGCTGGCCTGGTTGAAGGTGGTCACCTGGATGTAGGCGATCTCCGGGTAACCCGGCAGGATTTCTCCGGTCGCCGAGGGGACCGAGATCTGCTCCCGCTTCATGGTGACGGTGTGATACTTGTTATCCTGCTGCCGCCAGACCTTGATGGTAACGGTGGTGCCAACATCGCCCCGGAGAAGCTTGGCGGCGTCGACCGTGGACATCTGGGTGGCGTCCTGGGCGTCGATCTGGACGATGATATCGCCGCTCTGGAGGCCGGCCCCGCTTGCAGGCGTCCCGGGCAGGACGGATTCGATCACCAGATGCCTGTCCTTGTCCATGTCGAACTCCACCCCGATGCCCCCGAAGGAGCCCTCGATCTGGACGTTCAACTCCCGGTAGTCATCCTTGTCCAGGTAGACCGAGTAGGGGTCGCCGAGGGAGTCCACCATCCCCTTGATGGCGCCCTCCATCAGTGTCGATACCGGCGCCGGAGCCAGCGCCTGGGTCCGGATCAGGAAGTAGGTCTTGACCAGGTTGTCCACCCCCGTTGCGCCCGCCCAAAAGAAAAGGCCGCCCAATCCGGCCGCGATACAGGCAATGATCACGCCCACAATCACTGGCTTTACCCAACGCCGTTCCAGGGCATCCACCTCCGCAGTCTAAGAGGCAACAGTCGCTGCCTCCTATCATTCCCACTATATGAAATAACCTACCAAATTATTATAAACCATAAAGCCCTTGTGACACAAGAATTTCAAAACCTTGCAAAATCAATCTAATAGCAATCGAGTGGGAGAGGACGGCCAACCCCGTCCTCTCTTCTATCGAACGGACAGCCCTGCCAGGCCATTCGGGCATGGATGCTTCAGGTGAACAGCACGCCTGCACACAGTAACAAAAACCCGGTCACTCAAATAATATAGACAGATAAGGAATGGGGACACACCTCTTCGGGGAATGTCCCCTATGGTTCAACAAGTTCTTGGCTTCAGTGGGGGCTTGCTTTCCCCCACTGAAGCATAGAAATCGTTAATCCAGTGACGTAGTCGCTCTTATCCCACCGCTTCATGTACTCCGCATTCTTCAGGCCGGGCTGTAAGCCCGGATGCGGAGGAGAAGCGGGGGCATTAGAGCGGGTAGTCATCTGGTAAACAGTGCCATGCACCAGAAATGGTGTCCGTACAAAGAGCGCTATCGAGGAGGTGCTTTCATGGATAGCGATAAAGCGCAGTATTGTCCTTTTGACGGAGTAATCCCCCAAGCTGCCAAATTACATGCCATGGATATTTTTAAAGGGTTGTCCCTGGTTTTTATTCCCAATTGCGGACAGGCCCACCCCAAGGTATCTTACTATGCAGAGAGCGCAAGGCGGAAGATCTTCTTCACGCCCGAAGAGGTGGTTTTTGCAGAAGCTGATCTTGATGAAGAGGAGCAGACGGTCAAGGGGTTTGCCCTCTACCTGAGGTTCGTAGGCGCCAACCCCACCATCCCGGAAGGACGTGTCCCGGGTATCGCCAAAGTGAACTACTTTCTTGGCGCAGACTCCGATAGGTGGCGCACGGGCATTCCCACCTATGAAGAGGTCATCTATCGCAATCTCTGGCCGGAGATCGACCTGGTCTTCAGGGAGCAGGGGGGAGAACTCAAGTACGAGTTCGTTGTACATCCCGGAGCTGACATCAAAAGCATCAGCCTGGGCTACTCCGGTGTAGATGAACTGGTATTGGACAAGGATGGGAATATCCTGATTCCAACTCCGTTCGGTGTCATGACAGACAAAAGGCCGGTCAGTTACCAGTTAATCGACGGTAACAAGGTGCCCCTGGCCAGCAATTTCGTGATCACAAAGAGCGAGTCCGGGGAAAACCGGTGTAGTTTCAGAGTGAGTGACAACTACAGCCCCGGCTACACCCTGGTAATCGATCCGAGCCTGGGCTTTCCCCCCTACCCGAAAAGAGGGGACATTGATTCGGGCCTCGACATTGCAATCGATAGTGCCGGCAACGCCTACGTGACCGGTTTCACCGAATCTCCCGGCTTTCCCGTCACCCCCGGAGCGTTTCAGGCCGAGCGCAAGGGGTTCAAGAACGCCTTCGTATCCGTGATTAACACCGGCGCGAAAGGCACAGCCGCCCTCGTCTACTCCACCTACCTGGGGGGGAGCGTCCTGGACGTGGGCTTTGGCATTGCAGTCGATAAAAAGGGCATGATCTACGTGACCGGTGTCACCGAATCTCCCGACTTTCCCGTCACGTCCGAGGCGTTTCAGATCAAATTGAATGGCTTCAAGAACGCCTTCGTATCAGTGCTTAACACCGGCGCGACAGGCGAAGCCGCCCTCGTCTACTCCACCTACCTGGGAGGGGGCGTCCTGGACGTGGGCTTTGGCATTGCAGTCGATAACAACGGCAACGCCTACGTGACCGGTTTCACCGGATCCCCGGACTTCCCCGCCACCGCCGGGGCGTTTCAGGGCAAACTGAACGGCATCAAAAACGCCTTCTTATCCGTCATCAACACCGGCGCAACAGGCACAGCCGCCCTTGCCTACTCCACCTACCTGGGAGGGAGCAGTTTCGACGAGGGTTATGGGATCGCCGTCGATTCTTCCGGCGCCATCTACTTGACAGGGTTCACATTTTCAAAGGATTTTCCGGTCACCTCCGGTGCCTTTCAACCCACCCTAAACAGCATTCACGGCGGCGCCAACGCTTTTGTATCCAAGATCAGCACCGGCACGACAGGCACAGCCGCCCTTACCTACTCCACCTACCTGGGAGGGAGCCTCTTTGACCAGGGATACAGCATCGCCGTCGATGCGTCCAACAATGCCTACGTGACAGGATTCACCCGGTCAAGCGACTTTCCGGTCACTTCCGGCGCCTTTCAAACGGCGCTGAAGAGCGTCCTGGGCGGCACCAACGCTTTTGTTGCCAAGCTCAACACCGGCGCCAATGGAGCAAGATCCCTCGTCTACTCCACCTACCTGGGAGGAACTACCTGTGACGAGGGGCACGGCATCGCTGTCGATACGGCCGGCAATGCCTACGTGACAGGATTCACCTACTCAAAGGACTTTCCGGTCACTGCGAGCGCCTTTCAATCCATGCTGAAGAGCATCCATTCCGGTGGTTCCAACGCTTTTATATCGCAGATCAACACCAGCAGATCGGGAAAATCCTCACTCGCCTATTCCACCTACCTGGGGGGTTCCGGATCTGAGGCGGGAAATGGCGTTGCCGTTGATAAATCCGGGAATACCTTCGTGGCAGGCCGCACAGAGTCTTATGATTTTCCTGTCACTTCCGGGGCCTTCCAGCCCAGGTTGTCAGGACCCATGAACGCTTTGGTCTCCGAGATCAACCCCAGTGCTTCCGGGACGGCATCGCTCGTCTATTCCACCTACCTGGGGTGTTAGTCAGGAGGCGCCTGCCATGGCAGGCGCCCGGCGCCAACCTTCAACCTGGGGGATATGGCCCGGCCGGGTAGCGCACAGGACTATCCGGCCTTTCGATCATCCGCCCCGCGCCGGACGAGTCACATAAAATGTATGTTTACATATAATGGAGATGGTGGAGAGGTGGAATTAACCAGAAAGGGTGAGATAAAGTGTACGAACAACTGAAGAATTACAAAGGCAAAAAAATAGTTGTCGAGCTGGCTTCAGGGAAACAGATCGCCGGCGCTGTCGCCGCGGTCAACCAGCAAACTGTCCATCTGGAAACTGATGAGGGAGTCTGCGTCATTCCTATTTCAGCGATCCAGGTTGTCTGGGAAAACCTGATGCGTTCTCTGACTGAAGAGAATATGAAGGATATCGCCTATAGACTGAGGACTGCCGAGGATGGCGCCAACCTCCCCGAACCCGATCAGACATTTGCCCAGCCGTGTGCTCAGCCGTTCGGCGTCCAGCCATGCCATCAGCCTTTTGGCGCTCCGCCGTGCCGCCAGGCGTATGCCGGTCAGCCTCGCCCGTGCCCCAAGCCCTTTGGCGCTCCGCCGTGCCGCCAGGCGTATGCTCGTCCGTGCTATCAGACGTATGCTCGTCCATGCTATCAAGCATATACCCGGCCATGCTATCAGACGTATTCCGCGTGCTACCAGCCATTTTATATGCAATGCGCTCAGCCGTTTACTTCGTCCTGCTCCACGCCGTTCTTCACCCAATGCTCCACGGCGTTCACTTCGTATTGTGCCACGGCGTTCACGCAGGCGTGTTACGCGCCGTTTGCTTCGTCCTGTTACCAGCCGTACATCTCTGATGTACCAGACCCGGATCCTTGCGATGAGCGGTTTGCCCATCCCTGTTACCAGCCACACGCCCATCCCTGTTACGAAGCATTCGCACAGCCATGTTACGAGCGGTTTGCCGGAGCGTGTTACCATCCGTTCATGCCTTTTGCGCCTTCCCCGGAACCTGCCACGGATCCGTGTTATGAGCGGTTTGCCCATCCCTGTTATCATCCGCACGCCAACCCCTGTTACGAGCGGTTTGCCGGGGCATGTTACCATCCGTTCAGGTCTGATACGCCTTCCCCGGGTCCATCCTCAGATCCTTGCTATGAGCGGTTTTTCGCACACCACTGCTTCGAGCGGTTTTTCGGACACCATTGCTTCGAGCGATTCGGCTCCTCTTGCTTCGAACTTTTCGCCTATCCCTGCTTCGAACGCTTCGCCTATCCCTGCTTCTACCCGTTCGGTTACGGCGACCAGGCGCCGGAGGGGACGCCCCAGCAAGCACCGGACCCGGCGAAGGACAGCCAGGCCGAAACGGACGGCCAGACCGTGAATGACCAAGCTACAGAAGAATAATGTCATGGAAATAACAAGCAGGATCGACTGGATCAACCAGATCAGCGACTTTATCGGGGAGTACACCGGCGCCAATCCAGGGTACTCCCCCCTGGCTCTTGCTGAAATTTTAACAGGTAAATTTCTGATCAGCCCTGGTGAAGCCAGAAAGCTGGCAGGCATCGTAGCTAATGAACTGAGCATGAGCAAGCTCTATCTGACAGCCATGGAATTGAACCTGACCTTCAACTGCAACCTGGCCTGCCAATATTGTTTCGTGCGCAGGAAAAGCGCCCACGATCGCCTGACTGGCGCCACCGCCAGAAAGGCGATCGACCTGCTGCTGGATCGGGCAGCAGTTCCAGCGGTCACCATAACTTTGATCGGTGGCGAACCCTTGCTGGAACTGGCGCTGATCGAGCAAATAGTACCCTACGCCATGGAGGCTGCCCGGAGGCGCAACCGGTACGTCAACTGGGCGATCACCACCAATGGCACCCTGATCGATGAGGAGGCCCTGAAGTTTTTTGCCAGGCACAAGATCCATATCCTTCTCAGCATAGACGGGGGGCCCGAGAGCCATGACCGGTATCGCCTGACCAAAAGCGGCGCGGGTACCTGGCATAAAATCGTTGACCTGATACCACTGATGAAAAAGCACCAACCGCAGTTGGGCGCCAGAATGACTGTCAGCGCCGAAGCCCTGGACACCATGAGAGATGACTTCAGACAACTCGTGGATCTAGGTCTGTACAACCTGATCATCGGCCCCGCCCATGGCCCCACGCAATGGAGCAAGAAGCAGATAGAAAAGTACGGCCTCAACCTGGTGGCCATACTCCACGAGTATTACGAATGGAAAAAACGGGGTGTGCCATTGTTCATCGAGGAGTTCGAACAGGTGGATGAATACGGCGGCTGGGGCTGCCGGGCCGGCAGGACCTCGCTGGCGGTGGCGCCTGATGGCAGCGTGAGCCCCTGCTCGAAGCTGCTGGGATTGGAGGATGAGGCCGGGCGATGGATCATCGGCAACGTGAACGAGGGCATCGATGCCAGGCTGCTTGAGCCTTTCCGGAACGCCGGCGACCGGCAACCGCAGCACTGCAGGCACTGTTTTCAGAGATGCGGCGGAGGCTGCTACGCCGTGAACTTCGAGCAAACCGGCAATCACTTCATGCCATCGGAAGAAAACTGCCTCTTCTGGACGGTGAGGCAGGAAGTGAAACGCATCAGTTATGAGTTATGAGTGATGAGTGGAAAAACAAAAGCAACAACTCACTACAAAGAGGCTAGCTGCATTCCGGCGAGCGACCTTTTACAGTTGGGAACAGGCGGAATCAACTAGCCGAAGGATCAGTTTTAAGTAAAGGGTATCGTTACAGTATTACTCATTACAGACATTGAGTGTTGAAAAACCTGGGAAAAGAGACAGGACGCATTATCGTCGGCATTCGAGTTTCCGCTGAAAGACGGATGCTCGCCAAAGCGAACGCGGCATAAAATGAGCAATTACTCATTACTCATTACTCGTTACTCATCACTTTTTTAGATGATCCTACGCGCCTCGGCATACCGGGGTCTGAAATCGCTGAGTGAGGAGACAGTGACACCAGACCAGTAGTTTGCGGCACTGATGAAAGAGTTGTTGCCTATGTAGATCCCGACGTGATCCATATAACCGTTGCTCCCGAAGAATACCAGGTCGCCCGGGGATAGAGACGTCACCCTTTCACCTACCTGGGCCTGGCCGTTGGCGGTGTGCGGTAGGTTGATCCCGAGCAGGGAAAAAACGTAGCGCGTATAACCGGAGCAATCGAAACTATAAGGCCCGCTCGCCCCATAACGGTAGGGGCTGCCCAAAAAACGCTCGGCAACGCTGATTATACCAGGCGCCAACCCCCGGGAGGCATCCGCTGACGGTTGGTAGACCTGAACTAGCCAACCCGCAATCCACCCCGTCTCTCCGTGGAAATCGATCTGATACCAGTTGTCATCGCTCTTTGCTTTTGCCTGGACGATCTCTCCCAGATGCACCTGTCCGACTTTCTGGTTGCTCGTGCCGGGGCCCGAACGCACATTGACGGTATCGCTAGCTACCCACAACTGCACATTGCAGGCGTAAAGGGCTTGCTCCACGCTTGCGGCAGTCTGCTGGCCCCCGCTTACTGTCACATTGTCAGCGTAAGCCAAGTTGCCGGTAGCGCTAAAAAAAATACAGCCAAGAACCAGGCACAAGCAAAAAGACAGTGCATTAGAATAGATCGTCGACCTCATCATGTAGTCCTTTCTGCTTAACTACTATAGCTATTTGACAACTTCGACATACCCTGACAGTTTTCCTGCTAACTCCTATAAATAAAAATATAGGTAGTATAGTAGCCGGAGAGCTGGCCGTCAATCTTTAAGAAGTTCGGCTGCCCGCTTCATGGGCTTGGGCAGCGGCAGCAAAAAGCAGGACAAAGATAGCAGTTAGGAAAAACGAGAAGTCTATCGGTCCTGATCGAACTCACTCCACGCTCTGATCTTTTTCCTGCCGGGGCTTGACCTCGACATGCAGGCGTGCTTTCCGCCGCATCCGGGCTTACCCCCGGCTTGTTATCTTATCGATATGCCTTTACGGGAGGTACAACATAGGGTTTTTCGGGACGCCGTTCACCCGGATCTCGAAGTGCAGGTGCGGCCCGGTGCTCCACCCGGTAGTGCCGATATAGCCGATGATCTGGCCCTGGGTTACATGATCCCCCACGGCCACCAGTTGCTTCGACTGGTGGGCGTACATGGTGGAGAGGCCGCCGCCGTGGTCGATGACGGTCATATTGCCGTAGGCGACGTTCCAGCCGGCGAAGATCACGGTGCCGCCGTCGGCGGCGGCGATAGGAGTGCCATAGGGAACGCCGATGTCGATCCCCGTATGCCCCGAGTATTGGTGTGTGATCGGATTGATGCGCATGCCGAAGGGAGAGGTGATGGGCCCCTTTACCGGCCAGATGAAGTGTCCGGTGCCCTGGGGCGGGGCGTTCTTGTTCGTTAACCCCTGGATGATCTGGGTGAGTTGCTGGGAGTAGGCCTCATCCTCGTCCACGTTATGCTGCAAGATGCCCATCTGGGCCTGGATCTGGGACACCAACTGTTTCTTTTGCTGGCTGCTCGCTGTCAGGGTGGCTTGCTTGGCTAGAGTCTGTTGCTGAACTACGCCCAACTGCGCCTGCTGACCCTCCAGATCCTTCTTGTTTTGGACGAGCTGGTCGCGCATGGCAGTGATCTGCTTCATCAGCGAGATATCCTGTTCGGCGATCCGCTGCAACAGGTCGAAGCGGGTCAGAAAGTCGTCCAGGTTGGTGGCCTTGAACAGCACATCCAGGTAGGAGACGTTGCCGTCGATATAGATATCCCTGAGGCGTTGGTCGAAGATGCGCGTCCGGTCATCGAGGCTGGCCTGAGTCGTTTGCATGTCCTGCTGGGTATTGTTGATGCGTGTCTGCAGCAGTATCTGGTTGCCGTTCAGGGTATCCAACTCGTCCCGGGTCTGTGTTATACCCTGATCGACCTGATACAACTGCTGCGTCACTGCCTGTTTCTGCTTTTCCTTCTGCTCGAGCTGCGCCTTCTCCTGTTCGATCTTCTGATTGACCTGGTTAAGCTGGCTCTGTTTATCATCAGTCCCTGCCGCCCAACCGGGCCACAAAGCCATCGTTGACATCAGCACCGCCAGGAGCAGGCCCAGGGTGATCTTGGTCCACCTCAACGTATTCTCCCCTCCACGCGCAACCAACGACTAACGACCAATTGTCAACCACTAAGTTTGGAGGTAGCTGTGTACGGAGATCAGGCTGCCGATGACACCCAGGCCGACACCAGCCGCCAAGAGCCCTGCAAACAGTTGCAGCAACACCAGGCTGCTGTTCATCAGCGGCAAGAAGGGCAGCGCCTCCATGATCTTTGGAGCCAGGGTGCTGTACGAGAAGAAGAGCACGGCGATGGCTATCAATGCCCCGCCGGCGCCCAGGATGATCCCCTCCAGCAGGAACGGCCAGCGCACGTACCAGTCTGTGGCCCCCACCAACTTCATGATCCCGATCTCCCGCCGCCGGGCGAACATGGTCAGGCGGATGGTGGTGGCGATCAGGAAGATGGAGCAGAGCCCGATCATGCCCACGATGGCCAGTCCCACCAGGCGCATCCAGTAAGTGAGCTCTAACAACTTATCCACCACTTCCTGGCCGTAGCGCACCTGGTCCACCCCTGGCATGCGGCCGAGCAGGTACGCCACCCCGGCCACCTCCCGGGGGTCCGTGGTGCTCACCTTGAAGGCGTCAGGCAGGGGATTCGACCCCCCCAGGCTCTCCTGCAGTTGCCCGTTCTGGCCGAATTGCTGCTCAAGGGTGGCCAGGGCCTCGTCCTTGGAGACGAATTGCACGTCCTTGACCTCGGGTATGGCCAGGATCTGGGCGCGCAGGGCGGTGATCGCATCCCCTGTAACCCCGTCGTTCAGGTAGGTCATGATCTCCACGTTGGACTCCCACGAACCGGCGATGAAGTTGGTGTTGATCACCAGCAGGATGGCGAAGCCCAGGATAAAAAGAGATACGGCAGTCGTCCCCGCCGCCGCAAAATTCAACCACCCATTTCGTTTCAAGGAGCGGAGGGACTCCTGTAAAATATAGCCACAGGTTTTAGGTAGCATTGGCATATGCACCCTCGCACTCATCCCGCACCACTCTGCCATTTTCCAGGGCGATCACCCGCTGGCGCAGGGTGTCCACGATCTCCCGGGCGTGGGTGGCGATCACCACGGTGGTTCCCTGGTTGTTGATCTCCTGTAGGCAGTTGATGATCTCCCAGGCGGTATCCCGGTCCAGGTTTCCGGTCGGCTCGTCGGCGATCAGCAGGGCCGGTTTGTTGACCAGCGCCCTGGCAATGGCTACGCGCTGCTGTTCGCCGCCGGAAAGCTGCCTCGGGAATATGCCGGCCACATCCTTCAAGCCCATCTGCTCCAGGACCTCCGGTACCCGCCGCCTGATCTCCGCCCGTCCCGAGCCGATCACCTGCATGGCAAAGGCCACGTTCTCGTAAGCCGTGCGCTCCTGCAGCAGCCGGAAGTCCTGGAAGACCATCCCGATCTGGCGGCGCAGGGCGGGAATCTCGCTATGCTTTATCCTGGTAATGCTGCGCCCGCAAACGTAGACCTGGCCTCTGGTGGGGACTTCCTCACGCCAGATCATCCTTAGCAGGGTGGTCTTTCCGGCGCCGCTCGGCCCCACCAGGAAGACAAATTCGCCTCTCTCGATCTGGAGCGTGGCGCCCACCAGCGCCTTGACGCCATCATAGAATTTGGAAACATTGAAGAATTGGATCACCCGTCTCACCTCGGTTCAACGAGTTCTTGGCTTCAGCTATGGGGATATAGGGCGCAATGTCCTTCTCTCATTTTTAGAGTAGTTCTTTCAGCCCATCATGATGCTCACAGCCGCAGGCCGGCAGGCGCGCGCACTGTCTGAATAAAGAAAAAACAACCCCTTCTGTCAAGGAATTGTTTCGACACAAATTACTTTTTTCCTTTTTTTTCGCTTTCTTTTTTCTTCCTGAGAAGAATTGTTATCGACCGGACCGGAGGCGCACTTGCTCCACCGCCCGGGTGATGTGAGGCGCCGTCAAACCGAAAGCCTCCATCAACTCCGCCGGTTTGCCGGATTCGCCGAAGCGGTCCCTGACCCCCAGGCGCAACACCGGCACCGGGCAGCGCTCACCCAGAACCTCGGCCACGGCGCTCCCCAGCCCGCCGTAAATGGAGTGCTCCTCGGCGGTAACCACCGCTCCCGTCCTGCGCGCCATCTCCACGACCAGTTCCAGGTCCAGGGGTTTGACGGTGTGGACGTCGACCACCGCCACGCTCACGCCTCTTCCAGCAAGCTGCTCCGCAGCCTGCAGGGCCTCGGACACCATAATTCCGGCGGCAAAAATCACCGCGTCGGCGCCCTGCCTCAGGATCACCGCCTTGCCGATCTGGAACCGGTGGTCCTCGCCGAACAGCACGGGTACCGCCGTGCGCCCGAGACGGATGTAGACGGGCCCCTTCATAGCCACCGCCGCCTCCACCGCCTTTTTGGTCTCGGTGGCATCCGCCGGCACGATCACGGTCATCCCGGGCAGCACCCGCATCAGGGCGATGTCCTCGATCGCCTGGTGGGAAGCCCCGTCCTCCCCTACGGTGATCCCGGCGTGGGTGGCCACGATCTTCACGTTCAGGCCGGGGTAGGCGATGGTGTTGCGGATCTGGTCGAAGGCGCGCCCGGTGGCGAAAACGGCAAAGGTGCTGGCGCAGGGAATCTTCCCGGCCAGGGCCAGGCCGGCGGCAGTACCCATCAGGTTCTGTTCGGCAATCCCCATGTCAAAAAAGCGGTCCGGATAGGCCTTGGCAAAATCGCCGGTCTTGGTGGACTTGGAGAGGTCGGCGTCCAGCACCACCAGCTCCGGAATGCGCCCGCCCAACTCTACCAGGACCTGCCCGTAAGCGTCCCTGGTGGCGACCGGTTCCCGGCTTTGCTGACTGCTCATCTTGCTACCCCCTCCTCCAAACCCCCGGCTTTTGCCAGTTTCTGCCATCCATCTTCCAATTCTTTCAGAGCACAGGTGGCCTGCTCCGATGTGGGCGCCTTGCCGTGCCAGTCCACCTGGTTCTCCATGAAAGAGACCCCCTTGCCCTTGACGGTGTGGGCGACGATCATCTTGGGCCGCCTGTCATTGGCGCCTGCTGCCCAATCGAAAGCCTGCAACAGGGCTTTCAGGTCATGGCCGTCCACCTCTGTCACCTCCCAGCCGAAGGCCCGCCACTTCTCGGGTAGTGGCAGGGGCGACAGCACTTCTGCCACCGGGCCGTCGATCTGCAGCCCGTTATTGTCGATAATCGCCGTCAGGTTGCCGGCGTGGTAGTGAGCGGCTGCCATGGCCGCCTCCCAGACCTGGCCCTCTTCGCACTCGCCGTCCCCCAACAGCACGTACACCCGGTAGGAGCGCCGGTCGAGCCGGCCTGCCAGGGCCATGCCCAGGCCGACCGAGAGGCCCTGTCCGAGAGACCCGGTGGAGGCCTCTACCCCCGGGACATTGCGCAGGTCCGGGTGGCCCTGGAGCCGGCTGCCCAGTTTGCGCAAGGTCTGCAGTTCTTCTGCAGGGAAAAAACCGCGCTCCGCCAGGGCAGCATACAGCACCGGCGCCGCATGCCCCTTGCTCAGCACAAAGCGGTCCCGGTCAGGCCAGGCCGGTTCCTCGGGCCTGATCCGCAGCACATGCCAATACAGGACGGTGACGATCTCTACCGCTGACAGGCTGCCCCCGCTGTGGCCGGAGCCAGCCGCCGCCAGCATCCGCACCAGGTCGCAGCGGATCTCCCGCGCCCTCCGGCGCAGTTCCTCCAACAGGTCGTCCCGCACTTCCATGACGATGCCTCCCCCTTAAATTTCCGCAGTCAGCGCTCCGGCTGTGGAATGAACTCTGCTGTTCAGATACTGACTGTTCTTATGGCAACAGTTTTAGTGGCTATTACTTCTATCCTCGCATGGATCGTTCCTGCTAAGAAAGAGAATCTTCGTTTCAACACTCCGTTGGGTGCTCCACGCCGCGCCCGGCGGCGCCATGTACTACCTTCTCATTTCCTTGTACGCCGGATCCCTTTTCCTGATAAGCGTTGGCCTTGCTATGAAGTTCCCCAGCACCTCGTGAGCATCGGTGAAAAACACAAAGGCATTGGCATCCACCCCGTAAACGACGTCCTTGAGGTGGCTCTCCTCGGTCTTGGCCACCACGCTGATCAATACCGGGCGCGGCTCGCCGGTGTACATCCCCTGGCCGGCGAGGGCGGTCACCCCCCGGCCGAGGTCCTGGAAAATCGCCCTGGCCACCTCCTCGCTGCGCCCGGTGATGATGAAAGCCGCCTTGGCAAAGCTGAGTCCCTCCTGCACCAGGTCGATTACCTTGCTGGTGGCCAGCAGGCCGAGCAGGGCATAGAGAGCCAGCTCGGCGTTGAAAAAGATGCCGGCCATGATGATCACCACCGAATCAGCCCCTAGCAGTGCCTGCCCCAGGGTTATGGGCAGGAACTTGTGCACCAGGCGCGCCACCAGGTCGGTGCCCCCGGTAGTCCCCCCCGACCGCAGGACGATCCCCGTTCCCAGGCCGGCGATGATCCCACCGAAAATGGACGCCAGCAGGAGGTCGTGAGTCGCGACCGGGACCCGGTATTGCAGCAACTCCACAAACACCGAGGTGACTGCCGCTCCGTAAAGGCTGCGGATCACCAGCCGCAGCCCCAACTCCCGGTGGGACAAAAAGAGCAGGATGATGTTCATCGCCATGATCGTCCAACTGATGGGAATCCTTAAAACATAAAAGAAGATGGTCGCCAGTCCGGTGACCCCGCCGGCAGCGATCCGGTTGGGCACCAGGAACATGTCGAGGGCCAGGGCGACAAATAGTGATCCGGCGGTAATGCCGATCCAGGCAAACAGCCGTTTTTTTGGCAGTAATTGTCCCACCCTGCGGTATGGCACCGGCTGACACCCCTTCCCGCATAGTGTGGCACAAAAATCCAAATTTCACCCCACAACTTCTCTTTAGCCGCCGGGCCCCCGTCACCTCGCCCTCCTGCCCAAAATGAAAACCCCGCTAAAAATTCTGCGGGGCAACGAACTCGCTTTGCTCGGTGATTCAGTGGGGGTCCGCCGGCTCGAGGCTTCGCCTCGGCTCCTGTGCTCCCCCACTGAATTTGGAACCAAAAGCTTCTGCCAAATTCATCTCCCGCTTATAGAAGCGGGAGACTTCTTTGGTGATTAGTTGAGATGTGTGATTCGCTTTTCACCTCTCAAATCATTGGTTCCGCCAAGGTCTTCATTTCACACTTCCCGCTTCCCATTTCTCAGAAAGGCCTCGATGAAGGGGTCGATCGCCCCGTTCATGACCGCCTGGACATTGCCGATCTCCACGCCGGTGCGGTGGTCCTTGACCAGGGTGTAGGGCTCGAAGGTGTAGGAGCGGATCTGGCTGCCCCAGGCGATCTCGCGCTGCTCGCCGCGCAGGCCGGCCATCCTCTCCTCCTGCTCCCTCATCTTCAGTTCATTCAGGCGCGAGCGCAGTATCTTCATCGCCCGGAGGCGATTGGCCAGTTGGGAGCGCTCGCTCTGGCACTGCACCACGGTGTTGGTGGGCAGGTGGGTGATGCGCACCGCAGAATCTGTCTTATTGACGTGCTGGCCGCCGTGTCCGCTGGCCCGGTAGGTATCGATCCGCAGGTCATCGGGATCGATCCCCACCTCCGCATCCTCCTCCACCTCCGGGATCACGTCCACCGACGCAAAGGAGGTATGGCGCCGCCCGGAGGCATCGAAGGGAGAGATGCGCACCAGCCTGTGCACGCCCCGCTCCGCCTTCAGGTTGCCGTAGGCCATGTGTCCAGCGATCAGGGCGGTGATGCTCTTGATCCCGGCCTCATCACCGGGCAGCAGATCGAGCACTTCCACCTTGCAGTCATGCTCCTGGGCCCAGCGCCCATACATCCGGAACAGCATCTCCACCCAGTCCTGGGCCTCGGTGCCGCCCGCCCCCGCATGCAGGGAGATCAGGGCGTTCCGGCGGTCATGGGGGCCGCTGAAGAGGTTCTCCTGCTCCCAGCGGTCCAGGGCGCCTGTCAGCATGCCGATGCTATCCTCCAGCTCTGCCCCGAGACCGGCATCCCCGGACTCCGCGTACAGCTCCAGCAGGACCTCGGCATTTCCCAAATCCTTTTCCATGTTGCGGTAGAGGTCGATCTCATCCTTGAACTGGGCAGCCTCCTGAAGCACACGACCGGCCTGGGCCGGGTCTGACCAGAAGTCCGGCGCCGCTGCCCGGGCATCTATCCCGGCCAGGCGCTCCTGCTTCCGGGCTACGTCAAAGAGAAACCCTCAATTCTTCGAGCCGTTTTTTCGACCTTTCGACCTCTCTTTTCACTTCAGCCAAAACCATAGGCTCCACCTCCCCAGAGTGATGAGTGATGAGTGATGAGTTTTCGAATCCTTCCGCAATGTTAGACATAGTCCTCGAATTTCTCTGTCCTCCCACTCAATACTCAATCCTCAATCCTAGTTACTCGTTACTCATTACTCGTTACTCATTACTTCTTTAGGCATCTTTGCCGCAGCAGCGCTTATACTTTTTTCCACTCCCGCAAGGGCAGGGATCGTTTCTGCCAACAGTCTGTTTGACTCTGACCGGCTGGGCGGGCGCCTCGTCATCCCCCCGGTTCTCCACCACCTGGCGCACCCGCACCGCCGGCTGCTGCTCCTGTACCAGCCGTAGCTTGAACAGGCAGCGCCCCACGTCCTCCTGAACGCTGGTGATCATCTCCTGGAACATTTTATAGGCCTCGAACCTATACTCCACCAGGGGATCCGAGTTGCCGTAGGCACGCAGGCCGATTCCCTGGCGCAACTGGTCCATGGCGTCCAGGTGCTCCATCCACTTCTCGTCCACCACCCGCAGCAGGATGAACCGTTCGAAATTGCGCATGGCGTCACTGCCGCCGAATTCCTCTTCACGCGCCTGCCAGAAAGACTTGGCATCCTCTGACAGCCGCTCCCGGATCGCCTCCCGGCTGCCCAGGGACTGCAGTTCCTCCACAGCCAGTACCCCCTGGGGCAGGAAAGCCTGCTCCCCGTAAGCGATCAATCCCGCCAGGTCCCAGTCCTCCGGGTACTTGCCCTCGACGGTGAAGCGGGCGACCGCGGCCGAGATCACGCTGTCGATCATCTCCTCCAGGGACTCGTGCAGTTCCTCGCCCCGCAGCACCCGGTGTCGCTGGCCGTAGATCACCTCCCGCTGCTGGTTCATGACGTCGTCGTAGTCCAACACGTGCTTGCGGGCGTCGAAGTTGCGGCTCTCCACCTTTTTCTGGGCGGTTTCGATGGATCGGGAGACCAGGTTGTGCTCGATGGGAACGGAGTCATCCATGCCCAGCCGGTCCATGATGCCCGCGATACTGTCAGCGCCGAACAGGCGCATCAGGTCGTCCTCCAGGGAGACGTAGAACCGTGACAGGCCGGGGTCGCCCTGGCGTCCGCAACGCCCGCGCAACTGGTTGTCGATGCGCCGGCTCTCATGACGCTCGGTGCCGATGATGTGTAGCCCGCCCAGGGCCACCACCCGCTCGTGCTCCGCCTCGGTCTCCTTCCGGAACCGTTCTACCAACTGACGGTACTCCTCCCGGGCCTCGGCCACCTCCGGGGTCGAGGGAACGCCAAACTCCGCTGCCTCGGCCACCACCTCGGATTCATACCCCCGGCGCAGCAACTCCTCCCGGGCGAGGTACTCCGGGTTGCCCCCCAGAACGATGTCGGTGCCGCGCCCGGCCATGTTGGTGGCCAGGGTGACCGTCCCCAGACGTCCCGCCTGGGCGATGATCTTCGCCTCCTGCTCGTGGAACTTGGCGTTCAGCACCTGGTGCGGGACGCCCCGGCGCTTCAGCAGACCGCTCAGCACTTCCGACTTCTCGATGGAGATGGTGCCCACCAGCGCCGGCTGACCGGTCTGGTGCACCCCGGCGATCTCCTCGACCGCCGCCTTGAACTTGCCCGGCTCGGTGCGGTAGATCACGTCCGAGGCATCGTAGCGGATCATCGGCTTGTTGGTGGGAATCACCACCACGTCCAGGCCGTAGATCTTCCGGAGTTCCTCCTCCTCGGTGGCGGCGGTGCCGGTCATGCCGGCAAGCTTCTCGAACATCCGGAAGTAGTTCTGGAAGGTGATGGTGGCCAGGGTCTGGGACTCCCGCTCGATGCTGACCCCTTCCTTGGCCTCGATCGCCTGGTGCAGCCCCTCGCTGTAGCGCCGCCCGAACATCAACCGCCCGGTGAACTCGTCGACGATGATCACCTTGCCGTCCTTGACCACGTAGTCCCGGTCGCGCTTCATCAGGGAATGGGCGCGCAGCCCTGCGTAGACATGGTGGGCCAGCTCCAGGTTGATCTCATCCGAGAGGTTGTTCACCCCCAGCAACTGCTCCACCCTATGGGTGCCTTCCTCAGTAATAGCCACGGTGTGCAGCTTCTCGTCCACCTGGTAGTCCCTCTCTACCTGCAGCCGGGGTACGATCCGGGCGATTTGCCGGTACAGATCGGTCGGCTTCTCCGCCTGTCCGGAAATGATCAGAGGCGTGCGGGCCTCGTCGATGAGGATGCTGTCAACCTCGTCGACGATGGCGTAATGCAGGTCCCGTTGCACCATATCCTCGGCCCGCATCACCATGTTGTCCCGCAGGTAGTCGAAGCCGAACTCGTTGTTGGTTCCGTAGGTGATATCTGCTGCATAAGACAGCAGGCGGTCGCCGGTCTCCAACCCGTGGACGATCAGGCCGACGGAGAGGCCGAGGAAGCGATAGATGCCGCCCATCCACTCGCTGTCCCGCCGGGCCAGGTAGTCGTTCACGGTCACGATGTGAACCCCCCTGCCGGTCAGGGCGTTCAGGTAGGCCGGCATGGTGGCCACCAGGGTCTTGCCTTCACCGGTCTTCATCTCGGCGATCCGGCCCTGGTGCAGCACAATACCGCCCATCAACTGCACGTCGAAGGGGCGCTGGCCCACTACGCGGCAGCAGGCCTCCCGAACTACGGCAAAAACCTCCGGCAGGATATCCTCCAGGGTCTCGCCATCCGCCAGGCGTTCTTTGAACTCCCGGGTCTTGGCCTGCAACTCGTCATCGGACAGACTCCGGATGTATGGTTCAAACTCGTTTATGTTATCAACCGTTTTCTGTAGCCGCTTGACCTCACGGGCGTTGTCATCGAACAGGTTGCGCAGGGCGTTCAGCATCCCCTCACCCTCTTTCCTTAAGTGATGAGTGATGAGTGCTGAGTGATGAGTGTATTCACCACTGCTTCTTTTTTGACTCATTACTCATCGCTCATCGCATTTTAATTGTAGCACCTCGACGCACGCAAGAGAAGAGTGCCAGGTTTTATTGATGTACGAGATGGGAAGTGATGAGTGATAAATGAGAAAAGAGAAGGCATTGGCAGAGCCAATGCCAGCAAGAACCTCCCGCGCCCGCAAGCAGGCGCCCACTCACGCCTCACAACTGTACCATGCTTCTTTTCAAGGTATTAGAATTGGCACGTCTTTTTTTAGACTCATCACTCATCACTCATCACTCATCACTCATCACTTGGGTTAGAACTCCGGCTCGATCAGCCCGAAGTTTCCATCCTTGCGCCGGTAGAGTACGTTGACCTGTTCCGTCTCGGAGTTGCTGAAGACGTAAAAGTCGTGCCCCAGCAGGCTCATCTGTAAAATTGCCTCCTCCACTTGCATCGGCTTGATGGCAAACCGCTTGGTGCGCACCACAGACGGCATCCCCACGCCGTTCTCGTCGCCCATGGTGGTGATCAGGTTCTTCAGGCCCTGGTTACGGAACCGCCGGTAAAGCCTGGTGCGGTGCTTCTGGATCTGCTTCTCCAGCTTTTCGACCACCAGGTCCACTGCCGCATACAGGTTCTCGTCGCTGATCTCCTCGGCCCGCAGGATAAAGCTGTTAAGGGGAATTGTAGCTTCCACGATGTAGCCTCCACGCCCGGTTAAGGCCGTCACCTGTGCCTCATTGATCTGTTCGAAGTAGCGGTTTAACTTGCTCAGTTTCTTCTCGACGTAATCCCTCAAGCCATCGGTGATCTCGATGTTCTTGCCCCGGATGGTGATTTTCATCATGACACTCCCCTTTCTGTATGTATCTATTTAATATTCCCCTTTACAGGAAAATATCCTTTAATGCCGAAACATTGACGGATCACAGACAAAAGAACCTCCGTCGACGGGGGTTCTGTTGGCGTGCAGCGTTTGTCTGTCTGTTTGTTTGTTTCGATCCACGCCCCGCGCGGGGCGACAATTTGCTGTTTCCACCATGTCCAGAGGGCACGGCGCCGCGTCCGCAAGCGGGTGCCCGGTTCACTACGCTCACAATCAAGGTGGCAAATTAGCCCGATCTTTCTCTGAGACCCTCTATAGCTTGACAACATTGGTGGCCTGGGGACCACGTGTACCCTGGGTGATCTCGAACTCCACCCGCTGGCCTTCGACCAGGGCCTTGAAGCCCTCTTCCTGAATAGCCGAGTAGTGTACAAAGACATCGCCGCCGTCATCGCATTCGATGAATCCATAGCCCTTCTCCTTGTTGAACCACTTGACTTTGCCCTGCATTACCCCTGCATCCTCCTAGATTGTTGATCCCCGCCCCTTGGACGCCATAGACCTCGTGAACTTAAGGGGCTTATGGGTGAGAACATGTTAGCACAAGAATGAATCGCTGTCAAATTATTCCCCCGCCGCGCGGCCACACCTCGCCGCGCCATGTCCTCCGCGCCGGGTGCCGCTCATAATCAAGGTGGTGCCGGACCCGGGCCGTCCACGACCTGGTAACCCACGATGACTACCCGCTCTAATGCCCCCGCTTCTGAAGCGGTGGGATAAGAGCGGCTACGCCCCTAATTAACTGGCTCTAAGCTTCAGTGGGGGAAAAGCAATCCCCCACTGAAGCCAAGAACTCGTTGAACAAGCCACAAATCCAAAATCCGATTCCAGCGGCCCGGAGGTAAAAAAATGAGCCCGGCATGTTCTAATTTGGAATGTCGAAAAAAGATTTGATGAAAGGCCCGAAATCGTGAATTTCCTGTGGATAATGTGGATAAAACTGTTCATAACCTTGTATTTGCTTATGATCGAGTGTGGATTAAATTGTGGATGAAAAAAATATGTCATATATAGACCTAATATGTCATTTTATGGCTAACTCTGATGAGTTTGCCGTATCGCCTGTGCTCATCCGCATGGCGCACTTATGGGCCGGTTTGTCGGAAATCCCGGCAGGAACAGCAACTCGTCCGGAGAATATGAGAAACCGGAGGTGAAGCCCAGCACTCAATCATGCCAGAAGGTGAAACCCACTGACCCCCGATTACCTCGGTCATAGGATGCTGCCCGGCATTAAAGCAGTTTGGTTGCTAGCCGAGGCGTTTTATTAGTGCCGGGGTGTTATACTATGATTACTTTTTTCCCGTTGAGTGCCGGACGAATCAGATGCCAGAAGAGGCCTTTCACATTCTGCCGGAAATGCCCGGGACAGTGAGCCCGGAGGTGATCCTGTCCTCGCTGATCAGGATCGACACTACCAATCCGCCAGGAAACGAGACCCCGGCAGCGCTGTTCCTGTATGAGCTGTTCAACCAGGCCGGTGTTGATTGCGAGGTACTGGAGTCCGCCAATGGGCGGGGTAACTTCCTGGCCTCCCTGGGCGCTGACGACCCCTCGGCGCCACGCCTGCTGATACTGTCGCACCTGGACGTGGTCCCGCCAGGTGGCGGTTGGAGCTTCGATCCCTTCACAGGGGAGATCCGGCAGGGATTCGTCCGGGGCCGGGGCGCCCTGGACTGCAAAGGCATGGTGGCGGCAGAGGCGGCGGCGATGCTCTCCCTGGCCCGGGTGCACCGGGCCACACCCTTGAGAGGAAAACTGATCTTCGCCGCCACCGCCGACGAGGAAAGGGGCGGCCGAAACGGCATCCAGTATCTGATCCGGAACCATCGCTCCCGGATCGCCGCGGATTTTGTGGTCAATGAGGGGGCGGAGGAACCGCTGCGCCTGGGCAAGGAGACTTTCTACTTCATTCAGACCGGGGAGAAGGGCTTGGCCTGGAGCACCCTCCGGGCGCGGGGCGCCAGTGCCCACGGCTCACAACCCAGCCTCGGATCCAACGCCATCATCACCATGTCCCGCACCCTGGCCCGTATCGGGAACTACCGCCCGGAGGTGGTGTTGATTCCTGAAGTGCGCCTGCTGCTAAATACGCTGGCAGACCGCCGGGGCTGGCAGGAACCCCTGAACACCCAGAACCTGGACCGCTTCCTGGCCACCTGGGACGACAGGGGCTTTGCCGCCTCACTGGAGGCGATGACCCGCCTGACCGTTTCCCCGAACGTGATCCGCGGCGGCATCAAGACCAACGTGGTGCCTGACCTGTGCGAGGTGGAAACCGACATCCGGGTGCTGCCGGGCCAGGACCGTGCTTACGTGCTCGCCGAGCTGCAGCAGTGCGCCGGCAAGCGGATCGAGATCGACATGCCCACTTTCCATCCGGCTTCATCCACTTCCTCTGATACACCTTACTACCGGGTCATCGAAGAGGCGATCATCCGTACCTGCGGCAGCGCCGGCTCCAGGCAACAGGTGACCTGCCTGCCGATGCTCTCTACAGGCGCCACCGATTCTCGGTTTCTGCGCCAGGCCGGCTTTCTGTGCTACGGAGCAGAAGTGCTCGCCCCGGACTTTCTCCCGGAACTGCGGCTGACAATTCACGGCGCCGACGAACGAATCGACATCGCCAGCCTGCATTACTTCACCGGCTTC
The DNA here is from genome assembly GCA_050013155.1 of Thermacetogeniaceae bacterium. Classification (GTDB taxonomy): domain Bacteria; phylum Bacillota; class DSM-12270; order Thermacetogeniales; family Thermacetogeniaceae; genus Palsa-1188. The sequence goes on along the minus strand of JBEKFU010000005.1, from coordinate 28,121 downwards.
TTTTTCCACCTGGCCCGCCTGTACCTGTCCTGAAAAGAAGTCAGACCAGGATAAAACCTGTTCCGACGGAGTATACTGCAGAAAAAGGGGGGACACGCTGGAGTATACAGCAGAGAAGGTGGGAATATGGTGGGAAATAAATTGGCTGCAGCAGGCATTTTTATCCTGGTGTTGGCGATCGGGTGCGTGACCGGCAGCAGAATGGCGCCGGGCCTCCAGTTCCAAACCGGCGCGCCGGCCGGATCGCCTGCAAGTCCCGATCTGCCTCCGGAGAGTACACAGATAGCCGCCATCAAGCAACTGAACGATACCTTTTTGGAAGTGATGAGCGAGTATTCGGATATTCGCCAGGAATACCTGGCGGACAAGCAGCAGGACCGGGACGGCAGATTCATTCCCCGGGTGGAGGCGCTGTACAAAAAAATAGCCTCCGGCAGGAGGAGGCTTTCTCTCCTAAAAGTCAGCCCCAATCACCGGCAGGCCATGGGGGATGCCCAGCAGAACTCCCTCTACCTGGCAAACTCCATCTTTGAGTTTTACGACGCCTTGCTGACCGGGGGTGATTACCGGAGCCAGCAACTGGACAACTCGGCCAAGGACTACGAAAAAGCGTTGCCCTACTACACATCATTGTCGGTGGCACGCCAGGCATCCTAACCTGCCGTGAAAAGAGGTCAGATGCCATTTTCCATTTTTTCATCCTCTGATGGCACAGCCGGAGGCGTCGCGCCCAGGGGGCACCCGGTATCCCAACCACCATGGTTTGCAAAATGAGCAACTGCCCTACAAGGACTTTATGCCCAAATTAATTTACAAAACATCGTTATTGTGGTATTATCTTGATACAAAATTTAATATTGGAGAGATAGGCTATGAGCATTCGCAACTGCCCTGAATGCGGTCGAATTTTCGAATTTGTTTTTAATGACCTGTGCCCGGAGTGCTTTAAAAACGAGGAGAACGAGTCCGAGGCGATCGTGAATTACCTGAAGGACAATCCCGGGGCTGGAATTCCTGAGATCAGTGAGGCCACAGGCGTCAGCGTAGATAAGATCATCAAGATGCTGAAAAGCGGCAGATTGATCAACGTATGCGAACAGCATGACATCAACCTGCTCACCTGTGAGCGCTGTGGAAAACCCATTTCAAACGGGAGCTTCTGTCTGCAGTGCCGCGACTCCATGACCAGGGTTTTAATCCAGGGGAACAGGGAATCTAGCAAATACCCAGGCGAGAAACATGATACCGGACGTGATGCCAGGAGGGAGACCGGCAAATCAAATCTCTTTACCACACATTTCAATAAATAGCGACTCAATTCGGTGGGTAAATCCCGCGCCCGCCGTGCACCCCACCACCGCGCCGCGCCGAGCCGCGCCCAAGGGGCGCCCGGCACCCATGATATTCCCCGGCCCAGCGCTAATGAAACGCCTCTGCCATACTCGTCCCTGTCAAATATGTAAAACCATTAAGATAGCTAAAGGATCGGTTTAGTGTCGGGTTGCGTGCCGGGTCACCACTGGGGTGGCCGGATTATCGAGTCGAGGCGCGCTCCTAGACTTTAGTGGTAGCTTTGGTTTTCCCATTTTTCCCTGTTTCCTCCGGGAGTGTCACAATATACAATAATTCCCTTGATGTAAAATTTATGCGAAACAGGAGAAAAAAAAGAGGAACTTTATGAAATAACGTCGTAATAAGTTGAATAATAAATAGACTTAACGGGGGGGGGCTTGATCGTGAATTTCTTGAGCGACGAAAAGACGTTTTTAAAAAAGCATCATCATCATTTCGATGAAGCCGAATTCAACCGGACTGGCTTAAAGTGGGAACAACTGGGCAATATTTTTGAAGCGTACCTGAAAGAGATGCCCCAATACAGGGCGCTGGAGAATTACTTTTCAGACTGCCTGAGAGCCGTGGAAAATGTTCATTCGGTGATAACGAGGCTAAAAGACCCGGAACTCTTGATTGAAACGCTGATCAGAAAAAAAATCGAAAATAAGGAGTTAGAAATAAGCAGCAGGAACTATAATGAAATAGTAACCGATCTGATCGAGATCAGAGTCCTTCACCTATTCAAAGAAGACTGGGAATACATACATGAATATATCACCAATAAATGGATCTTGAAAGAGAAGCCGATTGCTTACTCCCGCGCAGGAGATGACCGCGAAGAAGATGGCAGGGAGTTGCTGGCAAGGTTCCAGGAAAAGGGGTGCGATCTCCGGTATCACGAACTCGGATATCGTTCGATCACTTATTTGGCCATATCCAGCATCGATAACAAAACAAACTATATAAAAATACTGTCCAGATCCATATTCGAAGAGGGATGGAACACCATCGACCACGTCATCAGAGATTCTCGCGACATAGACAGCCCCGCCCTGATGCAGTATTTATCGCACTTCAGCCATCGCATAGCAGACATGGCCGATGAGATGGGTTCATTCTTGCATAAGTATATGAATGAGGAACAGGAAAGGAACAGCAAATTAAAAAAGGAACCGGAGAATAATAGCAAGTTAAACGATAGGCCGGAACACCAAGCTGAAGAATTAAAGCCAGACAGCAAAAGCAAAGAAAATGAGAAAGCACCTTCGGGCATGGAGAATGCCCAAGATGCCAAGCAGGACGAACACGCCAAAAAATCAGAGGGTCTACCGGATACCCTGCAGGCAAGCCTTCCCACACAACAACCGGCAGTTCCGGCGTCGCCCGCAGAAGCGTCAGTGGACCAGGCGCGGCAGGACGAATACCCCAAAGTTCAACCAGGAATTCTGGATGCCCAGAAGAATGGTGACCTTCATGAACAGGAAAATAGCCATAAGTTTACTCTCTCGAAATTGAAGCAGGCGATTCAAGGCATTACCCCCAAAAACGCCTATCAAAACGGGCAACATGTAAACAAATAATCCAATAATGGATGGGATGCAAAAGAATGAGCAGCTAAGTGACCCTGCAGGCCATGACATAATGCTCTTTATACCAGGGATCGTCGAGCGACGTGATGGTGACCCCCTGGTAGCCGGCATGTATGAAATTATTGTTGCCGATATAGATCCCGACGTGAGTTATATACCCGTTTCTCCTGTCGGAGAAGAATACCAGGTCACCCGGGGCTGGAGACGACACCCTCCTGCCTGCCCGGGCCTGGTCGCTGGCGACGCGCGGCAGGCTGATCCCGTAGCGGGAATAGACATAACGCACATAACCGGAACAATCGAAACTGGCAGTCCCGTTTGCGCCATAACGGTAAGGAGTGCCCAGAAAACGCCTGGCAATGCTGATCAGATCGGACGATACCCCCCGGGCGGCTTCAGGCGTGCCCTGTATTCCCGTGTCTTGGCTGGACTCCGCCACCATGTACGATGCTTTACCGGGAGAATGACAGGTTTGAACGCACCAGCCGCCGATCCAGCCCGTTCCCGTCCGAAAAGCTACCTGGTACCAATCATCACTGCTTTTTGCCCTTGCCAGCAGGACGTCTCCAAAATACACCCGCCCGATCTCCGGTTCATTCTTGCCGGGCCCCGAGCGCACGTTGACGATATTTTCTGTCACCTGCAATTTACAGGCAGTCTCTGTAATGGTGATCGGGCTCGCTGCGCCCTGCTCGGGGGCATTCTGCTGCCAGACCGGTTGCAGAGAACTTTCCATTGCCGCCTGCTCCCCGGTGTACTGAACGGCATGCTCCGGGTGAATCTGTTCCAGGCAACACGTCCCCGTCACCAGGATCATAACAGCCAGTATCGCGCCGTAAAACCCCGGTTTTTTCCAAATAACAGGGCCTATGACGGGCCACCGGCCACTGATCGCCGACCAGGTAAAACAAAGGCCTCCGGCAAGCGCTTTCTTGCAATCATTCTGCATCCAGAGCCAGCCCTCAACCCCCCACTCCCGGGCGGACCGCCCAGACTCGACAAGGCAGGGAATGGCTGCCGCCAATGTTTTTTTCCAGGTCCGAGTCATACTGTCACACCTGGTAATTACTCCAAGTTGGCGGCTTGATAAAAAAGAATGGCACCCCATCCGCTTTTTCCCCATTTTCCCTCTCCCATGAGGTTTACCACAGATGGCCTGAACGCCGGCTCAAGGCTCCGCCTTGGCTGAAAGCCCGCCGGCACACCGGGAAAACGGGCACACAGGTAAGAGCGGCTACGTCACTGTATTAACTGGTTCTAAGCTTCAGTGGGGAATTGCTTTCCCCCACTGAAGCCAAGTACCAGTTGAACCTTGAGGATTGGCTCGTCAAAGCCACCGGTGCCAAAAACTACTATTGATTATAGCACGTGGACAAGTTCTTCTTAAAACTCCAAATATCGGGATGATTGTCTATGTGTAAGAATTACACCCCCTAGGCGTCTAATTGCTCCCATTATTTTCTTTTACAAATTTTTGGGGGGAGCTACCCTATTGCCAGCGCCAGGCGGTATGCCGCCAGCGAGAGCAACGCCGCCAGCAGCAGGGTGCAGACAACCGAAAAGACCGTCCACTTCCACGAACCGCTCTCGGTATGCACGGTAAAGGTGGTGGCCAGGCAGGGGACATAGAACATGGAAAAGACGAAGAAGGACAGCCCCGAGGCAAAGGGTATGCTGCGGGTGAGCACGGTGCCGATGTTGGATTCGTTGGCGTGATAGAGAACCCCGAGCGTGGCCAGAACGGTCTCCTTGGATGCAAACCCTGAGATCAGGGCAACGAGCAGGCGCCAGTCGAAGCCGAAAGGACGTCCCAGTGGCGCCATCCAGTACCCCAGCGTACTCAGAATACTGTGGTTGATCGAACCGCCGGGGAAATAGGCCAGTGCCCAGACCAGGGCGCTCACCGCTGCAATGAGGGTACCGGCCCGCTCCAGGTAGCCCCTGGTCTTTTGCCAGGCGTAGGTGGAAATATTTTTCCAGTTGGGCCAACGGTACATGGGCAGCTCGATGTAGAAGGGTTTTTTATCGACTTTCAATACCGTATTTTTAAGTATGACACTGACCAGGCAGATCAGGGCAAAACTGAATATGTACAGTCCGAGCATTACCCAGGGCGCATATCTGGGCAGGAAAAAGGCCCCGATCAGAGCCACCGCCACCACCTGCCGGGCCGAGCAGATGGTCAGCGGGGTGACCAGGATGATCAGCAAGCGCTCGCGGTCGTTTTCGGCGGTGCGGGCCGCCATGATCGCCGGCACGTTGCAGCCGTAGCCCATGAGCAGGCTGATGAAAGCCTTGCCAGGCAGGCCGAGGGGGCCCAGCCAGCGGTCCATGACAAAGGCCGCCCGGGCGAAGTAGCCCACGTCCTCCAACAGGCCGAACAGCATAAAGGTGATGGCGATCAGGGGCACGAAGCTCATGGCCGTGCCCACGCCCGCCAGCACGCCGTCAGTGAGCATCCGCACCAGCCAGCCCTGAAGAACCGGCCCCAGATCGACCTGTATCAGATGGCTCAACCACGAAAAGAGGTTGCCGATCAGGTCCTGCAGCGGCGGCGACAGCTTGAAAATGAGGGTAAAGGTACCGGCGAGGACGGCCAGCAGGATGGGCACGCCCAGCCAGCGATTGGTAAGCAGCAAGTCCACCCGGTCGCTGGGAGACAGTTGACCCAACTGGTCGCGTCGCACGGAGGCATCCAACACCTCGTTGATCCAACGATAACGTTCCTCGGCCAGGTGGGTGGGGCCGTCCGGCATCTGCCTTTGAATCTCTTCGTCCAGGACGGCGATACCCGTGGCGCCGATGGCGGCAGTCACCAGTTCCCGCGCCTTCTGATCGCCCTCCAGCAGCTTTATGACCAGCCAGCGCAGCGGGTAAGCGCCAAAATCATGCGCCTTTAACCGTCCCGCAATATTCTCGATCATCCCTTCCACCGGCAGTGAGAAGTGAAAGCGTCCCCGGCCCTGTTTCGCCTCGATGATCAATTGATCCAGTGAATGATAGAACTCGTCCAGACCGCTTTTACGGGTGGCGACAACCGGCGCCACCGGCAAGCCCAACGCCCCGGCCAGGGCCGGCAAGTCGATGTGGTACCCCTTTTGTTCGGCAAGGTCCGTCATGTTCAAGACGATGATCACCGGGCGGTCCAGGTCCATTATTTCCGTGGTCAGGTACAGGTTGCGCTCCAGGTTGGAGGCATCCACCACGTTGATGATGGCGTCAGGTTTGTTTTGCAAGATAAAGTCGCGGGCGACGATCTCCTCGATCGTATTGGAGGTGAGGCTGTAGATACCGGGCAGATCGATTAAACAGGCCGTCTGTCCACTGGGTAGATTAAAGAAGCCCTCTTTCTTTTCCACTGTCTTGCCCGGCCAGTTGCCCACGTGCTGACGCAGCCTGGTAAAGGCGTTGAAGATCGAGGACTTGCCCACGTTGGGCTGTCCGGCCAGAGAAAGAACCGCCATGGCTGATCACCCCTACCCTGCTGTTCTGTAAGTGATCCTGGAGGCCACCTCCGGGCTCAGCCCCAACCTGCTGTCCCGTACGGCAACAATCATCCGGCCTTTCTCGTTGCTGATCACCCCAATTTTGGTGCCACACGTTAATCCAAGAGAAAGCAGGCGTTTTTTCTGCGCCAGCGGCAAGAATATCTGCTCGATGTGGGCCTTTCCCCCTACCGGCACCGTGCTCAACGTTGGCTGATCAGGCTCTGCAACGGCAACGCTATTGTCCGTCTCCGTCCATTCCTTCACGGCACACATTTCATTACCGGAACAAGAGCATTCTTCATCCGGGCATGATGCTCCCTTACTACAACTGCAGGCGCCTGTTTGCAAGAAAAAGTCCAGCAAGCGCCCCGGCCATGATCTTGAATGGCCGGACATGCACTTGCTGCAGAGATCTTTCATCAGAATTCCCTCCCCCGTTATCAATATCTTGAAAGCATGTACCAGATCTTACTCTAATGAGAATTATTATCATTGCTCCTTTTTTTATTCTATGATAATCATTCTCAGTAGTCAATACCCCTGCCGGAACAAAATTGAACTACGTTGAATTTTTGCCGCGATGACAGGCCGCGTCCTATCGTCCGTCATCATCTGATCTGCCTTTGTGCGGGAAAGCGTCTTCGATGGAAGATCTCCTCAGCCAATTGGAAGAGGTGATCGAACAGGAACGGTTTTCCGTCGCAGTTCCATTTCGTGAAACCTTACGGATGCTGCCAGAGTCTTGCATCAGCAAAGCGAGCGCCCCCACCTGTCGCCGGTCGGAAGCCGTCAGATAGTGATAGGTATTATCAATGACTGTACAAGCCTGATTCTCTGCCATGTGGTGGACAAACCGAACTGTGGCGATGCCACAACAAAACCCCAAGACCGATCCGGTCTTGGGGCCGATGGCAATTTAACGGGCGAAACGCTCTACAGCATTTTGGGTTTGAAGGTCTCGCAGCAGGTATTCTCGGACATGTTACATTTCTTGTCGGCGACGCTCGAACGAACCTGTATGTTGCTTGCGCGGCATGTACCGGCTCCATCGTTATGATGGCATTCTTCGATCATGCAGTTGATGCCTCCGGGCATAGCGCTCACCCCCTTTCCTTGATTGACGCTTTTGCGGGCGCTCATGGACGATATGCAACCCTGCAGACAGAGTTTCGGGTCAAGCAGGCTGCCATCCTATGTGCCTTGAGTGCCGGGGACATCATTGCCGCGCCCGGTCCGCTGGGCCCGGCACCGCCGCTTTTGCGGGCGCGAGGTTGACAATCCTATGTTAACCAGCTTCACAAAGTTTATCCCACCGCTGAGGCGAAGGATCAACCTCTTCTCCACTCAACCCGGATTTTTTGAAAAAGGTAATTGCCGGCGAGAAACTATGTTATAATATCAAATGGGAATGAATATTATTTAGGGGGTAGTACTAGTTGACTCTCAATAACAAGGAACTGCAGGCCAAGGGGTGCAAGGTCACTCCACAGCGCCGCCTGATCCTGGATATTCTGAGCCAGTCCGAATCACACGTGATGACCGCCGAAGAGATCGTCAACCAGGCGCGGGAGACACAGCCCAACATCTCGGCGAGCACCGTCTATCGAAACCTCGGCACCCTTTCCGAACTGGGATTGCTGAAGCGCCTGGACTCGATGGGAGAGGGCTGGCGCTACGAACTCAACAGCGGCCACCACCACCACCTGGTCTGCTTGAAGTGCCACAATACGGTGACTATAGATTTCTGCCCCATGAGTAAAGATGTTAGAGATTTAGCCGAAAAGAGTGGTTTTGAAGTGGCGGATCACAATTTTGAGATCAAGGGCTACTGCACAAACTGTAAGGTAGGAACCAAAAGAGGGTGAGGGCGCTTGGGTTGTGAAATCGCAGTCGAGCATTTAAATGTTCATCTTGGCGGGGAATGGGTGCTGAGGGACCTGTCTTTCAATGTGAAACCGGGAGAGTTCCTCGGCATTATAGGCCCGAACGGGGCGGGCAAGACGACCCTGCTGCGGACCATGCTGGGCATGTTGAAACCCGAAAGCGGAAGCATCACTTTTCAGGGGAAGGATGCCGGAACAGCGGCCTCGCCGGTATTCGGCTATGCACCGCAGATACGGCAGATGGATGCGGACATCCCCCTGCGCGCCTGGGATTTTGTGAGCTTCGGGCTGCGCCGCCGGTTTCCCCCATGGCTATCCAGGCAGGACCATAGAATAATCAAGGAAGCCATGCTGGCCACCGATTCCTACGAGTTCGCTGGAAAACCGGTGGGCAAGCTGTCCGGCGGCGAACGACAGCGTCTTTTTATAGCGCAGACCCTGGTCGGAAACCCGCAAGTTCTGCTGTTGGACGAGCCAACCTCCAACCTGGACCCGGGAGCGCAGGAAAACGTGGCGTCGATAGTCCATCTCCTGAATCAGGAGAGGGGAATCGGTGCGCTGTTTGTAACCCATGACGTGAACCTCATCGCCAGGCACGCCCATCGCATCCTGTACCTGACCAGAGGCCAATACGCCATCGGTACGGTAAAACAGGTGCTGCAGTCCAGCGTGCTGTCCCGGCTGTACGAGGCGCCCGTAGAGGTGCTGAATATCGGGTCCAAGATCGTGGTGATCGCCTCCGCCGACAGCACCAGAACCCCGATCTGCTTTCACGGCGACTGCAGTCAGGAGGTTGTCGGCCAATGATCCTTTCGTCGATGCTGCAATACGATTTCATGCAGCACGGTTTTCTGGCGGGAACATTTGTGGCGATCATGTGCGGCGCCATCGGAGTATTCGTGATTGCCCGGGGGGTGTCCTTTATCGCTCACACCTTCTCTGAAATCGGGTTTTCCGGGGCGGCGTTCGCCATGTACACGGGGATGGACCCTTTAAACGGGATGCTGCTTTTCACCTGTTGTTCGGCCCTGGCCATCGGTCAACTGGGACTGAAGATCTTCAGAAAAGACATCGTGATCAGCGTGGTGCTGAGCGTGTGCCTGGGACTGGGGTTGCTGTTCCTCTCGCTCTCCAGCAAGCAGGCAAACGCGGTCTCCTCCCTGCTGTTCGGCACAGTCCTGGGAATCAGCACCGTGGATGTCTGGAAAACCGCCTTCCTATCCACAGCCGTGTTGTGCATTCTTTTCCTCGGATACAGGATGCTCGCCTTCGACTCGTTCGATCCCGTCGGCGCACGAGCAGCCGGCCTGCCTGTCCGGTTCATCTCGATGGCGTTTCTGCTGCTGCTCGCCGTTGCCACCGCTGAAGCGATCCAGATAGTCGGCGCCCTGCTCGTCTTTACACTGATGACCATCCCGGCCTCGATCGCCCAAAATCTCACCCATTCTGTCTGGCGGATGATCCTGTTGTCATCGCTGATTGCGGTAGCCGGGGTCTGGGCCGGGCTCGTCCTCGGCTTCTACACCAATGCCCCGGTCAGCTTCTTCATCACGATCGTGGAAGGGGGTTTGTATTTCGCCAGCCTGGGCTGGAGCGCCATGCGCGAGCGTATGCGCCCACCGGAGCTGGCCCCATCTTCAGCATCGCTTAACGAGGCCGCTTGAAGACAGGGGGCCGGTTCTTGTGTCTGTTTTCCTTTTCCATACTTGATTTTTTTGACGCTATCACCAATTCGTGAGTGTTTAATTCAAAGAGAGGGAAATCGGATGAAGACAAAGACTTTAAGATGGATGTTGTTTATCATTCTTGCAATGATATCGGTATGGCTGTTGGCCGGTTGCGGCAGTAAGCAGGGCGCAACCAATCCCAACCCGGCCGGCGCTTCAGGTCCGAAAATCAAAGTGGTGGCCGCAGAGGACTTTTACGGTGAAGTCGCCCAGGCCGTCGGTGGCGACCGTGTTGCAGTGACCTCTATTCTGAATGACCCCAATGTGGATCCCCACGAATATGAGCCAACACCAGAGGCCTCCAAGGCGGTGGCGGATGCGCAGGTGGTCGTTTACACGGGTATCGGGTACGATGATTGGGTGGACAAGTTGATCAAAGCGAACACCACCGCAAATACCAAGCAGGTTGTGGCTGTCGGCAGTGACCTGCTGGGCCGGGCAACCGGCGACAATCCCCACGTGTGGTACGATCCGGCAACGATGCCCAAGCTGGCCAACAAACTGGCAGACATGCTGGGACAATTGGACCCTGGCCATGCGCAGGATTACCAAAATCGAGCCAAGGGCTTCATCTCTACCCTGACCCCAATGACTGACGAGATAGCCAGGCTTAAACAGTCCACTCCTGTTGCCATCGATGTCTCAGAACCGGTCTTTGGCTATATGGCAGACGCCCTGAACCTGAAAACGAATGACCCGAAATTTGCCATGGCCATTGAAGAGGGCAACGACCCGAACGCCAGTGATGTCATCAATGTACAAAATGATATCAAGCAAAAACGAATCAAGTTCTTCGTCTATAACATCCAGACAGACGACCCGACCGTTAAAAATGTAGTTCAGCTTGCGGAATCCAACGGCATTCCCGTTGTCAAAGTGACCGAAACGGAGCCAACCGGAGAAAACTACTTGCAATGGATGACCGGGCAGCTTGACCAGGTTGGCAAGGCACTCGGCGTTCAGCAACAGTAAGCACTCCGCCTCACGTTATAACCTGGCAGAATTAGAGCCGGCAATCAACAGGCTGCCTTTTTAGCAGTCTGTTTTCTATTGCCCATTCTAATGTATTTCCACAGCCGAACTCGACCGCCCCTTCAAGGGTGTATCCATCGCCAACCTTGGTTTATCACGGACTAACCCGCTCTAATACCCCCGCTTCTTTGAAGCGGCGGGATAAGAGCGGATAGGTCTCCGATAACGAGTTCTTAGCTTCAGTGGGGGAAAGCAAACCCCCACTGAAGCTAAGAACTCAGTTGATGTTCTTTGGTAACTATTCATGGCAGTCCATCAAGCTCGTATACAATTGCTCTCAATTGGTAATTAACTGGCAACAAGGAGCATAGAGTCAATAACAGGACGCTTTACCACAATGACTACCCGCTCTAATGCCCCCGCTTCTTTGAAGCGGTGGGATAAGAGCCGGGTGCCCTCTGGGCGCGTTCCTGGATCAACGATTTCTTAGCTTCAGTGGGGGAAGGCAAGCCCCCACTGAAGCTAAGAAATCGTAGACAGGGAGAGATCGCAGGTGAACCACATAGCCCAACAACGCACCGCCCCGGCTGTAAAACCCGGCCATCTCCTGATTTTGTGCTGCCTGTTTGGTTTGATCCTGCTCACTACGCAAAACTTGCAGGCAAACATCTGGGATCAGGCAGCCACGGTAGCGACCCTCGCCCTGGGGATCATCCTGCAGGCTCTTCCTTTCATCCTGATCGGGGTGCTGGCGGCCTCTCTGATCCGTTTTGCGATCAGCGAGGAGTTGATCGCCAGGCTGCACCCTGCCGCCGGAATGAGGGCGGTGTTGGCCGGCGCCTTGCTGGGGCTGATCTTTCCGGTTTGCGATTGCGGTGTTCTGCCGGTAGCCCGGGGGCTGTTGCGCAAGGGGGTATCGATGCATACAGTACTGGCCTATCTGCTTACCGCTCCAGTGATCAACCCGGTGGTGATCATGGCCACCGCCCTGGCCTTTCAATGGCGCTGGAATCTTGTCATTGTACGCCTCGCCGGCACTTTTGCCGTGGGAGCGACTATCGCCTATCTTGCCGGGTATTTGTTTGACAGCCGGGATTTCACCGGCCATGGAGCGCATGAGCGCCATCATCTGGAAGAGACGGCTGATGCCGGCGCCACCCTGCACCAGATCTTCTTGCATGCAGGCAATGAATTCTTTGAAGTGGGGCGCTACCTGTTTATCAGCGCCTTCCTGGCAGCAGGTATCCAGATCTGGGCGCCGAAGGGGGCGCTCCTCACGGTGGCGGGAGTGCCGCTTCTGGCTCCGGTTGCCACCATGATCCTGGCGATAGCCATGTCGCTCTGTTCTGAAGCAGACGCATTCGTCGCCAGATCACTTGCCAACCAGTTCCCCCTGGGATCGATCATGGCCTTCATGGTGATCGGACAGATCATGGACATGCGCAACATCATGCTGTTTACGAGAAACTTTCGCTTGTCCCTATTCCTGTTCATCGCCATCTTGTCACTCGGCCTGACCTATCTGCTGAGCCTGAGCATCGACCTGGGGTGGTGGACGCAGTTGGCGCGATTCTCCCTGCACTTCCTGGTTCATCCCATAGGCTGAAAGGAGATTGTCATGAAAGCTCAAAGAAAAGAGAACCTGGTACAGGCCATCATTTTAGCCGGCTTTGCTTTTTTGTTGTTCAACCTGCTAAACACAGGCAAGATAGTCCTGTTCATCAATCCCAGGCTGGCCTGGTTGATCGGATTGGCGTCCGTCCTGTTGGGGATAATCGCCATTGCCGAACTTATTCCAAGACACGACCACGGCCATGAATGCTGCGATCACGACCATGCTTGCGCCTGCGACCATGGCGCACATCTGCTGATAACCGGCAATAAGCTTCTGGCCGTTCTTTTTCTGACACCCCTCGTGTTGGGTTTTCTCATGCAGCCCAAGGTGCTCGGTTCAGCGGCGCTCACCAACAGCATCAACGCCGCAGGCCCGGTGCCGTTCTATGCCGGCCCGTTTACAGGCCTCAACAAAAATGGCGCCGATCTGTTGGCAGGAATCATGAACCTGGCAAGAGGGCTTGGCCGACCCGCGCCGCCCGCAAGCGGAAACAGCCCCGCCGCAAGTGTTCCCGGCGCAAACACCGCCGGCGCAAACACCCAAACCACCGCTGCAGGAACTGACGCAGAAGGCGCCCCGGAAGCCTCGCAAAATACGAGCCTCGTTCAGGACGCCGGAGATGCCGGACCGGCCGTCGGACCCGTCGAGGACACGGACCTGGTGCAACTCGACATCGACCTTTATGAAAACCAGGCGCAATTGTCCGGCCGACGTTTTCGAATGACAGGGTTCGTCTACAAAGACCCCGGCCTGGGCAAAAACCAGTTCGTGATCACCCGCTTCGTGATCGTCTGCTGCCTATTGGACACCGTCCCCATCGGGATCATCGCCGAAAGCCCCGACGCCTCTGATCTGAAAGCTGACACCTGGGTCGAGGCCGAAGGTGTCATGAAAATGCTCAACACCTTCAGCGCGGCAGATAAGATCGAACCGCTCTCCAACTTCCACGGGCCGAACACCGACATCCCCTACTTCGTGATCACCAGTCTGAAGAAAGTCCCGGTTCCGAAGGACCCGTACCTGTATCCCCCCCAGTAGAACCCGGATGCAAATACTGCAAGTTTATGAGGATACCTGCATTTCATCTCCATTATCAAGCTTTTCAGATAGAATTAGACCCAAATGTTAAATATTTCTAGGTTATGAAGCATCCCGTACTAAATGATATAATGACTATAAAATAAGATGTGGTTTGCCTGAATCGCCAGTAGCTATCCCGGCTATACTTTTGTTTGTAGCGCGCTAAAAAGCGTAGTCTATAAAATTCAGGAGGGAAAAAGATGAGAGTCGCCTACGTTTTTGCCACCACCACCGCCCAGAAGATCCTCGATAAGATGATCATTCCGCAGTTGGAGAAGGGTGGGCACGGCGCCGAGGTTGTCGGGATGTTCTTTTTCATGGACAACACCTTCTTCCTGCTAAAGGGGACGAAGATGGGAGAGCAGTTGCAGGCGCTCCAGGAGAAAACCGGGATGCTGCTGATGGCCTGCGATCAGTGTGCCGAAGAGAGAGGGATCACCGACGACCTGATCCCGGGCGCCCACGTGGGCTGCTTCCCCAGTCTCTATGTGGCCATTGAGAATGCGGGCGGCGTCGACCAGGTGATCACCCTGTAAACAGATCAGAGGGACGGCTCTCTCGATCTCCTCTCGATCCCGTAGGCTGCTTCCTCTGTCTTTTCGTACTCTGGTAAACGCAGGAGTGGACCGGAAAAAGTATGTGCCAGGGAAGCTCAAACCACTAACTCAGTCCTTGGCAAAAATGCAGTGGCTGAAATTACGGCACATCCCCGGCGCTGGCTCCTCATGCCTCAAGGCAGGCACTTCCGCGCCGGAAAGGTCAGGTATATCCGAGTGGCCAAAGTCACTGTCGAGTTCATCAGCACTTGCCCGAGCTGAGCCGGTTACGAGGAGGCCGTCAGGTCGGCGGCCAGCCGGTTCGGAGATGCCGTAGATGTGAAGATCTATCATGCCGGCAAGGACTTCGGCTACCTGCGCAAATATGGGCCGGTCAGCAGGGGGACGTTGATCATCAACGGCCGGCAGAAGTATGACAACCTGGGCAACGACCTGATCAGGCGGGTCATTGTCGAAGCCGTAAGCGCCAGGGGGAACGAGGAGATATGAGCGCCCTAGAAAACATTGTCTACCGGGCACTGGCGTCATCCGCGGTATTCCTTAACATTTCTTCGGACTGGCTATTGCTGAGCTTTCTGTTGGCCGGGCTGCTGCATAACATCCTGAGCCCGGACCGGCTGCAGAACATGCTGGGCAACAAGAAGGCGCCAACGCTGGGGAAGGCAATCGCCTCCGGCCTGCTGCTGCCGATCTGCAGTTGCGGAGTGGTCCCTCTGGGTCTGGGGCTGTATTATTCCGGGGCGTATCTCGGCCCGGTATTGGCATTCATGACCGCCTGCCCGATCATCAACCCCGCCGCGGTGATCATGGCCTTCGGGCTGCTGGGCCCCAAGCTCGCCAGTTGCTACCTGGTGACCGGCCTGGTGTCGGCCTTTCTCATCGGGCTGATCGGCAACGCCCTCGCCGGCCGGGAGTTGTATGCGCCAGGGCTGGAGAGTCCGGTGAAGCAGGTGGTCCTCGAGGACGCCAACCCCGTTCCCCTCTCGGGTAAACTGCTTTCAGGACTGCAGTGGGGGTTCAGGGATCTGGGGGTCCAGGTGAGCAAATACGTGGTACCCGGGATGCTGCTGGCTGGACTGATCACCGCTCTCGTGCCGGCGTCCCTGATCCAGCACTACCTGGGCAATCCCGGGTTGATCTCCATCGCGGGCATCGCCCTGATCGGAGCGGTCATGTACGTCTGCGCCGTCGGTCACATCCCCTTTATCGCCGCCCTGGTCGCCTGCGGCGCCGCCCCCGGTGTGGCGATCACCTTCCTGATGACCGGAGCGGCTACCAACCTGCCGGAACTGCTCAGCATCTACAAGCTGATCGGCAAACGGGCGGCGATCACTTACAACGCGGGGGTAGTGGGAATGTCCCTGATCGCCGGATACATCACCAACCGCCTCCTGATGCCGGGATTCACTCCCTACTTCAACCTGTCTGCCAGCAGGCAGGCGATCAATGTGGCAGGCAAGCTGACGCTCACCTCCCCGGCGCCGATCCATTACTTATGCTCCATGATCGTAGTTTGCCTGTGCCTGTATGCCCTATGGCCGGGGCTGAAGCAGTTGGCCGGAAAAGCGCAGGCCGCCCTGGCCGTGCTTTCGGTCCTGCCGTAGTGACAACGAGGTGATAACGAGATGAAGAAGCCGGGATTGATCTCCTGGGTATCCGGCGCCCTGTTGGTCCTGCTGCTGGTGCTGATAGCCATCCACGGCGGCAAGTGGCCGGCCAAAAAGACACCCGACAATCTTCCGCCGGCGCCCCCTGCAAATATGGATACTGCAACGCCGCCCCCCGCCGTGGCCTACTGGCAGCAGAAGTTTCCGCAGTACCAGCTTGTCAAATGGGCGCCCGGATATCTGAACGGGGACGATCAGGAGGACGCGGTGATCATCTACCGGACCGGCTCCAAGTGCTACCTGGTGGCGGTGATCGATCTGCCCGGCGGATTTCAGGTCACAGACCCCGTGGCGGCTCCGGTGTCAGATCAGCAGATCACCATCGGAGACGTGGAAAACAAGAACCCCAACGAGATTATCGTTTCCGGCCAGAAGAACGGGGCTTATGGCTACGCCATCTTTGCCCTGGACAAGAACCAACTGCTCAACCTGTATTCTGCAGGGATGGACCAGTGCTGCTGAGATCCGGTCTCTACATCTAACTGTCGATCACTGCGGCCTATCAACTGAGTTCTAAGCTTCAGTGGGGGTTTGCTTTCCCCCACTGAAGCTTATCAGTAAAACTTGGCTTGCGCCGAGCCTCGGCGAAGGCGGAAGCCTTAGTTGCACTGATCCAGGGGCTAACCGCCACTTAGCTCCCACTTCAGTGGGAGTCTAGTGGCGGTTAGCCATCGGGTAAATCGTTATCGGAGACTTATCCGCTCTTATCCCGCCGCTTCAAAGAAGTGGGGGTATTAGAGCGGGTTAGTCCGTGATAAATGCCCCAGAATAATCGAATTCGTGACCAAAATGCTAAGCCGCATGCCCCTGGCTTCAGCCCTTGGCATTACCCATAAGTCCGCGCCTGGAATAAAAAGTCAGGCACGAAATATGCATAAGGTAATTGCCAGCTTAAAAGCGTATGGGTTAGCGATATTGAAATAATCATGTGTTAATCATTGTCCATCGCCTACCATGCTTCAGATCAGGTACCGAAACGGCTGAACACATCGTAGCCTTGCAATGCTTGACTTGGTACACATACCGCTGGCGGATCGAGCGCTATCACTACATCCTTAAAAGCGGTTGCCAGGTGGAAAAACTCCAACTGGAAACCAGAGACCGTCTCATGCGTGCCCTGGCGGTGTACAGTATGGTAGCGTCACACCTGCTCTGGCTCACCTATCATGCCAGGCAGACCCCAGAGGCGCCCTGCACGGTTGCCCTTAGCAGCAGCGAATGGAAGGCCCTGTATGCTGCTACCCACAAGACAACCATCCTTCCTGACTGCCCACCGGATCTGCAAACGGCTGTCTTATGGATCGCCAGACTGGGCGGTTTCCTTGCACGCAAGGGGGACGGCCTGCCCGGAGTCAAAGTCCTCTGGCGGGGTTTTCGGCGCCTCCAAGATCTAGCCGCTATGTGGGAACTCTTTAATCCCTGACAGAACCAACGGCCCCGGTATCACCCAGTCTCGCCAAGCCGTCTTCCCAAAAGGGGAGGCACGCCTTTTTGCTCACCCGGCTTAAACTGGCTCTGACCCTGCTTTTTTCACTCTTCTCACTTGAAAGCAGAATCAACTTGAATCCCATAACCTTGCTTATCAGGTGTGGGAGGGCGGGTGGGGACAAACTTCAAGCGCCATTGTCAATCGCTAGAGTTCACCCACACTTCCTTAACACAGTCTGTTGCCACCGACCCAGCAACACCCCTATGTAAAAACAATCTAAGGGTAATGCTAAGGGCTTCAGCCATGGGGTAAGGCGTCAGTTAGGAGCGCATGTTTGTCTTAATAGCACATATGTGGTATAATCTTACAAGAAAAGAGGTGATCTGTAATGCCACAACTTAGCGGTTTCGCCAAGACTTATAGGTTCAATCTGCTAGTTTCTCCCGGTGTTACAGATCAGTTCGACCTCACCATAGAGCAGTACCGCCAGGCAGTCTCCTTCTACCTTCAGGTTTTTCAGGATCATCAGGAGATCCTTGGCCGGGGAGACTGGCTGAGAGTCACCGAGATCCTGACGCACTACACGAAAAAGAACCCCAATCCGAAGCACGACTTCGATGCCCAGTTTCCCAACTACCCATCCGGTCTACGCCGCGCCGCCATATCTGAAGCCTATGGCTCAGCCTGCTCCTGGAGATCGAACTACAGGCGGTGGCAGGCAAAGAGGGAGAAGCACGATCAGAGAAACAGGAGGCGGGAGGCCGCAGGCAAGCATCCTATTCTCTTCACGGAACACCCTCCGCAGTACCCACTGGAGTGCAACCGCTGGCCTTCCTTCTACGGTACCGAACACCGCATGCTCGACGAGCATCACATGCTGCTAAAGCTCTTCACCGGCAGGGCATACGTCTACCGGAAGGTATCTCTGCTTGCGCCGTGGTGGTGCCTGAAGGCTACGCCGCCGGCTCCCCGACACTGGTTCACAGAGCCTGGGGCTGGGAACTGCACGTGCCAGTGTGTCTAAAGAAAAAGCTCTACCTTAAAAAAATCATTGACCAGTTTCACCAACCAGGATTCCGGTTCTGCTCCGTCGACCTCGGAATCAACAACCACGCAGTTATGACGATCCGGGATGCCGAAGGCAGGGTCCTGGCCACGGAGATCATCTCCGGCGCCAGGGACAGCCACCTCAGGAAGAGGTATCTCGAAAAGATCGCCAGGTTGCAGAGAAAGACCGGAACCATTCCGGACGATGAGCGGTTTGCCAAGGATCTGTGGGATAAGGTGTCCAACTTCAACGACGACCTGGCCCACCAGGTATCCCGGCGGATAGTGAACTTCGCAAAAGATCATGGCGCTACCGTGATCGTCTTCGAACACCTGGAGAATCTGAAGCCGGAAAAGGGAACGCGGTCGCACCGGATGAACCGGAAGCTCGGCCACTGGGTCAAGGCGAGGATCTTCAATTACACCCAGTACAAAGCACTACATGCCGGCATCCTCACTTCCAGGGTGAGCCCAAGGAACACGTCGAGCAAGTGTCCCTACTGCGGATTTCTCGCCATCGAGCGGTACACACCGGGGAAGATCGGCGGCGTGAAACTGACCCGCTGCACGAACTGCGGTGTGGGTGGCATGAACTCTGACTTCGTGGGGTCTCTCGGTATCGGTAGGACTTTTATTCTCAGACAGAAAGCCCTTTCCAGTGATGGGAAGGCGTCCTGACTACCTATACGGCAGTCAGGATCGGGCTCGAACCCGCTGGCGCTTGGACTCGGTAAATTTGCGGATGCTGTAGGTCGGGTCTACGACCCAGGGACGGAAACATCTCGCCTACCCGAGACAGGGCAAAGTTCACGGGAATCAACCCGGAATCACACGACTTTAGTCGTGTGAGGTTCAAAAGCTCTTTAATATGCGGTATAATCTTTGAGGGTGCCGACGTAGCTCAGCTGGTAGAGCAGCGGTTTCGTAAACCGCAGGTCATCGGTTCAAGTCCGATCGTCGGCTCCATAGAATACAAGAACGGCAAGGCCTCCATGGTTCGGGAGTCTTGCCGTTTTGGTTATCCTTGGTAATAGGGTCACAAAATATCACGAAAATATCACAAACAGGGTTAAATCATTCTTCTGCCCCAAACATGGCCCTGCCCAGGGTGTTCGCCGCGTGCTTCCTTCCCGCCGGGGTCACATGGCCGTAAGTGTCGCCGGTTAACGCTATCGAAGCGTGACCCAACATTTCAGACACACGCTTGATCGGCTCCCCCTGCTCCAGCATCATTGTAGCCGCCGTGTGGCGCAGCATGTGAAAATGGGCATCCCTACCCAATACCCGCTTTGCAACATCGCGCCAATAACTACCTGCATTGAATGGAGGAATCGGCCTGCCGTCCTGCAAGCAGCAGACAAGCCCATGATCCTGGTATGCCGGCCCTGCCGCTAACTTCTCTGCCGCCTGGCTCTTCTTGTGCGCTTTCAATTCGACTACCACTTCCGGGGATAGGTCAATCCGGCGCCGGCTGGATTTGCTCTTTGGAGGGCCGAAATGCAGGCGCCCGTCCTTTGTCTCCTTCAATGTTTGCGTAACGCTCAGGTATGCCTCACCTTTCAGGTTTACATCCGTCCAGGGAAGCCCTAACACTTCGCCCAGCCTCATTGTAGTGCCACTAGAAAGGAAAGTTGGCATGTAAAGATATGTGTCCTTCGTTGCCCGCGGCATGGCGTCAATCTCCGGCCTGGTCAGCGTTTCTATTTTCACGCGCTCCCTTTTGGGCGCTTGCACCGCTTCCGCCGGGTTCCTGAGAAGCAATTCCCATTTAACGGCATGATGCAGAGCCTCCCGGATAAGCCGATGATGCTTTAAGACCGTGCATCCCGTAAGGCCGCGCCCCACGGTTTTTTTATTATCCTTCCGACCATTCGCCAGGGCCTCCGTGTAATACTGCTGGATGTGCGCGGGGAGAAGCTTGGCCAATGGGATATTCCCCAGGGCAGGTTTCAGGTGAACGTCAATTATCATTGAATAGGTCTCATATGTTCGTATCCCCAGGTTTAGCTTGTATGTTTCAAGCCAGTAAGAAAGGTATTCCCCGAAAGTCTGTTTCTCAGGTTCAAAATAGGTGCCCCTGGCAACATCGGCCAGGATCTTCGCAGCCTCTCTTTCCAATTCGCCCTTGGTGTCCGCCGTCAAAAGTTTTTGTTTGCGCTTCCCTGTCTTTGGATCAGTACCCGCGTCCACAGTCGTCCGATAGACGGTCGTTCCGTTCTTCAAAACAACCTTCTTCGTTTTTGAACCTCTCGCCATGTTTCAGACCTCCTTCAATTATTTTTCCGGACCCTTACCAAAGTACCTAGCGGGATCGTCACCTGCGCCGGTTGGCTACCAGGGTGAAATTCCCCAATAATCAGATAAGCCTCGACCGGCTCCGTAAGTCCCGCCCCGTAGCGCCCCTCGATCCGACCGACTTCCATATATTCGCTGCAGTGAATGTCATGGTCGTTCTCCCCGTCTTTGATGTAATGCCGCCAGCCACTATTTCCCGCTTGCCGGTACTTTGCAGAATATTTGAGCTGGAGATTGCCCTCGATCAGTTCCTCTTCCATGCTCAGGTCTCCTTTATTTTGCGATTCTAGCGGGGTTAGTTCCCGTTTACGTATAAAGCATTACCCCGATATTTTGCGCCCCGTTTAGGGGCTATTCTGTGCTTAGTCTGGCAGGTATTTTTCACGAACGGTATTTTTTCGCTGTTGTTCCTACCCAGTAAAGGAATTCAAAGATAATCCGCAGGAATTTTTTGTACATTGATTCAACCTCCTTCTCATTATCCTGGTTATAAGCTCGTCAACCCTCCCACTCTGCGCTACCGTCCGGGGATCACTCAAGCCGTATTTTGAGGCTATTTCAACGAGCCTTTCTGTTTCGCAGCGGAGGAGTTCCTTCAATGTGGGGTTACTCATAATGGAGGAGCCACCTTTTAAATTGCCTTATTGACTTCTAGCGCCTTTGCCAGGGTCATCTGCACAAAAGCATTTTTGGAAATACCCAGCTTCTTTGCTTCCTCCGTGATGATCTGATCAAGGTCAGGGGTAAATCTGTACGTTGAGCGTTTCTTGTCTAGTGTCGTCACTGTTTCGTCACCTCCCATTTTTATTATAAGGTGTTGTCACCATTTCGTCAACATGACATTAAATAATATTTTAGTGTTAAACTGGAGTAAAACCATTTGTGTAAGGAGTGCTTCTTGTTATGCCTTCTAATCTGCCACGCTTTACAATCCGGATAAGCCGTATGCTACTTAAAAAGATCAGTTATATCGCGGAAGAAAACGGGCGTTCAGCAAATAAAGAGGTTGAGCAGTTGATAAAGAAGTATGTCTCCGATTACGAGAAGGAGAATGGCGTTCTCAAAGTAGAGGAATAATTAGAATGTCTATGCGAACGCGTGCACGTAGTGACTATCGCGCAAACAAAAAAAAGAAATATTGCTAATTTATGTTTAATTGTCATAAGCATCCTTTTGTAAACCATTATTTTCCGATAAGACACATTTTTGGCAACGTATGTTTGCAGTTTTAAAAACATGATCACAAAATTTTTTGATCGCGTGATCATGATCACTCTCAAGACAATTCCTTTGCAAGCAGCAGGACAAGACATACTTGCTATCCTCTTCGCCAATAGCAGCAAGGATTTCAGCATCAGTGAGTTTGTCACTTTCGCTGTCACCACCTAATTCGCAAAAAGTGACAGATAACAAAGACAGTGTTTCAGGTGACGGCAAGCCGGTATCCGGTGGCATCTCTTCGCCAATGTCCAGATCCGCGGTGTGTCTTGGCCTGGTCTCGTTGTTCACTAGCCAACCGAGCCGTATGGCCGTGTTTGCGTGTCTCCTGGCCATATCTCTGTGAGCACCTAATTTCTTCCCCAGGACCGTATAAGTGATCTGGCGTGTTGGATCT
This sequence comes from Thermacetogeniaceae bacterium, assembly GCA_050013155.1. Classification (GTDB taxonomy): domain Bacteria; phylum Bacillota; class DSM-12270; order Thermacetogeniales; family Thermacetogeniaceae; genus Palsa-1188. Next base: position 5,822 of record JBEKFU010000005.1, on the reverse strand, counting down.
TCTGCTTTTAATTCCTGGACGCCATTGACGGCTTTTCGGACGGCCTTACTCGCCCCGGTGGTGGTCGCCGCGTACATCTCGGCCACAAGGTCAAATACTGTTTTGTAGTCCTCGATCTCTGCCACCAGTCGCCCTTGCTTGTCTCGCTGCCGGTGCCGGTGCCGCAGGACGGCCACGCTCTTGATGAGGGATAGGACGCGCTGGAAGTCTCGCAGTATCCGGGGTACGCTTGCCGCCCTGCCTATCTCCGTAGCCAATGCCTCAGCGAAGGGTACAATAACATCCCAGGGGGCTTGTGCTTGTAACAAGCTCTGATAAGCTATCAGCGCCGTGTTAACCTCACCGGCTCCGGTGATCTCTAGCCTGGCTTGTGTCTCCAGCGCCGCCTTTACTTGCTTTTCATCGTCGGCAACGTCCAGGATGAAAAGCCTGGTCATAAGCTGGTCGCCCAGCTCGCGGGTCGCCGTGGTGATCAGGACGGTTGGTCCTTCCTTGGTGATATCCCGGACGTAATAGCTTCCAAACTCATCCTTGGTGACAACCTCATAATGGAGGTAATTGTCCTGCGTCAGATTACGGACGGCGCTCGCTGCCGGGTTATCCTCGCCCGATGGTATGTTATCTGCCTCGCCAAATATAAGCGCCCGGTGTCTCAGAGGTGACGGGTCGTAAATGATAACGCGGGGTGATCCTGCATCAACGACGTGAAAAGCCTCCGATGGAAGTAGTAAAAGAACAATTTTCACGGTGTAGCTCTTGCCTGCCGATGCAGGGCCGTGCAATAGTAAGTGAACAGGCATACTGCCCGTACGCATTTTCAGTAAACGAGACGTAAACGATAGGTAAACAATCAGAGGAGATTTCAAGTCGCCGCCGTAGCCAATGGCCTTAATCTGAGTCTGCACTAATTCCATCGGATCATCAGCACTCAGGACCGCGGCGGCCTGCTCCTCCAGTTTGTCACCTGTCACTTTTTCCTGATCGGGGGTGACAGCACCAGTGACAGACTGAACACTTACTCCCGTGCCGCTTTGAAGGGTGCCTGTCACTCTGTCACCCCTTAAACTGGGGTTTGATTTGCGCGCTATCTTTATTTCGCTGCGAATGGCCTTCAATGTGACACCCAGGGGCTTGAGTAAAACAGCCAGCTTCTTAATACCTGCATCCTCGGCAATGGGCCTGGTCTCCATCGCCAGGCAATAAATCACATCCGTATAAAGTGATCGTAGTGCCGGGGTAAGGCTCGGATTATCTTCTAATTCCTTGGCGATCGCCGTCAGTGTCTTACTAAATACATCCTGATCGGGTGCATCGCTTAAAAGAAAGTCCTCTTCCTCGGTGGTCAGGTCGATCATCCTGTAATCACCGCCCCGGCCATGCCCAACCTGTCAGCGCGGGCCGCCCGGAAAACGGCCAGCTTGTCCGCCAGGTTGCCATACTGCAATTCGTCCAAGATTATGTCGCTAAAATCTAGGAGGGTGCACCAATCTGATCTCAAATCGTCCGGCCCGTCAAGCACCAGCCAGAGGCAACGCCTGAGAGGAATTAGCCGGACGTAAGCTGCATCACTCCATCGCTCAAGCGCCCGCTCTTGCTCTCGCTGCCGGGCCTGCTCCGCCGCCGCCCTCCGCTCCTCCTGTGTCCGTGGCCGTGGCAGTCCGGGGGATAAGTCGCGGGGGTCGAATCCCAAAGCCCTGGCGATCTCTTGGAAAGTGCAGCCAGCCCAGCATCGTACCAGTGCCCGGCCATCACGACCCTCAGCAATGCTTAAAGATGGACTACGATCAGGGTGTGCCGGACAGAGCGCCGTCCAGCCGCGGGAAGTCTTGCGTACATGTTGTAAACGGTCCAAAATTTGACCAATGTTGACTATTTGCCGCGTTCGTAGTACATTTTCCATATGATGCATCCTCCTGAGCGCCGCCCGGTTCTCTCCCATTCCGACGGCGCTTTTGCTTTTCACTGCTGCTGTAAAAACTCATCGATCGCCTTCAGGGGGACAAGCCACTTTTTGCCCACTCGAAGCCCCCGGATCTTTCCGCTCTGCAAGAGTGAGTAAAAACTGTTACGCCCCATGCCGCAGATCCGCATTGCCTCACGGACGGAAACCGCTTTCCTTTCGAGTGCTGCTTGCTCCATAACTTTTCAGCCTCCCTCGGTTATTCGCTTTCCTTAATTGTACTTGGCGTGCTATAGTTAATCTAATGTCCGTGCCATGCACGGTTAAGAATTTTTCAAGGCATATGGGGTCTGGAAAAATGTCAAATAAGTATGGGCAGAGTCCACGCTTAATGATGTGGAAAAATGGAGAGATGTTTTGCGGGCCTACAGGAACGGGGAGGGTCAGGCTGCCGCTATTCTTCTTGACGAACAGCCTGCTAAGTGTACCTTTACACGAAGGCATGACAATAATGGACGGACTTCGTATATGGATTGGATTCCTGTTAACGCTAACTGACGAAATAAACTTTAAGTTTGATAGCGAAGAAACACCTGAAGATATGAAAGATGATTTAAAGTCTGCCGGTATTCAATTTCAACAATATCTAAACGGAGAAATGGAAAAACCGGCTCCTTTCGATATATCACTCCACGGAGAAACAATAACAGAAGAAATTGCATACGCGTTTGAGACACATTCTCTCCAGTCCGCTCTTATTGATTGGTTACAGCCGTCAGGAAGAGGAAAGGCAGGGAGACGCAGCAGAAAAACGCCTTCTCAGAAATACTCAGAAGAATATGAATTACTGGGAAGCATGGTCGGAGACGGCATGATGGATAATGTGAAGCAGAAATACTCTGAAGGAACGATTTTTAATAAAGATTATCTTATTACTTGTGTAAAAGATTACTTTATACAAAAAGAGAATGAAGAATTCATAGAAAAACTCGAAACAGTGATAGAACGTAATATGCAGTTTCATACACTCACTGTAGGATTAAATTTAGATAAGACGATAATAAAAGCCAAGTTTGAGACGGGTACAGGCAATGTGACTATTAAATATAAAACGTCTACGCAATATAAAACAATAGAGGAACGAAAGGTAACAACAGAGTGCTTTGTATCATCTCAGGGTTTCCTCCCGCTCGTATGGGCCGAAATTCTCTACGCCGTCAGAAATGACATTTTCGCCCAAGAGTGCTCTGTCTGCCATGACTGGTTTCCAATAAAGCCTGGGAAATATAATGAGAATCAGTGTTCGGAAGAATGCCGTAAAAAATTAAGAGCAGACAAAGAGAAGGACCGCCGCCAGCAGAAAAAAACCCGCCAAATACAAGGTAGCAATTCTGGCGAATCCGGGTTATAATAATTCAGGTAGGATATTCCCACAAGGGGGTTTCAGGTATGGCAAACACGGATCAGGTAGCTGCAAAGATAGACAACAAGGGCCGGGTGACTCTGCCCAAGCACATGAGGGAAGCCTTGGGGATAGAGATAGGTGACACTGTTTTCCTCAAATATGAACCAAAGGATAAGCAGGTACGCCTGGCCCCGGCAATAAGCCCCTTTGACATTCTGGCCGAACACGCCATTGAGGAATACCGTGCAGGCAGTACCAGGCCCATAGAGGAATTCGCCAAGGAGCATAATATTCCATTATGAGCTATGATCTGCGCCTTACCTGGAATGCGGAAAAGGATCTCCTGAGTCTGCGGAATTTGACCGCACAGGCTACCGTTGAATTGCTGGCGCTCAAGCAGGATCCACTCAAGGGACATCCATTGCAGGGTAGCTTACGGGGAACCAGGTCTTTGGAATTCTCCCTCAAAGGTGTGGCTTACCGGGCAGCTTATGCGGTGCTGGCACAGGAGCAGGTTTGCTTGGTGTTAATTGTCGGCCCACATGAGGGTTTTTACGAGAAGGCAGAGCAGAGGGTAAAAGCCCTGAGAAAGCAAATAATATGATCTCCGCAATGACCGCCAGGTAAGCAATAGCGGGTGAATAAAATATCACAAAAATATCACAGAGACAGGAAAATATCACATGGGAAAGCAGGGTATGATATAATATGTGCTAAGCACTAAATCCAGATATGGCAAGGCTTCCAGGGTACGCTATAATACTTGAGAACACGCAAAAATACAGCTTTCTCAGTTTCGTAAACCGCAGGTCATCGGTTCAAGTCCGATCGTCGGCTCCAGAGAAATATAAGCCCTGCAAGGTCTGCAGGGCTTTTGATTTTATACAGTGAGTGAATAAAAGGAGCAGTTGGGGATAAATTGGGGATAGTTTCTTTTAGAAGATACCTAACAAGACCGAAAAAAACCTAACATTCCCTTAAGCAAAAATGGGACTAGAAAGCGGAGTAGAATTTTTTTATTAAGAAGGAGAAACGGAAGAATAGGGCGAAATAGTCCATAAATAACGAACTATAGCCGAGTTAAACCTTGTTTTGTGGGTGAATGTATCACATGCTACTACATATAGAATATTTTGTTTTTAGCGAGGATAATGATACAATGAATAACTAGCCTACAATGGGTCTATACAAAGGCCAAAAAGAGGCATATAATAGATGAAGAGGGAATTTGTGGGATATCATGGGACCACTTCAAGCAGGGCTGAGATTATTTTGCAAACAGGATACTTTAATTTTACCACTGGGGAGCACGCCTGGTTAGGTGTGGGAATATATTTTTATGAAGAAGAAGTTAAGGATGCATATTATTTTTGTGTTACTTTAAAGCGATATCCAGAGTGGAAAATAATAAAAGGCAATCTTGAAGGGGATACTATTGTTGATTTAGAAGATCCAGGAGTATTAGAGCAGTTAAAAGCACTTGAAAAGAAAGTAAAAGGTCGTCGGTACTTGACTACAAAGGATGGCAAGCCCAGGAAGATACTAAATTTAGTTTTAATGAACATGATGTTTGAAGCAACGCCATATGATATTGCAAGAGGTAAATTTTCTGAGCCTCCATGGCCATATATTGAAAGAACCAATATATATCGATATGTAAATATATTATGTGTTCGAAATAGAATGTGTATCAAAGGATTAGAGGAGGTAGCGTATTGTGGATATGAATGAATATTTTAAGTCGGTAAATGAGTATATAGACAATTTGGATGATGAGCAATTTAACGAGCAATATAATTATAGCGCCCCTTCATTACTTTTTAAAGAGATGACTTATTCTCCATCTAAAACCTATTCAACTTCTAACAAATATGTATTTGTTTATAAAGAAATTGAAGTAAAGGCGGCCTAAAAATGGACGAGCTAAAAAGTAATTTCCAGTTTGATGGATACAAGGTTGAGCATATTGACTATATCTGGAATTCGGGGTTCGAATTAAAAGAACCGATAACTGTTACTTTAGCTATGAATGTAGATATAGGGTTAAATGATGAATTTACAAAAGGCAGTGTGAAAATCCAAACTAGCGTTTTCGAAAATGCGAAAGAAAATAATTATCCATTTTCGCTACAGATTGGCATAACTGGTTTCTTCAGCACACAAGATAAGATATCTGAAGAAAACTTTAAAAAGTTTTTAGAAATCAATGGAACCACAGCGTTATTCCCCTTTTTGAGGTCTGTTATAGCTGACATTACGAGAGTTGCAAATCTGGAACCGCCCCTGTTGATGCCTCTAATCAATATTCATGCGCTTTCTGTAATGCAAAAACAATCAGAAGAGCATATGGTTTCATTAAAGCTTGAGTAGAGAGGAAATAAGGGCGGCTGCGAAGCCGCTTTTATAGATCCTTGCCCCTGAAAACCTACCCCTTCATGGGGTAGGATGAAAGGGGCCGCCTTCCGAGATGCGATTAGTATGTTTACAAACAGTTGTGCCCATGGTATAATATACCTA
>JBEKFU010000004.1:0-54859 GCA_050013155.1 Thermacetogeniaceae bacterium | reverse complement strand
GGGGCTTAGTCAAAACCATCCGGCAAATCTTGTGCTGATGACAAATGTAATTAAAAAGGTTATAATATATAAGAAAGTACAAGGACTACATAGAGGAAAGAGGAATGATGCTAATGATACGAAGCGTAGGCATCCGGGATGCCAAGATCAACCTGAGCAAGCTGTTGAAAGAGGCCCGTAAGGGAGCGGAGATCTTTATCACCGACAGAGGAACCCGCATTGCCAAAATTGTAGCGATTAACGATGAAGAACTGCCGCTGGCAGACCGGGTTAGGAACTTGGAAACAAGCGGACTGTTAGACCCGAGGCCCGGCAATGTTCGCCACCTGCCGCCACCCTTACCGCTGGAACCAGGTATCGCCCAGCAATATCTGCAGGAGGATCGTAGCTGATGGCAATTGAACTGGTCTTATACTGGGATGCTTCGGCGATTATCTCTGCGATTTTTAAAGACGAACATAGCGACAAGGCATTAGAGATGGCACGCAAAGAAGGTGTACATCTGCTCTCTTCTTTAGCCCTTGCGGAAACTCATGCCGTGATCAATCGTCTAGCGCGGGAAAGGCTGCTAGCAGACGTCTTGATCAAAGCGGCCTTGGAGGTAATAGCTACCGGTCCCTGGCGATTCATCAACCTCTCACCAAGACCCGAGGAGATTGCCAAGCTGAGCGCCAAATGGCCACTGCGCGGCGCTGATCTCTGGCACCTGGCCCTGGCCGTATCCTTAAAACTGCACCTGCCGGAACTTACACTGTTCACATTTGACACGCGGCTGCAAGTGGCAGCGCAAGGAGAGCATCTGTAACCTGCATGGTTTCCCAGGAAAACGGGGGGGGAAAAGTAAAAAACAGCTTAACATCAGGCTTGCGATGTATGTCCATCAAACTTTAGGTATGCCTATATTGCGATCTGCACGGACATGGATTACACGCGCCAACGAAGATGAAATTGGCAGGATAGGTAAACGCCCCGGCAGCCCTGGCCACGGTGACCACGTTCTCCTCCATCGGTTGCCTCAGGGTCTCCAGCACCTCCATCATCAATTCAAACGCCCGGTAAAGAAGGCCACCGTAACGATTCCACACCCCAAGAAGAACCTGCCAACCAAAACAATCAAGAGGATATTCAAACAAGCAGGGTTGGAGCTATAAGCCCTAACCCCTTTGAAAGGAGACATTTCAATGGCATCGGACAGATATCTTTACCCCGCAATTTTTGACTATGCCGACGACGGTATCTCGGTAGAGTTTCCTGATCTTCCGGGCCCGAACAAAAAGAAGATGCTGGACGTGCTGAAAATAAATCAATATGCGTTAAGAGGGTAATACGCTTTTGAGACTTAAAGGCCTCGTAACACAAGGATTATAGTAATTTGTTAAGTGCTAATTCGTAAACCACTACGAGTAAGGCAGGGCAATCCCGATGCGCGAATAATTGCCCCGTGCCACCAGCCGTGGAAACAGGTACAGCTCACCATCAGGGCCGCGAGCGGCAGCCGGATTCAGGACGCCTTCGGCCTCCTGGAGATTGCCCGGCTCCGGCTCCATCACCAGCCCCAAGCGCTGCAACTGAAATCCGCTCATCGACTCTCCTCCTCACCGGGTCTTGTATGCTGAACGCCATCCAAACAAGCGATGATGGCCTCGATAACCCGTTTCGTCTCGTCGGGATCTCTGACTTGGATACACACAACGCCTGTCTTTCTCGCCGGATAGTCGTTCCCTCCAACAAATAGGGCATCCCCAATAAAAATCATCTCATCGATCATAATGTCAAGGGTGTCCCGGAGTTTTCCAATGCCGTAAGCCTTGTCAATGCCCGGTTTGGTGACATCGATAGAGGTCGTGCCACCCAGGCCGACCGAAAACTCAGGAATAAAGGGGTCGAGGATCGCCTTGATCTTTTTCCGCTTGGCAAAATCCGGGTCCCATCTCTTTTTTTCCTCTAGGGGAGCCTGCTGACCTAAAGCCGACCAGGTGATCTGACTGCCCCGGTCTTCGATCTGTTCTCCCCAAAGCCTTTCGACCTTAAAGCCCGATAAACCGATCGCCTTCTTAAGCGAATCGATAATCTTCTCCTTCTCCTCGGCGGTGAAATCTTCCGAATAGAGTTTTTCCCAGCCTGATTTATACTGGTAGAACTTTGTTCCATCTGTAGGAATGAGAAAAAGGTGCTTCAGGCATTCGCCATCGGGCAGGTTGGAGAGCACTTGTTTTTCGAATTGCGGCCAGTTGCCGCCGGAAATAACAGCCACCCTGACAATGCCAAGAAGGGCACCGAGAAGTGTTGACATCTCGGCGTCAAGAGATGATTTGCTCTCGGCAAGCGTGCCATCCAGGTCAAATACAATCAGTTTTTTCATTTTTCCTTCTTTCACCTTCGTTTAACCTTATGTCCCGGCGCCGGTCTCCATTCGCAAGGCTAGCTACCGGCCAAAACCTCGGTCAATTATGCTTCCGGCAGCGCAATTTCCAGCAGTACCGCTACGCCGCGCGGCCGGTAGGAACACGCTCCGACCGCTGCAGGCAAGAGCAGCACGTCGCCCTTGCCGACGGCATAGATGGCGCCGGCGTGCTCTAACTGACCCTCGCCGGCGATGCAGACCAGCAGGCGCGGCGTTCCCGCCGCCCCGACCACAAACGGCGATTCTCCGCGGAGTCGCCACAACTCGAAATGTTCACAATTAAAGAGTCGCTCTCGCAGCGCCGGCGTCGATGCCTCCACCACCGGAACCACCGGACCGACCGCGGTTTGAGCGAAATCTATGCAGGCAATCGCCTGCTCGACTTGCAGATCTCGAGGCTGACCCGTGTTGGCGTCGACTCGGTCCCAGTCGTACAGGCGAAACGTCACGTCGCTGTTCTCCTGCACCTCGAAAACCACCAGGCCTCCCAAAGAGTGCACAGTCCCGGCTTGCAGGAAGACGCCGTCGCCGGGCTTCGGCGTGAAACTGGCCAGATGGTCCGCCACCGTCCGGTTCGCCAGCGCCCGTCGCAGATCGTCTGCAGTGGTGCCCGGATTCAGTCCCGCGTAGATACGGCTTTCCGGCCCCGCATCCAGCACGACCCAGGCCTCGGTCTTGCCGTGCTCGCCCGCCGGTAGATAGTCCGTCTGGCGATCCGATGGATGCACCTGGACCGAGAGCATCTCATGGGCGTCGAGGAACTTCAGCAGCAGGGGGAACCGCTGGAAACGCCGGGCCAGTTTTCCCAGCAACTGCTCTGGAGACTGCTCGAGCAATTGCCCGAGAGTCAAGCCCTTGAGCGGTCCATCGGCGACACGGCTGGGATGGTCATCGCGGTCGCTCAGGATCCAGGCTTCGCCGATGGGGCCGTCGCCGGGCAGCGGCGCGGTGAGCAGGTCGGCCAGGCGACGGCCGCCCCAGAGCCGGTACTGGTAAATCGGTTCGAATCGTAGCGGATACAGCGGTATTTGGCTCACGGCATGTACCTCTCGTGCGGCTGGGTTGGTTCCCATTTCCAGTTACGAATTTCCGGCAGGTCTTGACCATGCTTGTCGATGTATTGTTTGTGCTCGATGAGCTTGTCCTGCATCATCTGCTTCAGATAAGCCCCCTTGGCGCCCAACAGCGGCAGCCGATCGACCACGTCTTGCACCAGGTGGAACCGGTCCATCTCGTTCTGCGCCCTGATATCAAAAGCAGTCGTGATTGTGCCCTCTTCCTTGTAGCCCCTGACGTGCAGGTTACGGTTGGTCCGGCGGTAGGCCAGCCGGTGGACCAACCATGGGTATCCATGGAAGGCGAAGATGATCGGCTTGTCTCTGGTGAAGAGCGAGTCGTAATCAATGTCGCTCAGCCCGTGCGGGTGTTCGGTGCTCGGCTGCAGTTTCATCAGATCGACGACATTGATCACCCGAATTTTCAGATCGGGCAGATGTTTGCGCAGGATGGAAACAGCGGCCAGAACCTCCAGAGTGGGTGTGTCTCCGCAACAGGCCATCACCACGTCGGGCTCGGCGCCCTGGTCGTTGCTGGCCCATTGCCAGATGCCGATCCCTTCAGTGCAATGTACGACTGCCTCATCCATCGCCAGCCATTGGGGCAGGGCGTGCTTTCCCGCAACCACCACGTTCACATAGTGCCGGCTGCGCAGGCAGTGATCGAAGACCGACAACAGGCAGTTGGCGTCGGGCGGAAGGTAAACACGCACGATATCGGCCTTCTTGTTGATGACGTGGTCGAGGAAGCCAGGGTCCTGGTGCGTGAAGCCGTTGTGATCCTGCTGCCAGACATGGGAGGCCAGCAGGTAGTTCAATGAGGCGATCTTCCGCCGCCACGGCAGTTGTGCTGTGACCTTCAGCCACTTGGCGTGCTGGCTGAACATCGAATCGACGATGCGGATGAAAGCCTCATAGCTGTTGAACAATCCGTGCCGCCCGGTGAGCAGATATCCTTCGAGCCAGCCCTCGCACTGGTGCTCGCTGAGCATCGAGTCCAGTACGCCTCCTGCCGGCGCCAGAAATTCGTCACTCTCTACTGCCTGGGCGTCCCACTGACGATTGGTGACTTCAAAGACCGCGCCCAGGAGATTCGAGATCGTCTCATCGGGACCGAAGATCCGGAAGTTGCGCTGCTCCTGATTCAGCTTGACCACGTCACGCAGGAAGCCGCCCAGTACGAGTGTATCCTGTGCCTCAACAGCGCCGGGCGAAGGCACATTCACCGCCTGGAGGTGGAAGTCGGGCATGCGCAGGTCGCGCAGCAGAATGCCGCCGTTGGCGTGGGGATTGGCGCCCATCCGCCGCTCGCCCTCAGGCGCCAGCTCGGCCAATTCTGGCAGGAGACGGCCATTCACATCGAACAGTTCCTCTGGCTTGTAGCTTTTCATCCAGTCTTCAAGCTGCTTGACATGATCGGGATGATCGGAATCCACCAGCAGCGGCACCTGGTGCGCCCGGAAGGTGCCCTCGACTTGCAGGCCGTCGACAACTTTCGGCCCCGTCCAGCCCTTGGGTGATTTGAGGACGATCATTGGCCAGCGCGGCCGGGTGGGGTCGTTTTTGCTCCGCGCCTTGCTCTGGATTTGCCGGATCTCCTCGATGGCCTGGTCCAGAATGGTGGCCATGAGTTGATGCATCTGTTCCGGCTCGTCACCTTCCACAAAGTAGGGCGTCCAACCGCAGCCTCTTAGAAATTGCTCCAATTCCTCATGCCCGATGCGGGCCAGGACGGTCGGGTTGTTGATCTTATAGCCGTTGAGATGCAGGATCGGCAGCACGGCCCCGTCGTAAATCGGGTTGAGAAACTTGTTGGAATGCCATGCGGCCGCCAACGGACCGGTTTCCGCTTCGCCGTCCCCGATGATGCAGGCGACGATCAGGCCGGGGTTGTCGAAGGCCGCCCCGAAGGCATGGCTGAGCGAGTACCCCAGCTCGCCGCCCTCGTGAATCGACCCCGGCGTCGTCGGCGCAACATGGCTGGAAATCCCGCCGGGGAACGAGAACTGCGTGAACAGTTTCTTGAGCCCGGCCTCGTCCTGACTGATGTCCGGATAGACCTCGCTGTAGGCGCCTTCGAGGTAGGTATTGCCCACCAGCGCCGGGCCGCCGTGCCCGGGACCGGCGATGTAGATCATATCCAGGTCATACTTCTTGATGACCCGGTTCAGGTGCACGTAGATGAAGTTCTGACCCGGCGTCGTGCCCCAGTGCCCGACCACCAGGGGCTTCACGTGCGACAGCTTCAACGGCTCCCGGAGCAAGGGATTGTCGTAGAGGTAGATCTGGCCGACCGACAGGTAGTTGGCGGCGCGCCAGTAGGCGTTCATCTTTTGCAGCAGACCGGGCGGCAAGGGATTGGCGATGTCCCCCTCAAACTTCTTTTCTGCATTCATAAAGCTGCTCCCTTCACGCGCTTTTTTGTGTTCATGATCATGCTCCCTTTCAAATTTAAGACCTAAGATCTGCACTGTTTCCAAGCTCTCCCGCAAGGGGCTCCCTTCTCAAATTCCGTGACACGTCTTAGCCAAGGTCTCCATCAGTTCGTCGAACGGATGGTTGGGTTCCAGAACTGAGTCCAACCCAGGAGCACAGGTGCAGTGTAATTAGGTGGAAGGGGATTGTTCAGATGGGTTGCTTCAAGCTTTAAAAATGCTATCCATCTTATTCCTGGAACGAAGGCTGAAAGGCAAAATGAGGAAAGGGTCAAGCGGAAGAAAAAACCATACAATGTAACTTTGATCAGCTATTATGTTATACTATATCTACTATTAATGTCAACCATTTTGGCCAATATTTAGTCGTCGGACCGTGGTATTGTCACCCTGTAAGCGGACTGAGAAAATGTCACTGAGAGGAAATAAGGATTTAATAATGGCTTATTTTAAGACGGGAAAGCCTTTTTGGAGCATGGAGGCTGCGGAAGTGATGGAGCGCCTCCAGGCATCTTCGGATGGCCTCACTGCTTCCGAAGCAGCCAAAAGGATTGAAGCTTACGGGCCCAATCTGCTCCGCCCGACTAAAAAGAAGGGCGTGCTGCTGGAGTTATTGGAGCAGTTTAAAAGCCCGCTCATTTTATCACAGATGACTACCCGCTCTAATACCCCCGCTTCTGAAGCGGGGGGATAAGAGCGGCTACGTCACTGTATTAACGAGTTACCCGATGGCTAACCTCCACTAAACTCCCACTGAAGTGGGAGCCAAGTGGCGCTAAGCCCCTGGATCAGTGCAACTATGGCTTCCGTCTTCGCCGAAGGCTCGGCACAAGCCAAGTTTTACTGATAAGCTTCAGTGGGGGAAAGGCAATCCCCCACTGAAGCCAAGAACTTGTTGAATATTGCTGTTTGCAGCCGGACTTTCATTCTTCCTGGGAGAAACAACCGATACCGGTATCATCCTGGTCATTGTTTTTTTGAGCGGCATTGTTCTCGTCAAGGCGCCGCCTAACGTGGTGATGGCCTCATCCGCTACCCCTGGCATATAATTAAAATGGTTGACATTAGTAAATAAATAGTATAATATAATAGATACCAAATGTTACTTTGTATAGTCTTATATCCCACTCAATGCTTTCCTCATTTTGCCTTTCAGCACTTCCTTCCAGGAACAAGATGGGTAACAGTGAAAAGGATTGCAACGACCCATCTGGACAATCACCTTCCACCCAGTTCCTCCACCGTGCGTTTTCAATAACAGCAGGAGGATCAGCGTAACTATGGCTTCCGCCTTCGCGGGATACCCGACCCAGAGGGTGCCCCGGTCGGCTCGGCGCAAGCCAAGTTTTCCAGATAAGCTTCAGTGGGGGAAGGCAAGCCCCCACCTGAAGCTAAGAACTCGTTGACAGTTCAGCCTTAACCAGAACAGAATCCGTTGGCAATCTGTAAAAAGTCTATCTCATGAAGGAGGTGCTAACATGGAGCAAGAAGATCGCAGGGTTGTAATACACCATAAAGAAACTTTGGATCAAGAATATACTGAAATACAAGAAAAGTTAAAAGTGATAGCCGAAACGTTATCGGAGTTCTCGCATAACCTAAGCCGTAGGCCCAAACATATAGTTATCGCTGAAGTATCTCCAGCACAAACAAAGTATCAGGATAACCAAATATATTTTAATAAGAATCAGCTTAAACAGGCTTTTAACTTAGAGTTGATCGATGATTATATAATGTCGTTGCAACACAAAGACAGAGAGTTGGAAGTACTGGCAAAAGCATTAAATGACTAGATAATCGCTGTAATGTTAAGAGGACTCAATGGGCAAGGATGCGGAATCAAAAAATGTCGTGCCAAATTTCTAAATGTCTGGTAAGTGACTGTAAACACAATGACAGCCACAGTTGCAAAGCCGAGAGCATTGAAGTGCGGCCTGTCGATGACAAGAAGATTACTTCTTCGATGGGTACGTCTTGTAACACATTTGAGCTTAAGTCTTAAGGGCTGTCTTGCAGTAAAAAGAATACAAGAGACTTAGCGATGATGGGAGTTCTGCCCAGTGAGAGAGGCTGTTGATCATCTGATCGACAGCCTCTCTACAAGGGCTGAGGTAACTAATCGTAATGCTTGGTAGTTCGAAGTAAAAAAAAGGAATAATCCATCACAGTTTTTTGAAATATGCTAACTGAAAAAGAAAGTATTACAAGGATCAAGATTGGCAAAAGCCATTAATATAAAAGGTTCACTAGCACCAGACGTTGAAAACTGTACATATTGTATGCCATCATTCATTTATCTATCAATGAACTTCTTGAGCGATTAAAGATGATACTTCTTTGAGTTAGCTCATAACAGCCCATGAAACTATTGTACGAGGGGGGACCAACTATGAATTTCCTAAATCTCGGTACATACTCGCCAAGACTGTGTGGGATTGCGACATTTTCCAAAAACTTGAGGGATAACCTGACGAGGCTGGGTGAGAGAACTTCTATCGCAGCCGTATCTGATCCATACTTTACATACACTTATCCAGATGAGGTGTTGTACATCATAAGACAGAATAAAATAGAAGACTATGCCAGCACCGCAAACGCGGTAAATAAAAACAGCGGGATAGATCTCGTGATTATCCAGCACGAATACGGCATCTATGGCGGCGCAGACGGTGACTATCTGTTAGAGTTTACTGCTCGCCTGAAAAAACCCTATCTGCTTGTCACCCACACCATTCTTCCCTACCCGACCGCCAACCAGAAAGTAGTTTTAAGCGCACTGTGCCGGCAAGCAGCAGCCGTTGTGTGCATGACCAAGACTTCATCCAGTATGTTGTCTCGTGTCTATGGGGCGGCGCCGGAAAAGGTTTATATCATCCACCATGGTGTGCCTGCATTCAGAATGCAAGATAGGAAGTTGCTGAAACAGGAGTACGGTTTTGAGGGGCGGGAGTTGATCACCACCTTCGGCCTGATCGGTCCTGGGAAAGGCATAGAGATCGGTATTAGGGCATTGAAAAGGCTGGTTATGAAGCACAAAAATTTAATGTATCTGATAGTGGGTAGGACCCATCCCATGTTAGTGGAGCATGAGGGAGAGCACGGAGATCGATACAGGGAAACACTGATTGAACTGGTGCGCAGGTTGGGTATGCAGGACCACGTCGAGTTTGTAAACAAGTTTCTTGAACCGGAAGAACTGGGTGAATACCTGTATATGACCGACGTCTACCTTAGCCCCTATCTCGACCTGAATCAGGCAATCAGCGGGACGCTCGCCTACGCCATGGGGTGCGGAAGAGCCATTGTCTCCACTCCGTATCTATACGCCCTGGAAATGCTGTCACAAGGGCAAAGAGGGTTGGTGGCAGATGATACCACCGCTGAGGCTCTTGCTGAATCGCTCGACCGCGTCCTATCGGAACCCGATCTCAAACTTCAACTTGAGAAGAGAGCAGCTTGGCTGGGTGCAAAAGTCAAGTGGCCATACATCGCAAAACAATATGCAAACCTGGCCGAGAGTGTTCTGAAATCTAAGATAGCCATATAGTTTTTAGATGAAGCTTGAAGAGAGCGCAGGGAGTCTCTTTTGAAGAAAAGCAGTCAGGGCGGCATGCCAAGTAATTTCAAGCGGGAAATGCGTCAAAATCTTTGACAGGCTCTATAACAGCGGTAAGCCCCAATTTGATGGCCTCTCTGGAAGAATTTGTGTTAATGGTGAACAATCCCTTTTGTCGGTTGGTTTGGTGCGTGCATAATATACGCAAACTCCCACGAGAAAAGAGGTGATAAAAATGCCCGTGATTACCATGAAAGGACCTAAAATGAACAAGGAGCAAAAGGCGGAGATAGTAAAATCATTTACCGAGACGGCCAGCAGGGTAACAAATATTCCTGCTCAAGCTTTCGTCGTACTGATTCAGGAGATGGACCATGAAAACGTAGGGGTTGGCGGAGTCTTGCTGGCCGACAGGGAAAGATAAGTGGCCTACCGGGACAGCCAGGTTAAGCCGAACTCGGGCCTTCGAGCCGGCTGCCTGGGCTGGCCTTTAGTGCTGTAGATGCAATTGTTTCACATCTGCGAGGCAAAGGGGTGAGATTCACACAGAGCCCTGTGGAAGTCCATGGCAGCACGAAAAGATCCGAACAATGTCCGGATTGAGTTGATTCAGCACGGCCATCACGATCTTAAATGAATAGGGGGTGGGTATTGTGCAGTGGCAGGATTATGCCAAAACTTTAAAACATGCTTTGGACCTGAAGGGTAGTCCCGTCAGTATAACCTATACCGATAAAGACTTCGGCCATTTTGTGAAAGATAAACATGCGGCTTGCGACGCTTTTGTCAGGGTGCGAAAAGGCGAAACGATCGTGCTGAACAGGGAAACTTCCGGTTGTCCGGGCGGGACTTGGCACCTTGGCCTGGGACCGGCGCCGCAAGGTGAGCTAAAGGAAAAACTGACCCGTTACCTGGTAGAGGGGGAGAAACTTTTTTGCTCCCCGGCCGTTTTCTACAGAAATGATTTGGACTCACCGCCACCCGTGGGCCTAGCCAGAAACATTGTTATGTGCCCCCTGGAAAAGGCAGACCTGCGTCCCGACGTTGTTTTGTTTTTTGTCAATCCTGAAAAGGCGTGCCGTCTCATGACCCTTGCCACGTGGAGCACAGGCATCTCGCCCAAGTGTTCCTTCGTGGGGTCAACCTGTCACATGGCAGTGACTTACCCCTTGTTAAAGGGCGAAATAAACGTTATTTTGGAGGACTTTACGACCAGGAGAAGACAAGATTATGACAAGGACGAACTGATATTCAGCATACCCTATAACCACTTACATTCGATAATTGAAGCCATTCCGCATTGTACGGCAGGGACGGCTCCGTTTGTCGAATTTGGCGAAATGGTGTAGGTATTTTCGGGTCACTTTTAGGTAAAAAAATTACGGGAAAAAGTAACGCCAGGAATAGAATAAGAGTAGGAGCTATAGTGTCCCTCAACCTGATGCTGGTCCCATCTACTTCCTGCCCCGCCCGGTGCCTTTACTGTTTCGGGCCGCGGGGCAATGTCGCGGTGATGGGCAAGGGTATTCTGGATGCGACCCTCGTTTGGCTGGAAGATCTGCAGAATAGAGGGCCGATAGACAAGCTGGATGTCGTCTTCCACGGCGGGGAGCCGCTCACTGCCGGCATAGATTTCTATTGCCAGGCACTGCCCCGCCTGCGACAGACCCTCAAGACAAAGCGCCAGAGGCTGAACATGCAGAGCAACCTGTGGCTGCTGACAGGCGAGTTATGCGAACTGTTTGCGGAATACGGCGTGTCGCTGGGTACCAGCCTGGACGGGCCGGAAGAAATTACAGATAACCAGCGCGGCCGGGGCTACTTCAGCCGCACCATGGCCGGCATCGAGCTCGCCCGCAGGCACGGTCTGCGTGTCGGTTGCATCTGCACCTTCACCCGCCAGTCCGTCTCTCATGCAGACGAGATAATTGACTTCTTTATCCATGAAGGCCTCGACTTTTCCATTCACGCAGCAGTCCCTCCGCTGGTTGACAACGGTTTGGGGCAAGAGTCCGACATCTCTTGCACTCAAGCAGCCCGGGGAGCAGCAACAGATCGCTGGTCTCTCTCACCGGAGGCCTACGGAAGCCTGCTGGTGAATCTGCTGGACTCCTACCTCTCAAATCTCCAAAGGATCCGCATCAGCACCCTCGATCAGCTCAGCCGCAGCATCTCCTCCGGGGAGGGAGGGATCTGCACTTACCGTGACTGTCTGGGCTGTTACCTGGCCATCGCTCCGGACGGCAGCATTTATCCCTGCCAGCGGTTTACCGGATTGAGCTCATTCCGCCTCGGTCATGTGCAGGAACGGCCCGGTCCGGAGCGGCTCAAACAGGCTCCGGTATGGCAGATGTTCCGGGAGCGGGAGGAGCGCCTCCGGGAGGAATGTGGCGACTGCCCCCGCTTCAACATCTGTAAGGGAGGCTGCCCCTATAATGCCCTGGCAGTCGGAGGCGGGTCGTTTAACAGCCTCAAGGATCCCTATTGCTCTTCCTACCGGAGGATCTTCTCCCACATCACCGAACGCGCTCTTGAAGAGGTTTTTTCCGAGGAGAATATGGAGGCGGTGGTGACCCAGCCGGATGGCAGTTCCCTGCTGCGCAAGGGTGTCCTCCTGACCATCATGCGGGGTGGTTCCCACCCGCGCCAGGCCTTGCAACGGAACGTGGTTCTTGTCAATGGGATGACGACTGAGGCGGTCGAAGACAGGGTTGCTGAATGCCTGAAAAAAAGCTTCGGACCAGTCCATTTTAGCGCCGGCTGCAATCATGGCCATGACCATAACCATGATTAATGAGCATGAAGATTCAGATTCGCGAAAACCCTCCGAACCGGGGGGATTTTCGTTTTTAAAGCTGGATTGATGCTTGCCGGCCCCATCCGTTTGATTCCCGGGTTCCTGAAATTAAAATAAAAAATTAACAGTAGAGAAGGATTATTTGGCAATTAGTAAAATTTACATTATACTTGTCTTAAAAAATATTTAAGGAATAATATTTAAGGAATAATATTTTAAGGAAACAAGTATAAGTGCAACTAAGGCTTCCGCCTTCGCGGGGTACCCGACCCAGAGGGTGCCCCGGTCGGCTCGGCGCAAGCCAAGTTTTCTATATAATACACTGTGAAATGGGAGAGGTTAGGTTTGCAGGATCGTTTTTACTGGGCGGCTCTCCATGCAGTCTCGAACCTGGGGCCCCGCAGCCTGATGCATCTGTACCGTCATTTCCGGACCGGCGCGGAGGCCTTGCAGGCTGGCGCGGCAGACTTGCAGCGGGTGCCTCAATTGTCGCCCCAGGCGATCGAGAGGGTCCTGTTTTTTAAGAAACACGCAAATCCTGAAAAAACCTTTTCCGATCTGAAGGCAGGCGGAAGCAGGCTGGTGATGCTGGGAGACCCGGATTACCCCCGGGGGCTGGCAGAGATTGCCGATCCGCCGGTCATGCTGTACCTGAAGGGGTCGCTGCCTCCCCCGGAGTTGCCCCTGATGGCCGTGGTGGGGGCGCGGCAGGCTACCCAATATGGACTTGCTATGGCCAGGGATTTGGCGCAGGGTTTGGCAGAGAATGGCTGGGGAGTGGTCAGCGGGATGGCCCGGGGGGTGGATGCCGCCGCTCACTCCGGCGCCCTGGACGCCAGAGGATATACCCTGGCGGTATTGGGGTGCGGTCTCAATATCTGCTACCCCCGGGAGAACGAACGGCTGCGGGACCGCCTCCAGGTAGCGGGAGGCCTGATCAGCGAGTTGCCACCCGCCGCCGGACCCACAGCCAAGAACTTCCCGATCCGGAACCGGATCATCAGCGGCTGCTCTTTGGGGACGCTGGTGGTCGAAGCGGGAAGTAAGAGCGGCGCCCTGATCACAGCTTACCTGGCTTTGGAGCAAGGACGGGATGTATTCGCCGTGCCCGGTCCCGCAACCAGTGCCCGCAGCCGGGGGACCAACTCCCTGATCAAACAGGGGGCCAAGCTGGTGGAGAGTATAGACGATGTGCTGGCCGAATTTTCTTATCTGCAACCGGGTCAGCGGGAGAAGCGGAGCGGTCTCCCGCCGCAAGCCATTGCCGGGGAATTGTCCGGGGAGGAAGGTGTTATCTTTCAGCACTTGAGCCTGGAGCCGTTGCATATCGATCAGTTGGCGGAGCGTACCGGCCTGACTGTATCGGTCGTCGGCGGGCTGCTGACCATGCTGGAGGTCAAGGGGCTGGCCAGGCGGCTTCCCGGTCATTACTTCATCAGTACAGTAATGAGTAATGAGTAATGAGAGTAAAGAGTAGAGCATGGCAGAAAGCACGCCTGGCAAAAGGGACAGGGCACATTATCGGCAGCCTTCGAGTAAAGGAAGCGCGATGTAAAATGAGCAATAACTCATCACTCATCACTTATTGAAAGGTGATCCGACATGTCAAGAATCCTGGTAATTGTAGAGTCTCCCGCCAAGGCGCGGGCAATCAGCAAGATGCTCGGGCGGAAATATGTTGTCAAGGCATCCATGGGGCACGTACGCGACCTTCCCAGGAGCCAGTTCGGCATCAATGTGGAACAGGGGTTCAGCCCCAAGTATATCACGATCAGGGGCAAGGGCGATGTGATCAAGGACTTGCGGGATGCTGCCAAGAAGACTGACAGGGTGCTGCTGGGGCCTGACCCGGACCGGGAGGGGGAGGCGATCGCCTGGCACCTGCAGCAGATTCTGGGCATCCCCCAAGATGCTCCCTGCCGGATCGAATTTCACGAGATCACCAAGACTGCCCTGGAACAGGCTGTCAAGCAACCGCACCCGATCAACCGGGACCGTGTGAATTCGCAGCAGGCGCGACGGGTGCTGGACCGGGTGGTCGGGTACAAGCTAAGCCCTCTGCTCTGGCATAAGATCAGGCGCGGCTTGAGCGCCGGCCGGGTACAGTCGGTGGCAGTCCGGCTGATCTGCGACCGGGAGCAGGAGATCAGGGAGTTTCAATCCAGGGAGTACTGGATCATCACGGCACACCTGCAATCCGGCCGCAAACCCTTTGAGGCCAAACTGCTGTACAGGGGAAAAGAGAAGATCGAACTGGCTGACGAGTCAGCCGTCAGGGAAGTGTTGTCCGGCCTTCAGGGCGCATCCTACCTGGTTGCCAAAATTACGAGCCGCCAGAGAAAGCGTAGGCCCCAGCCGCCGTTCATCACCAGCACGCTGCAGCAAGAGGCCGGCAGGGTGCTCAATTTTCCGGTGCGCAAGACCATGCAGATTGCCCAGCAGTTGTATGAAGGCCTGGACCTGGGGAAGGAGGGCGCTGTCGGCCTGATCACCTACATGCGCACGGATTCCCCACAGATCTCGGAACAGGCCGGACAAGCGGCCAGGGCTTTCATCAATGATGCTTACGGCCCGGATTATGTTCCCGGCGCGCCTCCCGTATACAAAAGCAAAGGCAGGGCACAGGAAGCGCACGAGGCCATCAGGCCTACGGTGGCGGAGCGTTCGCCGGACAAGGTAAAGCCTTTCCTGAGCAGGGACCAGCACCGCCTGTACAAGTTGGTCTGGGAGCGATTCATCGCCTCCCAGATGAGCCCGGCGGTCATGGATGCGACTATGGTGGACATCCAGGCGGGCGAGTACCTGTTCCGGGCCAGCGGTTCTGTGGTCCGGTTTCCGGGGTTCCTAAAGGTATATAAGGAAACCGGGGCGACGGAAACAGAACTGCCGGAGTTGCATGAAGGCGAACTGCTCACCCTGGCAGATCTCGATCCCACACAGCACTTCACGCAGCCGCCGCCCCGGTACACGGAGGCCGCCCTGGTGAAAATGCTCGAGGAGAAGGGCATCGGACGTCCGAGCACGTATGCGACCATCATTGAAACCATTCAGTCCAGGGGCTATGTGGTAGAACAGGAAAAGAACCTGGTCCCCACGGAACTGGGATTTATCGTCGATGACCTCTTGAAGGGTTATTTTCCCCAGATTGTCGACGTCGAGTTTACCGCCAGCATGGAGGAGAAGCTTGACGAGGTGGAAGAGGGCGGCACAGCCTGGCAAAGCATCGTGGAGGAGTTTTATCGGCCCTTCGAGGAAAACCTCGAGCACGCCGAACAGGAGATCGAAAACATCTCCCTGGCCGAGGAGCAGAGCGAGGAAAAGTGTCCCAAGTGCGGTCGTTACCTGACCATAAAGCAGGGGCGCTACGGTAAATTCCTGGCCTGCCCCGGATTTCCGGACTGCCGCCATACACAGCGTTATTACGAGAGAACGGGCGTCTCCTGCCCGCGCTGCGGCGGGATGATCGTGGAGCGCCGATCAAAACAGGGCAGGCGATTCTATGGCTGCAGCAATTATCCCGACTGTGACTTTTCCACTTGGGAAGAACCCTCACCGCATAACTGCCCGGACTGCGGAAATATATTGGTGTATACCGGGCGGGAGAGGCGCCTGCTTTGTCCAAACTGCAATAAGAGATTTGAAGAGGAGACGGCCCCGATTGAAAATAGGCCGTAAAAAAGGACATTAGACCTATTTAAATCAGTGTTAAATTAATAGAAAATTTAGCCAACAGGCTTGTTTACAGTGTGAATGTATGTTAGGATTTAGAACAGGTATACAGCCGATGAATACTCATTTGAAAATGATTTATGAATATAGAAACTTTCTTAAAAATCAAAAAAACCTTAGCGATAAAACAATTCTAAACTATCTAGCGGATTGTGATCGCTTTTTCAAGTATCTGGCCTCATCATATATCACCGATCTTGCTCATATTGATGTAAGGGTTATGCGGGAGTACCTGGCCGGTCTGTACGAAGCCGGCTATGCCCGCAGCACCATTGCGCGTCACCTGGCCTGTTTGCGCTCGCTGTTCAGGTACCTGTACCAGTGCCGGATAGTGGAGACGAACCCGCTGCTCTTGTTGCACGCCCCCAAAAAGGTGAGACGCCTGCCGCAATTTCTGTACCGGCAGGAAGTCGAGCAACTGCTGGCACAGGCGCAACCGACGCAGACGCCAGGAGCGGCGCCCGCAAAAGCGTCAGCGGACCGGGCGCGGTTATTAGAGATCAGAAACCTGGCGATCCTGGAATTGTTTTACAGTTCCGGACTGCGGATAGGAGAGGCAGTCCAGGTAAACATCGGGGATATCGACCTGGAAATGCGGTCGCTGATTGTCAAGGGAAAAGGGCGAAAAGAGCGGATGGCGCCTATTGGCAGGCAGGCTGCCGAAGCTCTCGGTTCATACCTGAGACAGGCGCGGCCAGTCCTGGCAGGAAACCAGCCCGACCGCAACGATCCGTTGTTTGTGAACTGGCGCGGTAAACGCTTGAGCACCAGGGGTCTTTACGGGATTATCATGAAGTATCTGGGGGGGTTGGGAGTTGGCCGCAACCTGACGCCTCACGCTCTCAGGCACACTTTCGCCACCCACCTGCTGGAGGGAGGAGCGGATCTGAGGTCGGTCCAGGAACTGCTTGGCCATGCCAGGATGTCCAGCACCCAGATCTACACTCATGTGTCCGGTGAACGGATCAAGAAGGTGTACGAAGCTGCCCATCCCCGGGCGAAGAGAGGCGACTGATGTTGATTGGGACTACGATTATCGGCGTGAAAAGAGATGGACAGGTTGCCCTGGGGGGAGACGGACAGATAACCTTCGGCAACAACACTATCATCAAGGCCGGAGCGCGTAAGATCAGGAAACTTTACAGCGATCAGGTGCTGGCCGGATTTGCCGGCTCAGTTGCAGATTCCCTGACCCTGTTCGATAGATTTGAGCGGAAGCTCGACGAATACCGGGGTAATTTGCTGCGGGCAGCGGTGGAGATGACCAAGGAATGGCGCATGGACAAGTACCTGCGGCGGTTGGAAGCCATGCTGATAGTGGCCGACAAAGGGCAGATCCTAATTATTTCCGGCAACGGCGAAGTGATCGAGCCGGATGACAACATTGCCGCCATCGGCAGCGGAGGTCCGTATGCGCTGGCGGCGGCCAGGGCGATGCTGGCCCATACCAGCCTGGACGCCCCCCGGATTGTGCAGTCGGCACTGGAGATTGCCGCCTCGATCTGCGTCTACACAAATAACTGCATCACCGTAGAGCAATTATAAAGAAGTAATGAGTAATGAGTAATGAGTAATGAGTAATGAGTAATGAGCAGGTGCCCGCTGGTATGCGCGCCGGCATGCAGCCAGCCTTCGATGGTGACCCGAAGGGATCTATCCGGGGCGTTTCCGAAGAATGAAATATACGGCGCAATTTAGGTGGCCTTCTACTCAAGGAGCCAGGAGAGAGGATTGAGTGATTAGCGATGAGAATTGAGCAATGAAAAGAGAAGAAAACTCATCACTCATCACGCATCACTCATCACTTGCAATTATGAGGTGAAACCGTGGATGAATTAACCCCGTCACAAGTGGTTGCTGAACTGGACCGGTACATCGTCGGCCAGATCGAGGCCAAAAAGGCCGTGGCCATAGCCCTGCGCAACAGGTACCGGAGGCGTCGGCTGCCTCCCGAACTCAGGGATGAGATCGTGCCCAAGAACATCCTCATGATCGGGCCCACCGGGGTTGGCAAGACCGAAATTGCCCGGCGCCTGGCAAAGCTGGTCAAAGCGCCGTTTGTCAAAGTGGAGGCGACCAAGTTCACCGAAGTCGGTTATGTTGGCCGGGACGTGGAGTCTATGGTGCGCGACCTGGCGGAGGTATCGATACGCACCGTCAAGAGCGAGAAGATGGCCGAAGTTATGGCCAATGCAGCCGTGCTGGCCGATGACCGGATCCCGGATCTCCTCTTGAATCATCCGAAACGCAAGAAAGCGCCCAAAAATCCGTTCGAATACTTGTTTTCAGAGATGGGGGGAGCGCCTGCCGAGGAAAACAACGAGGATGAGACCATCAAGGCCAACCGCCAGTTGCTGTGCCAAAAGCTGGCGGATGGGGAGTTGGAAGAGGTTGTGGTGGAGATGGACATCGAGGAGAAAACGGCCCAACTGTTCGAGATCTTCTCCGGGAGCGGCATGGAGGAGATGGGTATCAACCTCCAGGACATGATGGGCAACTTCCTGCCCAGGCGCAGAAAAAAGCGCAGGCTGCCCGTCAAGGATGCCCGGAAGGTGTTGACCCAGGAAGAGGCCCAGAAGCTTATCGATATGGATGAGATCATCTCCATCGGGATTGATCGGGTCGAACAGTCCGGAATCATATTCATCGATGAGATCGACAAGATCGCCGGCCGGGAAAACACCTCGGGGCCCGATGTATCCAGGGGCGGAGTGCAGCGGGACATCCTGCCGATCATCGAGGGATCTACCGTAATCACCAAGTACGGGCCGGTAAAAACTGATTACATGCTGTTTATTGCCGCCGGCGCCTTTCATACCAGTAAGCCGTCGGACCTGATTCCGGAACTGCAGGGACGCTTTCCGATCCGGGTGGAACTTAAACCCCTGACCAGGGATGATTTTATAAAGATCTTGACAGAGCCGGATAACTCGTTGATCCGTCAGTACTCTGAATTGCTCAGGACCGAAAATATCAGCGTCGAGTTTACCGGGGACTCCCTTGAAGAGGTGGCGGAGATGGCAGACCTCGTCAATGCCCGGACAGAGAACATCGGGGCGCGGCGTCTGTATACCATCATGGAAAAGGTGCTCGAAGATCTGTCATTCAATGCCACGGAAATCTCTCCGGGGGAGATCAGGATCGACAAGGAATATGTCAGGAAGAGACTGTCCGACATCGTCAAGGATTATGATTTAAGCAGGTACATACTGTAAAACCGGGGGTAGAGCAATTTGGAGATATTGCTAAGCAGCGCTGATGAGTTACTGAAAAAGACCAGGAACATCAACCGGATGATGCAAATGTCCGCGGGCCAACCGGTGGACTTTGCAGCAATCGCCAAGGTTCTGGGGGAGAGCGCCAACGCCAATATCTATCTAGTGGGAAGGCGTGGCAAGATCTTGGCCTGCAAGTTCTGCGCCGATTTTACCTGCAGCATCATGGAGGATATTCTCGCCTACAGCGAGTCTTTTCCGGAGAGCTATAATCATGAGTTGTTACAGGTCAATGAGTCCGTGTCCAACTTCCCCCAGGAAAATGATTTCTGCCTGTTCAGTTCCACCGCCAAGTGTCCGTTGCCGGACAAAAAAATTGCGATCGTTCCGATCATCGGTGGCGGGGAACGCTTGGGCAGCCTGATCCTCACCCGGGTCGGGTCAGACATGGATGCCGGGGACCTGGTCCTGGCGGAACACGGGGCGGTGTCAGTGGGCATGGAGATCATGAGGATCAAGCAGGAGCGGGCCGAATCAGACACCAGGAAAAAGGCCTCGGTCCAGATTGCCCTGAGCACCCTGTCCTTCTCGGAGATGGAAGCTGTCGAGCACATATTTTACGAGTTGGGAGGCCTTGAGGGGCTGTTGGTGGCTAGCCGGATTGCCGACCGGGTGGGCATCACCCGTTCCGTGATCGTCAATGCCCTGCGCAAACTGGAAAGCGCCGGCGTGATCGAATCCAAATCCCTGGGGATGAAGGGCACGTACATTCGCGTCCTGAACGACAATCTGCCGGATGAATTGAAAAAAAATAACTCTAGCAGGAAATCGGTCAAGAATCTCAAAAAGATATAAGCAGTCAGAAATAAAATCTAGCATGTAGGAGTGTTGTACACCAAATGCAAACTTATTTCCTGGGAAGCATCATCTTGCTGATTGTCCTGATCGTTGCCCTGATCATCATCATGGTCTTACGCGACCAGCGTGAACTGAAAACCAAGCAGATAGCCGCGGATCTGTCACAATTGGAAGAAGTGGTCGGAGACCTCAAGAAGATAAAGGACGAACTGGCGACGGCTCATGTATCGTTCAAGAAGCACGAAGCTGCCCTGTCCCAGGCCCTCGCCCAGGCGGATGGGCGCCTGGGGCAGATAAACACTGCTGGAGCCAGTCCCGAGCACCAACAGCAGCCGGCAGGAGCGACAGGAACGAACAAGGAGCGGCAGGATGATAAAAGAGACCGGGATCGCGGCTCCAGGCAGCCGGGAAAAGGCAAGACCTGGGGGGGTGGCCGCCCGGACAGCAGGCACAGGGAATATTCCGGCGCCTCCGGTGAATCGGGGGATAACGTCACCATCAACGATGGCGAGAAGTATGCCAAGGTGTCCGAGTTGGCGGCACATGGCCTGACAGCCCAGGAGATTGCCAAGAGATTGAATGTGGGGGCGGAGGAGGTATCCCTGGTGCTGGAACTGAAAAAGAAGTGAGAGGCGAAAGAGGAGAAGTGAGAAGCGAGCAGTCTCAGTTGTCAGCCATTATTTAGTTATGCTATACTAGGCGATGGCAAAGAACGCACGCTGCCGATTCTGGCCGGGGGTCCCGTCCGGGTCCGTCCAGGGATGAACACAGCGGAGGAAAAAACCAAAGGAGGACCTGACTATGCCGGTAATATCGATGAAACAATTACTCGAGGCGGGAGTGCATTTTGGGCACCAGACCAGGCGCTGGAACCCGAAAATGGCTCCTTTCATTTTTACGGAACGCAATGGCATCTACATTATCGACCTGCAGAAAACGGTCAAGAGAATCGACGAGGCTTACAATTTCATCAAGGATGTGGTCAAGAACAACGGCACGATCCTGTTCGTGGGCACCAAGAAGCAGGCCCAGGAGTCGATCCAGGAAGAGGCCGGGCGGTGCGGCATGTTTTACGTCAACGAGCGCTGGCTGGGTGGGATGCTCACCAACTTCAGCACCATTCGCAAGCGGGTTGACCGGCTCAGAGAGCTGGAAAAAAAGGAGGAGCAGGGTCATTTTGACCTGCTTCCCAAGAAAGAGGTCATCAAGCTAAAAGCGGAACAGGAAAAGCTGATGCGATTCCTGAAAGGGATCAAGGAGATGAACAATCTCCCGGGGGCGCTGTTCATCGTGGACTCCCGGAAAGAGCACATCGCTGTTTGTGAAGCCAGAAAATTGGGAATACCTACAGTAGGAATCGTTGATACTAACTGTGACCCGGACGAGATCGATTACGTCATACCGGGAAACGACGATGCCATCAGGGCTGTGCGCCTGTTGACATCCAAAATGGCGGACGCAGTTCTGGAAGCTAAACAGGGAGAACAGAATTAGGAGTAATGGAATAGCGGAGGGAACGTACGTGATCAAGGCGGAACAGGTAAAAGAACTCAGGGAGCGAACGGGCTCCGGTATGATGGAGTGCAAAAAAGCGCTGTCAGAAACCGGCGGTGATATGGAGAAGGCGATCATCTACCTGCGCGAGCACGGACTGGCGGCAGCGGCGAAGAAGGCGGGTAGGGCTACCGGAGACGGGAAGATCGAGGCCTACATCCATCCTGGGGCAAAGCTGGGCGTGATGGTGGAAATCAATTGCGAAACCGATTTCGTCGCCAAGACCGACGAATACCAGAACTTATGCCATGAGATCGCCATGCAGATAGCCGCCTCCGATCCCGGCTGCCTGGAACGGAACCAGGTTCCCGAGTCCTTGGTGGAACAGGAAAAAGAGATCGCCCGGACACAGGCCCTGAGTGAGGGCAAACCAGAAAAGGTGATCGATAAGGTCGTGGAGGGCAGGATGGAAAAGTTCTATCAGACAACCTGCCTGCTGGAGCAGCCCTATATCAGGGACCCGCAGCGGACAGTCAGGGACCTGCTCAACGAGGCTATCTCCAAGTTGGGGGAAAATATCGTCATTCGCCGCTTTGTCCGGTTCCGCCTGGGTGAAGAAGCCTAGCCGAAGGGAGAGGTTTTTTGGATACTGACGTAGAAGTTAGTGCCAACTGGGGGTTAAATGGCTTGCAAGCACCCAAGTACCACAGGATCATCTTGAAGCTGAGCGGCGAGGCCCTTGCCGGAGGGCAGGGCTACGGAATAGACCCGGATGTGGTAAACTCGATCGCCTGTGAGATCAGGGATATTAAGGACAAGGGCGTTGAAGTGGCGATCGTGGTGGGCGGCGGCAACATCTGGCGGGGTGTGGCCGGAAGCGCCAAGGGGATGGACCGGGCAACCGCCGACTACATGGGAATGCTGGCCACTGTCATCAACGCCCTGGCCTTACAGGACGCCCTGGAAAAAATCAGTGTGGTTACCAGGGTGCAGAGCGCGATCGAGATGAAAGAGGTGGCCGAACCGTATATCCGGCGCCGGGCTATCCGCCATCTGGAAAAAGGACGGGTGGTTATCTTCGCGGGCGGTACGGGCAATCCCTTTTTCTCCACCGACACCACGGCGGCGCTTAGGGCTGCGGAAATTGAGGCGGAAGTCATCCTGATGGCCAAGAATGTTGACGGTGTGTACGACTCTGACCCGAGGACGAATCCGGATGCCAAGAGGTTTCTGGAATTGGAATATCTGGACGTCCTCAACAAAGGCCTGGCGGTGATGGATTCAACAGCGACTTCCCTGTGCATGGAGAACAAGATCCCGCTCATCGTCTTCAGCCTGAGCATCAAGGGCAATATCCTGAAGACGGTGATGGGGGATAAAACAGGGACTTACGTTGGGAGGGAACGCAGTGACTAAAGAAATCTTGCAGCAGCTTGAGGATAAAATGAAAAAGACGGTAGACCTGATGGCCAGGGACCTCACCACCCTGAGAGCGGGACGGGCAACGCCGGCCCTGCTGGATAAGATCTTCATCGATTACTACGGTACACCGACGCCAATCAACCAGGTGGCTACCATGTCCGTGCCTGAACCCCGCCTGTTGGTGATCCAGCCGTGGGAGCGCAACCTGGTACCGCAGATCGAGAAGGCCATTTTAAAATCCGATCTCGGTGTCACTCCCGCTAGCGATGGTTACCTGATCAGGATCGCCATCCCGTCCCTGACCCAGGAGAAGCGGAAGGACCTGGTAAAGGTTGTCCATAAGAAGGCCGAAGAGGTGCGGGTGGTGATCCGCAACCTGAGAAGGGATGGCAACGACCAGGTTAAGGCGGCCGAAAAGAAAGGCGATATATCCGAGGACGAGGCCAATCGCAGCCTGGATGAGATTCAGAAAAAAACAGACAAGTATATCAAACAGGTGGATCAGGTTGCCGAGGCCAAACAGAAGGAGATCATGGAGCTTTAAACTTGGTGGTTGGTGGTTTGTGGTCAGTGGTTGGAGAACAAGACGGTGGTTGGTGGTGAGTGGTTGTGGTTGGGGGATCAGAATGTGACCAAAATGATCGGCATGCAGACTTGCATGCATCCAATGACGGGGCACCCACCGAAGTGGGTCGGCCAACCACCAATTACCAAATTGACATGCATCCAGCGACCGACGATCAACGACCAACGTCTATTGACGTGGGAGGCTATCTGTTGCCGGAGGCATGCAGCATTCTGGAGCAAGCAGGCTACCAGGTGGCGGTGGTCGCCACCGGAAGCCCAAGGCCGTACCCGGCCAGGGTGTTGCGGCAGCGGCAGTTGAATGAGAACTTGATAGAGTTGACCCAGGCTTGCGAGTTTTACCAAGACCCCGGTGTCGATGAAAAAGGAGGTGAGGGATAGTGCCTTACAAGATCACTGGCAAGTGCGATTCATGCGGCTCCTGTATGGATGAATGCCCGAACGGAGCGATCGAAGAGGTCGACGGCGCCTACAGGATAAACAAGGAGAAATGCGAAGATTGTGGCACCTGCATGGATGTCTGCCCGAACGAAGCCGTCTGCGAAGAGTAAGTACGAGCAAAACGCGGTTCTTCCCCCTCCTGGAGGGGGTTTTTCTTAAGTGACGAGGTAGAGGCTTGCTAAAAGAACTTATTGACAAGGTATTTCCTTGTAAAGGCAGCAACCAGCCGGGCTCCATCCAGCTCAGGAAACAACTGATCAGGGAGCGCCTGCCGGTTCACGTGGCGGTCATCATGGACGGAAATGGCCGCTGGGCCAAGGCCAGGGGGCTTCCCAGAGTGTTTGGCCACCGGGCGGGGATGGAGGCGCTCCAGGAGGTCGTCAGGCTGTGTGCCGATCTGGGCATCAAGGTGCTGACTGTATTCGCACTTTCCACGGAGAACTGGAAAAGACCGCAGGAAGAGATCAACATCCTGATGAACTTATTATATGAATACGTACAGAAAGAACTGGACGAACTCGATCGCCGGAACGTTTGCATCAGGGTGATCGGCCATATCGAGGAACTTCCGTTCCGCGCCCGGCACGAGTTGGACCGCGCCCAGTCATCGACTGCAAGCAATGACGGCCTGATCCTCAATATTGCCCTCAACTACGGAGGCCGGCTGGAGATCGTGGACGCCGCCCGCCGCCTTGCTGCCAAGGTCAGAGACGGTTGCCTGGAACCGGAGGCGATAGATGAGGCGCTGTTTGGACAGCACCTCTACACAGCGGGTATCCCCGATCCTGACCTGCTGATCAGGCCGGCGGGAGATCTCCGGGTAAGCAACTTTCTGCTATGGCAGATAGCCTATACAGAATTTTGGAGCACAACGGCTTGCTGGCCGGATTTTAAGGACCATGTCCATTTTCTGAGAGCCCTGGTGGCTTTTCAGAACAGAGAGAGACGGTATGGAGGATTGTTGTAGGGGGAGGCAGGCTTTTTTGCTGGCAAAACGCATCATCAGCGCTATTATAGCCATCCCGCTGGGGATCCTGATCGCCTATGAGGGAAAGCTGTTTTTTCTCTCGGTTATTTTATTTATAACAGTGACAGGGCTTTATGAACTGCGGAACCTGATGCTGCGCATGAACCTGCGCCTTCCCCCCCTGCTCATGTACGGGAATGGAGTTTTATTTCCGGTCGTCGTCTATTTTCTAAACGGATCTAACCAGGCGTTGTCGCTGTATGCCATTGTAACCTTTTCTTTGATGCTGTGTTTAACAGCAATGATCATCAGTTTTCCCAGGTACTCGGCTGCAGAGATCGCCGTCTCCTACCTGGGAAGTTCATATATCGGTATATTGATAAGCTATCTCCTCATAATACGCCATATGAGCCCTGATGGGTTTTACTATCTTCTCTACTTGCTGATCATGACCTGGGCCTATGATGCCGGCGCCTACTTTGCAGGGGTCTATTTGGGCAGACATCGCTTATACCCTGCCCTTAGCCCGAAAAAAACCCTTGAGGGATTGGCCGGCGGCCTGCTGTTGACTGTTGGCGCCGCTCTTGTTTTTCAGAGACTGCACCCCATAGGCAGTTGTTTTGACACTGTGGCGCTGAGTCTGCTGATCGGTGTTTTCGTACAGGTGGGCGATCTGGTGGAATCGGCCCTGAAGAGGATGGCCAACGTGAAGGACTCCGGCACCATGATACCGGGCCATGGGGGCGTCCTCGACCGTTTTGACGGCCTTCTTTTCAGCGCCCCGGTCGCATATCTTTTTCTGAAGCTGGTTTTATTCCGTTAGGGGTGAAAGCGCTTGTCTCCATTACTGGAGCGCAGCCTTTTGATATTAGTCAGGCTGGCGGCAGTGATCCTGGCCGCCCTGGGACTGTACCTGTTCTTCAGGTATTTCTGGCCGCTGGTGGCGATGCTGATCGATACCGGCATCAAAGTGCTGCTGCCCCTGTTCATATCATACCTGGTCGCCCTGATCCTGAACCCGGTGATCGACCGCATGGAGCGGAGGCTGCACATCAACCGCACCTGGGGCGCCACTCTCGCCCTGTTCGTGTTTCTGGCCGCGATCGGCGGCTTGCTCTTTCTGCTGGCTTCCAACCTGATCCGTGAACTGCTCCAATTGTATCAGCAACTATCTGTCATCTCCCAGGGCCTGGGGGCCTGGAACATCAATATGCTGACGGAAAAGCTGCGCCTTTTTTTGACGCAGTTGCAGCTCCCTCCTGACATCGTCCAGAACGCCCTGCAGAGCTATCAGCAGGTATTCAACCTCTTGCGGAATATCGTCAACTTCTTGCTGGTGCAGATGTATTATTTGGTAATATCCCTGCCTCACTATCTCTTTTTGCTGATCGTCACCGTCATCGCCAGCTTTTTCTTTGCCCGGGACTACCAACTGCTCAAGACAGGCCTGATCCGGGCGCTTCCTGATTGCTGGCAGGCGCCGGTCAGGAGGGTGGCCTCCGGCCTCCATAAGGCGCTCCAGGGATACGTCAAGGCCGAGTTGTTCATGGTGCTGTTGACGGGATTGGAAAGCCTGGTCGGGCTGTCCATACTGGGCGTGAGCTATGCGCACATCCTGGCCATCCTGGCCGTCATCCTCGATTTCCTTCCGGTTTTCGGGATCGGCATCCTGTACGCCCCCTGGGCAATCTGGTTGTTGTTCGCCGGCAACCTGCGTCTTGGCATTGGCCTGCTGCTCCTGTATGGTATAATTGTGCTCGTAAGGCAATTGGTCGAGCCGAGGATTCTGGCCCGGAATATGGGGCTGCATCCCTTGACGACGCTGATCGCCATCTATATGGGGCTCATGCTGCTGGGATTCTGGGGGCTGGTGCTGGGGCCGGCGGTAGTGATCGCCTATAAAACAGTGATGAGTGATGAGTGATGAGTGATGAGTGGACAAACAGCGTTTCTGTGAATTAATGAACCTGGCAATAGAGGCAGGACGGCGGCCGTCGAGTTTCCGTTGAAAAGAGGCGTGACAACTCATAACTCATAACTCATCACTCATTACTCGGAAAAATGTGGTTGTGCTCGGATCGACCGGATCTATCGGGAGACAGGCCCTGGAAGTGATCGGGTGGTTTCCGGACCGGTTCAGGCTGGTCGGTCTGGCCACCAATCAGAATATCGACCTGCTCGAGGAGCAGGTAGCGGCTCACGGCGTGCCCTTTGCTGCGGTGGCGGATGTGGATGCCGCCAGGGAATTCGGACAGCGCTCCCGGGTGCCGCGCCCGGAGGCGGTGCCGGGTCCAGCGGACCGGGCGCGGCGCGGCGGCGCGGTTTGCCTGCCGGGCCCCGCTGGCCTGAAGGAGTTGGCCAGCCTGCCCGAGGCAGACCTCGTCCTGGTGGCCGTGAGCGGGATCGCCGGCCTGGTTCCCACGCTGGAGGCCATTGGCAGCGGCAAGACTGTTGCCCTGGCCAACAAGGAGACCCTGGTGGCGGGGGGTTCCCTGGTGATGAGTGCCGCCATGAGCCGGGGTGTGCAGGTAATACCCGTTGACAGCGAGCATTCCGCCATTCACCAGTGTTTAATGAGAGGCGAGAGGCGAGAGGTTGCCAGACTGATTTTAACCGGTTCCGGCGGGCCCTTTCGCAGCCTGACGGAAGAGCAGTTGCGGGATGTGACGCCGGAGCAGGCCCTCAGGCATCCGACCTGGCAGATGGGGGCGAAGATCACCATCGATTCGGCCACCCTGATGAACAAGGGCCTGGAGGTCATCGAAGCCAGGTGGCTGTTCGGCGTTGATTACCCGGACATAGAAGTGCTGATCCATCCGCAGAGCATCGTGCACGGCCTGGTGGTTTATCAGGACGGAGCGGTGATCGCCCAACTGGGGCGCCCGGACATGCGGGTGCCGATCCAGTATGCGCTTATGTTTCCGGAGCGCAAGGCCAACCGGCTGGAGCCGCTCGATCTGGCCGGGGCAGCGCAGTTGACTTTCGCCAAACCTGACCTGAAAACCTTTCGCTGCCTGGCACTGGCCATCGAGGCAGGGACTGCCGGCGGCACCATGCCGGCGGTCTTGAACGCCGCCAACGAGGTGGTGGTGATGGCTTTCTTGCAGGGAAAGACGCCATTCTTATCGATAGCCGGGGTTGTTGAAGGAGTGATGAGCCGTCATACCATCATTCCCTCGCCAGGTCTGGAAGAGATCCTGGCTGCGGACGGGTGGGCGCGGCAGGCGGCGGAACATTTGCTGAGTTCGAGGTGATAAAGAGCCATGTTTATCCTGGTTGCACTCCTGGTATTGGGGGTCCTGATCTTTGTTCATGAACTCGGTCACTTTATCGTGGCCAAACTGTCCGGGATGCCGGTCGACGAATTCAGCCTGGGGTTCGGTCCTGCCATCGTCAGCAAGCAATGGGGAGAGACCCGGTATTCCCTGAGGCTGTTGCCACTTGGCGGATATAACAGGATAGCGGGTATGGAGCCCAATGACGACCGCCCGAACGGCTTCACACACAAGCCCCTGGCGGCGCGGATGGGGGTGATCCTGGCCGGTTCCCTGTCCAACCTGTTGTTCGCAGTCCTGATCTTCGTCATCCTGTTCGGCGTCATCGGCATTCCTACAGCATCCAACGCCAACCTGATCGGGGACATCATGCCCAAAAGCCCTGCCGAACATGCCGGCTTGCAACCCGGCGACCGGATCGCCATGATTGATGGCCGGCAAACCTCAACCTGGGATGACGTGGCCTCGAGTATCCACGGCAAGGGCACCCGCCCGGTGACGTTGCTGATCGAGCGCACGGGGCAAGACTTCAGCCTGGTGATCACACCGGAATATGATCCCAGCTCCAAGAGCAGCCTGATCGGCATTGTCCCGTCATCTGTCTGGTTAAAGCAGGGCCTTATCCCGGCCATGCAATCCGGCCTGCAGGAATCCTATGACTGGTCGGCGCAGATCCTGCAGTCATTGGTGCAGTTGTTGACAGGCAAGGTGCAGATGCATGATATATCGGGGCCGGTGGGGATTGTCCAGCAGCTTGGCGATACGGCGCGGCAAGGTCTGCGCTACCTGCTGATGCTTACCGGAGTGCTGGGCATCAACCTGGCTATTGTCAACCTCTTGCCGATCCCGGCGCTGGACGGCAGCCGCCTGGTCTTCCTGCTTCTGGAGGGAGTTAGAGGTAAACCGATCAACCCTGAAAAGGAAAGCATCATCCACCTGGTAGGGTTTGCGGTCTTGATGTGTTTAGTGCTGCTGATCACTTACAACGACATTATACGGCTGTTTTCAGGAGGCTAGGACGATGAGGCGGAATACCAGGCAGTTGATGCTGGGGCGCCTTCCTGTGGGCGGCGGGGCGCCCATTTCCGTACAGACGATGACCAAGACGGATACCCGGGATGCCGGGGCCACCGTGGCACAGATCAGAGAGTTGGAGCAGTTCGGGTGCGACGTGATCAGGGTGGCCGTGCCCGACGAACTGGCGGTCAGGGAGTTGGCCGGGATCAGGTCCGGTATCGGCATCCCCCTGGTGGCGGATATTCACTTCGATTACCGGCTGGCGCTGCAGGCGATCGAGGCCGGAGTCGACGGGCTCAGGATCAATCCCGGAAACATAGGATCGCAGGAGCGGGTGCGAGCGGTTGCCAGGGCGGCGGCAGAGCGCCGGATTCCGATCAGGATCGGCGTGAATGCCGGCTCCCTGGCGCCGGAGATCCTGGAGCGATACGGGAGAACCCCTGCCGGGCTGGTGGAGAGCGCCCTGTCACACGTCAGGCTACTGGAGCAGGAACAGTTCTTCGACATCAAGATCTCTGTAAAGGCCTCGGATGTGTTCCTGACTATCGAGGCCTACCGGCAGCTTTCAGAAAAGGTCGATTACCCCCTGCACCTGGGGGTGACGGAGGCGGGCGGCCCCTGGGCGGGCACCGTTAAATCGTCGGTGGGCATCGGCGCCCTCCTGTCCGAAGGAATCGGGGACACCATCCGGGTATCCCTTACAGGGACGCCGCACGAAGAGGTGAGGGTGGGAAAGCAGATCCTCAAAAGCTTGGGCCTGCGCCAGGGCGGCATCGAGCTGATCTCCTGCCCGAC
This sequence comes from Thermacetogeniaceae bacterium, assembly GCA_050013155.1. GTDB lineage: Bacteria > Bacillota > DSM-12270 > Thermacetogeniales > Thermacetogeniaceae > Palsa-1188. The sequence goes on along the minus strand of JBEKFU010000004.1, from coordinate 24,814 downwards.
CTGCGGGCGCTGTCAGATCAACCTGATGGAGATCGCCCGGGTGGTCGAGGAACGACTTCCGGACACGGAAGAGAGCTTGAGGGTGGCAGTAATGGGCTGCACCGTGAACGGGCCGGGCGAAGCGCGGGATGCGGATATCGGCATTGCCGGCGGCAGGGGTAAGGGCATGTTGTTCAAGCGCGGTCAACTGCTCCGCAGGGTGGCGGAAGAAAACCTTGCTGACGCCTTAATTATGGAGATCAAACAGACACTGGATGAAAGGAAACAGGATCATGCGAGTGACTGAGACACTGATTCCTACTTTGAGGGAGGTGCCGGCAGAAGCCGACACCATCAGCCACCAGTTATTAATCAGGGCCGGAATGCTTAGAAAAGTGGCCGCCGGAGTCTACAACATCCTTCCCCTGGGGCACCGGGTGCTGCTGAAGATTGAAGCGATCATCCGGGAAGAGATGAACCGGGCCGGGGGCATTGAATTGCTCATGCCGATCATTCAACCGGCAGAAATCTGGCAGCAGAGCGGCCGTTGGGATGTCTACGGACCGGAGATGTTTCGCTTGAAGGACAGGCACGAGCGCAGTTTCTGCCTGGGGCCGACACACGAGGAGATCATTACGGATCTGGTCCGCCAGGAGATCAGGTCATACCGGCAACTGCCCCTGCTGATGTACCAGATTCAGAACAAGTACCGGGACGAGCGAAGGCCGCGCTTCGGGCTGCTGCGCGGGCGGGAGTTCATCATGAAGGACCTGTACTCCTTCGACGTGGACGAGAGCGGCCTCGATATCAGCTACGGCAAAATGTACACGGCCTACAGCCGCATCTTCACCCGCTGCGGCCTCGACTTCAGGGTGGTGGAGGCCGACCCCGGCGCTATCGGCGGCAGCGACACCCACGAGTTCATGGTCATGGCGGACACCGGTGAGGCGGAGATCGTCTTCTGTACCGCCTGCGACTACGTTGCGGACATTGAAAAGGCGCCCTGCCCGGTGGAGAGCCAGGAGACGCCGGCACCGCCGCAAGCCCTGGAGCGGGTGCGGACACAGGGCACACGCACGGTCAGGGCAGTGGCCGAATACCTGGACATCCCGGCTGGGCAGGTGCTGAAGATCCTGCTGTACCTTGCAGACGATGAACCGGTGGCGGTTCTGGTGAGAGGAGACCGTAGCCTCAACGAGATCAAGCTTAAAAACTATCTGCAGGCGATCCGGCTGGAGATCGCAGACGAGGAGGATGTTGGGAGGCGCTTTGGCTTGCCGACAGGTTTTGCAGGGCCGGTCGGCCTCGCCGGCAAGGTCAGGCTGCTGGCGGACAACGAGATCAAAAACCTGGCCAATGCGGTGGCCGGGGCTAACGAACCGGACTTTCACTACCGCAACGTGAATCACGGGAGGGATTACCAGGTGGAAGACTTCGCCGACTTCCGGCTCGCCCAGGAAGGCGATGCCTGCCCCAGGTGCGGGCGGCCGGTCCAATTGAAGCGGGGTATCGAGGTCGGCCAGTTGTTCAAGCTGGGAACAAAATACAGCACGGTTCTGGGAGCCAACGTCTTGGACGAAGGTGGCAGGGAGATTCCTGTGGTGATGGGCTGCTATGGCATCGGAGTTACCCGCACCCTGGCTGCTGCGGTCGAACAGTGGCATGATCAGGACGGCATCATCTGGCCGCCGTCCATTGCTCCCTATGAGGCCGTGGTCATACCGGTCGGCCAGCACGACTCCCTGCAGGCGGACCTGGCGGAGGAGTTTTGCCGGCAATTGACGGCCTCCGGTATCGACTCCATCTACGACGACCGGCCTGAAAGGGCAGGGGTGAAGTTCAAGGACGCAGACCTGGTTGGCTACCCGGTGCGGATCGTCATCAACAGGGATTCGGTAACGGAAGGGCTGGTGGAAGTCAAGTGGCGGGCCTCCGGCGCCGTGGAGCGGATGCCCAAGGATGCGGCCGCGGCGTATCTCAGGCAAAAACTCACTGAATAGCAGATGTCTAATGGTAATGTCCCAGCGTGAGTCGGGGGGCTGTTCATTGTATTCGTTGCTTACCAAATATGTGGCGCTATCCAGGGAAGCTGCCAGATCGGTTTGGTGCAGGTGAAGGCGTTTGTTGAACCCGCCCCGGTACAAGTATGTGAAATGACCAAGAAAACTGCAAAATTGCTTTAGTGCCGGGTTGCAGAAAGCGTGGCGCTTTGATATAATTTTGACTAGTCAGAGGACTAAGTTTCGCAGGCTATGTAGTTGCGTTCAGGTGAAAGCACGCCTGGACGTCGGGATTTAGACCTGAAAGGCCGACTTTTCGAGGAGGTTGCTGATGGAGTGGGTTTATGCCCACTCTTAAATATTATATTTCTGCTCCCAGGTATGATCATGAATAGCGGCCAAGTGGGACGTGAGATGTGAGAAGTGGGAAGTGAGAATAGAAGAAGGTATTGGCAGGCTCTGAGCTTCCGGGTACCGGCGCCGGGAGGGCGAAATAAGCAGCCAACACAAAGCAAACGAACAATCTGTCTGGCAATGAGTTTGGTTAGGATGTGTTACGGGAGGGACGACCGGTTATGAATACCGAATTTATCAATGCCCTGAAAGAGATCGAAAGAGAGAAGGGCATCAGCATGGATGTCCTTTTACAGGCTACTGAGCACGCCCTGATCACTGCCTTCCGGAAAAATTTCGGAGCGCAGAATGCCAGGGTAGAGATCGAAAGGGACTCCGGTGAGTTTAAGGTATTTGCAAAAAAAATGGTAGTGGAGTCCGTCACCGACCAGCGTCTGGAGATCGCCATCGGCGATTGTCCTGAGGACGGTTCTGAAGTGGCCCCCGGGGATATGGTAGATGTGGAGGTCACCCCCAAGAATTTCGGGCGTATTGCCGCCCAGGCTGCCAAGCAGGTGGTTATGCAGCAGATTAGGGAAGCAGAGCGCGGATTGATCTACGAAGAATTCTTGAGCCGGGAGGGGGACATCGTGACCGGGGTGGTCAGGCGCCTGGAAGCCAAGAACATGTTTATCGACCTCGGCCGGGCCGAAGCGCTGCTCGCCCCTGCAGAACAGATACCGATAGAGAGGCATAAACAGGGCGATCGCATTAAAACTTACGTGATAGAGGTCAAGAAAACCACCAAAGGGCCACAGATACTGGTCTCCAGAACCCATCCCGGTCTGGTCAAGCGCCTTTTCGAACTGGAAGTGCCGGAGATCTACGAAGGCATAGTGGAGATCAAGGCTGTGGCCAGAGAGCCGGGAAGCCGCTCCAAGATCGCCGTATATTCCAGGGATGAGAATGTGGACTCCGTCGGGGCTTGCGTCGGCCCGAGGGGTATGCGGGTGCAGGCAATCGTCAACGAGTTGAAGGGGGAGAAGATCGATATTGTCCGGTGGAACAGCAGCCCGATGGAGTTCGTGGCCAATGCCCTGAGCCCGGCCAAGCCGATCGCCGTCGGGATCGACGAGGCGGAAAAGATCGCCAGGGTGACCGTTCCGGACCACCAGTTGTCCCTGGCAATCGGAAAAGAGGGGCAGAATGCCCGCCTGGCAGCCAGGCTGACGGGCTGGAAGATCGACATCAAGAGCATCTCTCAGATGCGGGACAGGATGGAGGATGCCTCTGGCCCCGACCGGGAGGAGAATGTCAGCGATGGGCAGGATCAAGAAGATTCCCCAGCGGATCTGCGTGGGGTGCAAAAAAACGAGGGGTAAAAAGGAACTGATCAGGATTGTCAGGACGCCGGACCTGCAGGTGAAGATCGATGCCACGGGCAAGCTTTCCGGAAGAGGCGCCTACCTGTGCCGGGATCTCGAATGCCTGGGCCTGGCTCTGGCCGGGAAGAAACTGCAGCGGGCATTGCATGTGGACCTCCCCCCGGAGGTCGTAGAAAACTTGAAGGTTCAACTGGCTCCGGGTTCCCCGGCCTGATCTGGCGCCAGCGGGCTAAAACCCGGGCAAACAGACAGACATGCATATATGTTGTTATTTGGGGGTGATTTGATGGGAAAAATTCGCGTCTACGAGCTGGCTAAAGACCTCGGAGTGAACAGCAAGGTTCTGCTTGACAGAATGCAGCAGATGGGTTTGCCTGTAAAAAGCTATATGAGCACTCTGGAGGATGAGGAGATCAGCCGGTTGAAAGAAGCTTTTGTGAAAAAAGAGAAGCAGTCCCAACCAATACCGAAAGCGCCCACCCAGGCCCCTGGCCCGGCAAGAGGCGCCGCGCCGTCAGGAACGAAACCGGTCCAGACCGGCGCCCCGCGCCCGCCAGAACGGACGCCCGGCGGCGGTACCGGAACATCGCCCGCGAGCGGACGCCCATCGGGCGCTCCGGGCGCCTCTGGTACGGTCAGGACTGCTCAGAATAACGCCTCCGCGAAAGTTGCGCAGACAGCAGCCAGGCCTCCGCAGGCTAGAGGCGGTGCCGGACCTAACCAGGCCCCTGGCCCGGCAAGAGGCGCCGCGCCGTCAGGAACGAGACCGGTCCAGACCGGCGCCCCGCGCCCGCCAGAACGGACGCCCGGCGGCGGTGCCGGAACATCGCCCGCGAGCGGACGCCCATCGGGCGCTCCGGGCGCCTCTGGTACGGTCAGGACTGCTCAGAATAACGCCTTCGCGAAAGCTGCGCAGACAGCAGCCAGGCCTCCGCAGGCTAGAGGCGGCGCCGGGTCCGGCGGTGCTGTGTCCGGTGGACATGGCGCGGGCGCGGCGCCTGTGAACAAGCCAGGAGCCAGACCGGCCCAGACCGGCGGACCTGCAAGCGGCGGTGCCGGGTCCAGAGGCGCCAGGTCCACTGGACCTGGCGCGGGCGCGGCCAGGCCTGTCCAGGCAGCAAAACCTGCCAGGGCCGGCGCCCAGGCGACGGCCAAAACAAACGCATCAAACCAGGACCAAAAAGTGGTGATCGACCGGGAGGACTACCGGAAAAAGGCCTTGGAGAGAAGGGAAGAACAGCGGCGCACCCAGGAACAGAGCCAGCGGAAGCTGCTCTCCAAGGTAGTGTCCCTGTCAGCCCGCGGTAAGAGAAAGCGCAGGCCACCAGGCCATCATCAGCAACAGCAGCACCATCCCGCAAGCGGCGTTATGACGAAAGCGATCGTCATTGAAGAGAAGGTCACGATACAGGGCCTGGCCAACAGGTTGCAGGTCGACCCCGCCGTCGTGATCAAGAAGTTGATCGAACTGGGAGTCATGGCCACCTTGAACCAGGTGGTTGACGCCGACACAGCCGCCCTGATCGCCCAGAAGTTCGGCGCCAACGTGGAGATCGAGAAGAGCAAGGCAACGCTGGAGGCGGCCCTAGGGGAAACAGAGGATGATGAAGCGGCGCTGGAAATGAAACCGCCGGTAATCACCGTGATGGGACACGTCGACCACGGAAAAACATCACTGCTCGACGCCATCCGGCAGACTAACGTCATCGCCACCGAGGCGGGCGGGATCACGCAGCACATCGGCGCTTACCAGGTTGAGCTAAGGGGCAAGAGGATCACCTTCTTGGACACCCCTGGCCATGAGGCATTCACATCAATGCGCGCCCGGGGGGCGCAGGTAACGGATATTGCCGTCCTGGTGGTGGCGGCGGATGATGGGGTGATGCCTCAGACTATCGAGGCGATCAACCATGCCAAGGCGGCCGGAGTTCCGATCGTGGTGGCCATCAACAAGATCGACAAGCCCCAGGCCAACCCGGAGCGGGTCAAACAGCAGTTGACAGAGTACAGCCTGGTTGCTGAGGAGTGGGGCGGGGATACTATATGCGTGCCGGTTTCGGCGCATACCAGGGAGGGGCTGGAGCACCTGCTGGAGATGTTGCTGCTGGTGGCCGAGATGGAGGAACTCAAGTCCAACCCCAACCGGGCGGCCCGGGGTACCGTGATCGACGCCAGACTAGACAAGGGAAGAGGCCCCGTGGCCACGGTGCTGATCCAGAAGGGCGCCTTGCACGTGGGTGATTATACCCTGGCAGGCACAGCCTACGGCAGGGTCAGGGCGATGCTGGACTTCAAGGGACGCCGGGTGAAGAAGGCATTCCCCGCCACCCCGGTGGAAATCCTGGGCCTGTCCGAGGTGCCCAATGCAGGCGACCCCTTCTATGTGTTGCCGGATGAAAAGCTGGCCCGCCAGATCGTTGAAGAGCGGGTGAAGCAACGACGGCAGCAGGATAACGTCAATCCCGAAAAGGTGACCCTGGAGGACCTCTTCAAGCAGATACGGCAGGGCAAGATCAAAGAACTGAACCTGGTCGTCAAGGCTGACGTCCAGGGTTCCGTAGAGGCCCTGCTTCAGGCCCTGTCGAAGCTGGGTACTGACGAGGTGCGCCTGAACATCATCCATTCCGGAGTGGGGGCGGTAACAGAGAACGACGTGATGCTGGCCAGCGCTTCCAAAGGCCTGATCATCGGCTTCAACGTGCGCCCGGAGGTCAACGCCAAAATGACGGCGGATATGCAACAGGTGGAGATCCGTCTGTACCGTGTTATTTATGAGATCATCGATGACGTCAAGGCCGCCCTGGAGGGCCTCCTGGAACCGGAACTGCGCGAGATTGTGAGCGGCAGGGCCGAGGTAAGGGACACCTTCAGCATTCCCAAGATCGGGGTTATTTCCGGATGCTACATCACTGAAGGCAAGATGGTCAGGAACGGCAAGGTGCGCGTGATCAGGGACGGTGTCGTGATCTATGAGGGGAGCATTGCCTCCCTAAGGCGCTTCAAGGACGACGCGAAGGAAGTATCACAGGGGTACGAATGCGGCATTGGCCTTGACAAGTTCCAGGACGTCAAACAGGGCGATATCCTGGAAGGGTATACAATTGAGGAGATCAAACGGGTGTTAAACCCGTAAAGGGTGATCGCTATGGGTTTCCGGTCTCACAGGCTTGCAGAAGAGATCAAGCGCGAAGTCACCGGCATGCTCCAGACAGAATTGAAGGACCCACGGATATGCAGGCTCTCCAGTATAACCGATGTCGAGGTGTCCGGGGACCTGCGCTATGCCAAGCTGTTTGTCAGCGTTTACGGTTCGGAAGAGGAACAGTCCCAGACGCTTGCGGGACTACAGAGCGCCGGCGGGTTCATACGCTCGGAGCTAGGGAAGAGGATCCGGTTGAGGTTTCTCCCCGAACTCACTTTCTATCTCGACTCGTCAATTCAACGGGGTGTCAGGCTGGCCAACCTCATTCGACAGGTCACAGACGACAAGAGGATTGGAGATTGAAGCAGATCGGTTATCCAGGGGCGGAAATTTTCAAAACAGCCGGCAGCTTTGTCATCACCACCCACATTCACCCCGATGGTGACGCCGTCGGTTCGGTGATCGGCTTGTGTCTTGCCCTGAGGGATATGGGCAAGGATGCCGCAATCGCCTTGGCGCAGCCCTTGCCGTCATCGTACCGCTTTTTGCCCGGGTCTGGCCTGCCATGTCCAGTGGACATGGCGCGGCCCGGAGCGGCTCAGTTGCAGGGAAAGCGCTTTGCTTGTGGCGTCGTGCTTGACTGTACCAGTTTGGAGCGAGCCGGTAAAGAGATGGCAGCCATCCTTGAAAACTGCGAGTCCCTGATCAACATCGACCATCATATCAGCAATACCGGCTTCGGCGCTGTAAATATCGTAGACGCCGGGGCCTCCGCCACCGGAGAAATTATGTACCGGATCATGACCAGCCTGGACATCAAGATCTCTCCCGATGTGGCTACCAATCTCTATGCGGCCATAGTTACCGACACCGGTTCCTTTCAGTATCAGAACGCTACTTCCCGGTGCCACTTGGTGGCCTCGCTGCTGCTCGATCTCGGCGCCAATCAGCGCAAGGTGCAGCAATGCCTCAACGAGCAGAAAGACCTATCCAGTATCCGCCTGCTGGAAAAAGGACTATCCACCCTGACCCTGGAACAGGATGGCCGGATCGCCTGGATGTCGCTGCCGCGGCATTTTTTTGAGGAGACTGGCTGCCGGCTGGAGGAAAGCGAGGATTTCATTAATTACCCGAAGTCTGTCGCCGGTGTGGAGGTGGCCATTCTCTTCAAGGAGATCGACGATGGCGAGGTCCGCGTCGGGTTTCGCTCCAAAAACTTTGCTGATGTCAATTTCTTAGCCGGTAGCTTTGGAGGGGGAGGGCACGAGAGGGCTGCAGGATGCACCGTAAGGGGTACCTTGCCTGAAGTGGAGGCGCTTGTAGTCGGCGTTGCCAGAGAATATCTGAATGGGAAGTCCGGATGCGGGTGCGCCCGGTCCTCCGTGCCCTCAGGGCACGGAGCCGCGCCCAGAGGGCACCCGGTTCGCTACGCTCACAATCAAGGTGGCACCGGACCCGGCACCGCCGCTTTAGCGGGCGCGGAAGAGGCGGGTGCCCGCTTTAGCGGGCGCGAAGGCATTGGCAGAGCCAATGATTTGAGAAGTGAGAAGCGAGAAGTTGCCTCTAACCTCATACCTCTCACACCCCAAAGTGAGGGTTCATGAACGGGCTGATAAACGTCTTGAAACCGCCGGGACTAACGTCCCACGATGTTGTTAAAACTTTGCGCAGGTTATTTGCTACTCAGAAGATCGGCCACACGGGCACCCTGGATCCAGGGGCTGCAGGAGTGCTGCCGGTTTGTACCGGACAGGGCACCAGGGTGGCCGAATACCTGATCGACAAGAAAAAAACCTATCGGGCGGAGATCGCCTTTGGCATAGCCACCGATTCCCATGATGCCGGCGGCAAGGTCGTCGTCAGGCAGGCATCCGTATCCCTGTCATATGACCGGATCATCGATGTACTGGGTAGCTTTGTCGGTGAGATCAAACAGGTTCCGCCCATGGTTTCTGCCGTACAAGTCGGGGGAAAACGACTGTACCAGTTGGCCAGGCAGGGGAGAGCCGTGGAGCGCAAGCCGCGGCGCGTCACTATTTATGATCTGAAACCCGTGCGTTTCAACGATACCGGGTCTTATCCGCGCTTGCTGCTTGACGTGACCTGTTCCAAGGGGACCTATGTCCGGAGCCTGGGCGCGGATATGGGGAGCAAACTGGGCTGTGGCGCTTACCTGTCGTTTCTGATCAGGACCGCCAGCGGGCGTTTCACCATTGAAGACGCCTATACCTTGGAGCAAATCAGGGACATGTGGGACAAAGGTGACCGCTCATTCCTGCTTCCGATTGATTACGGGCTGTCGGAGATCCCGTCCCTGACCGTCAAAGAAAAAGCTGTGGCTACGATCAGGAACGGCCTCCCACTATCGCCCTCGGGCATCTGCGGAGGGATCGGCGCTAGCAATCTGCCGCCCTTTGTCCGTTTCTACGGACCGGATGGCACGCTCCTGGCCTTGGGTCAGTTTCAGGAGCAACTGAACGGAGCATGGACATATAAGCTGACCAAAGTGTTCAACCTGCCAGCTACCCACCACTGAAAAAAGAGGTCAGAAGCAAGAAGTCAGAAGCGTGATAAAAACCTCGACATCTGACATCCGGCATCCGACATCTGTTCAAATGAGGTTGCGAGATGGAAGTATGGCATAACCTGGATTCTGTTCCCTATCCCGAAAAGCAGTTGGTTTTGGGTCTGGGTAATTTTGACGGACTACACCGCGGGCACCGGTGCCTTTTAGACAAAATGGTGAGGTATTCCCGGCAGGAAGGGAAGATCCCGGGGGCCTTTCTTTTTTATCCCCACCCCCAGCAGTTTTTGAACCCTGCCAGCAGCCCGAAAATGCTGCTAGACCTGGAAAAGAAACTGGAACTCCTGGACCGGTTGGGAATTGAAGCGGCTTTTGTGATCGCCTTTGACGGCAGCATGGCGTCACTCGACGCCGAGGAATTCGTAAAGACAATCCTGGTGGACAAGCTCAAGGTGGGCGGGGTCTTTGTGGGTTTCAATTACAGGTTCGGGCATCAGGCTTCGGGAACACCGGAACAACTGAGGTCTTACGGAGAACGGTACGGTTTTGCAGTCGCCGTCATCCCGCCGGTATTCGTAGCCGGCGTATTGGTAAGCAGCACAGTTGTAAGGACTGCCCTGGAGTCGGGCGACGTTGAACGGGCTCAGCAACTATTGGGTTACTGGCCTGTGATCAGGGGAGTGGTGGCGCCGGGGGATAGCCGCGGCAGGTTGCTCGGATTTCCCACCGCCAACATTGCCACCGCCCGGGATGTGATCATCCCCCTTGCCGGTGTTTATGCGGGTTCGGCCCGGATTGCCGGCAGACGCCACACCACGGTGGTGAACATCGGTTACCGCCCTACTTTTGTAGACAGCCGGGAGATAGTGATCGAGGCCCACCTGCTGCAATTCATGGGGTATGTATATGGGGAGAGCATTGAAATAGAGCTTTTTAAAAGATTGCGTGGGGAGCGGCGCTTTGAATCTGCAGAGGCCCTGGTGCTGCAGATCGAGAAGGATATCCAGGAGGCTGTTGCCATCAGCAGCCAGGCTGGTGTTTCCTGTTAGCATCGATCAAAGCAGGAGAAAAATACCGGTTCATGTACTCCGCATTCTTTCAGGCCAGGCCGAAGGCCTGGATGCGGAGGAATTCGCAAGATTTACATAACGGTTGATTTTTGATAAGATAATATGTAATAATTGACTTTGGCAGAAGGAAGAGGCTGGCGGACCTGTTCAGGCGGCCAACAACTTTAAAGCGACCGGTAGGAGGAATTTATCATGGCCTTCAGCGCCACCGCAAAAAAGGAGATCATCGAAAAATTTAAAATCCATGAGCGGGACACAGGCTCTCCCGAGGTTCAGATTGCGCTCCTCACGGAAAGGATCAACTATCTCAATGAACACCTGAAGATACACCGGAAGGATCACCACTCCAGAAGGGGCCTGCTGAAGATGGTCGGCCAGAGGCGGGCGCTTTTGAATTACCTGAAAGCAAACGACCCCCTGAGATACAGGGTGATCCTCGATAGGCTTGGATTGCGGCGCTAGTGTTTATCCAGGTAGACGTGAGTTAAGTTTTTGGATTGTGGTGGCGCCATCGACCATAGAGGGATCTGAACGAGGAGTCTGAACGGGTAGATTGTTTGCGCAGGGAGAGCGGTTTACCGCTCTTTCCAATTATATGAACACCGGAAACAACAGGCAACCAAAGGCCAACAACTAAAATAGGAGGTTGATTATGCAAGAATTTCGCACGACTTTGGGCGGCAGAACCCTGACTGCAGAAATTGGAAAAGTGGCCAAACAGGCCAATGGCTCGGTCATGGTTCGCTACGGTGATACTGTCGTCCTGGTGACGGCAACGGTCTCCAAGGAGCCGCGCCAGGGGATCGATTTCTTCCCGCTGTTGGTTGACTATGAGGAGCGCCTCTACTCAGTTGGAAAAATTCCCGGCGGTTTTATCAAACGTGAGGGCAGACCCAGTGAAAAGGCAATTCTATCGATGAGGTTGACCGACAGGGCGGTCCGGCCGTTGTTCCCTTATGGATTCAGAAACGACGTCCAGGTGGTAGCTACCGTGATGTCGGTGGACCAGGATTGCTCCCCTGACGTGACGGCCATGATCGGCGCTTCCATCGCCCTCTCGATATCGGACATTCCCTTCTCGGGCCCTATAGCCGGTCTGATTGTGGCCCGGATAAACGGGGAGTTTGTCGTCAATCCGACTCTGGAACAGGCCGGGCAGAGCGAGATGCACCTGGTAGTTGCCGGAACCAGGGATGCAGTGATGATGGTGGAGGCTGGGGCCAGGGAAGTGCCCGAGGAGATCATGCTGGAGGGCATTGTCTTCGGCCACCGGGTGATTCAGGATATCATCAAGTTCCAGGATGAGATCATCGGTCAACTGGGCAAGCCGAAGCTGGAGATTCCGGTTTATCAGATCGATCCGGAGTTGGAGCGATTGGCCCGTGACTATGTCGGCGAGAGGGTGGCCGGTGCGGTGCGCAACCCGGACAAACTGGCCAGGCAGGACGCTTTCGACCAGTTGGAAAGAGAAGCCGGGGAGCATTTCCTGGAGGCCTACCCGGAGCAAGGGAAGGACGTTAAGGAGATCTTCCACAGCGTCTTGAAAGAGACTGTCAGGCAGATGATCCTGGAGGAGCAGGAGCGACCGGACGGCAGAATACTGAACGAGATCAGGCCGATTACCTGCGAGGCGGGGATCTTGCCGCGTGCCCACGGCAGCGGATTGTTCACCAGGGGTCAGACTCAGGCGTTGACCGTGGCCACCCTGGGGGCGGTCAGCGACGAACAGATCCTGGATGGCCTCGGCGTCGAGGAATCCAAGAGGTATATGCACCAGTACAATTTCCCCCCTTACAGCGTCGGTGAGACCAGGCCGATGCGAGGCCCCGGGCGGCGGGAGATCGGGCACGGCGCCCTGGTGGAGCGCGCCCTGTCGTACGTGCTGCCCAAGGAGGATGCTTTCCCCTATACCATCCGCCTGGTGTCAGAGATCCTTGAATCCAATGGCTCCAGCTCGATGGCCAGCGTCTGCGGGAGTACCCTGGCCTTGATGGATGCAGGGGTGCCGATCTCGGCTCCGGTGGCCGGAATCGCCATGGGGTTGGTGACCGGCGTCGACAAGTTCGCGGTGCTGAGCGACATCCAGGGGATCGAGGACGCTCTGGGAGATATGGATTTCAAGGTGGCCGGGACCGCCAAGGGGGTCACCGCCCTCCAGATGGACATTAAGGTCAAGGGAGTATCGGCGGAAGTCCTGAAAAAAGCGCTGGAGCAGGCGAGAGAGGGCCGGATGTTTATCCTGTCCAAGATCCTGGAGACGCTCCCCGGGCCGCGCCCGGAACTCTCCCGGTATGCGCCCAGGATCATCACCATCACCATCGACCAGGAGAAGATCCGGGACGTTATCGGGCCCGGCGGCAAGATTATCCGGAAGATCATCGAAGATACCGGTGTCCAGATCGACATCGAGGACGACGGCAGGGCGTTTATTGCGGCCACCGACGCCGAGGCGGGCCAGAGGGCGCTGCACATCATCGAGTGCCTGACTCAGGACGTGGAAGTTGGCAAGATCTATATGGGCAAGGTTACCCGGCTGATGGATTTCGGGGCCTTCGTGGAGATCATTCCCGGCGTGTTGGGTCTACCGGGCAAGGAAGGCCTGGTGCATATCTCCCAGTTGGACGAGCGCCGGGTGGGCCGTGTCCGGGACGTGCTCAAAGAAGGAGACGAGATCATCGTCAAGGTCACCGAGATCGACAAGCAGGGGCGTGTCAACCTGTCCCGCAAAGAGGCATTGCGCAGCATGCAGAAGAAAAACGAGCAATAAACTTTGTTTTTTATACCCGAAAACTGCCGATCATCGTCTTTCTGAGTTCCATCCTCGTCCTTGGCGCCCTTGGAATTGGTCTCATTTCCCATCAAAGCAGGCAGGTATTCAAGCCGGAGGCGCCCATCACGCACGGCAATGCGGCCAAAAAATGTGTATCCATCACGGTCAACGTGGACTGGGGGGAGCAGTACCTCCCGGACCTGCTGGAGATCCTTCGGCAGCATCATGTTCAGGCAATGTTCTTCATCACCGGGCGCTGGGCCCAGATAAACGGGCCGCTGGTGCGGAAGATTGCCGATGAGGGGCAAGATATAGGCAATCACGGATTCTCGCATCCGCATGTCAACGAACTGTCGCTGGATGAAAACATGGATGAGATACGGCAGACCGAGGATGTACTCTATCAGTTCACCGGACGCCACAGCAAGTTCTTTGCCCCTCCCTACGGGGAGCATAACGATATGGTGCTCGCCGCCGCCGCCAGGTCAAACCTGCGCACGGTGCTGTGGAGCATTGACACTGTTGACTGGCAAAATCCCACCCCTCAGTGGATCATCACCCGCGTCCAAAACATGTCTCAGAACGGGGCGATCATCCTGATACATCCCACTCCGGTGGCCGTTAAGGCGCTGCCCGAAATCCTCGTGACCCTGGCAGGACAGGGGTATGAAATCGTGCCTTTGGAGAAACTACTCTCTGAGTAGGAGAGTGGCGCCATTGAGCTTTGTGACAGTCAAACCCGGCGGGAGGCGGAGGGCGTGCCTGATCTGCCGTCTCTTGTTGGCAGTGTTCGTGGTATTGGCCGGCGCCGGCGCCGGCGTGCGCCCGGCGTTGGCTCAGCAACCGGAACTGCCCGGTGTTTCGGCCAGGGCTGCTGTGTTGATGGACTACCAGACCGGGCACGTGCTCTACAGTTACATGGCATCCAAAAGATTGGCGCCGGCCAGCACCACCAAGGTGATTACCGCATTGCTGGGGCTGGACATGGGCCGGGCGGGCGAGGTCGTGACCGTCAGTCCGTATGCATCGGGGACCGAAGGCACCAGCCTGTACCTGCGCCCGGGAGAGAGCTTCGACCTGCGGGACTTGATCAAGGGGGCGCTGGTCAATTCGGGCAACGACGCCGCGGTAGCCATCGGTGAGCACATCGCCGGGACGGAGAGCGCCTTTGCATCCCTGATGACTTACAAGGCCAAGACTATCGGCGCCTTGCAGAGCAATTTCATGAACCCCCACGGTCTCGACAACCCCAGGCATTATTGTACGGCTTACGATCTGGCGCTGATCACCCGCTACGCCTTGAGCGAGCAGTTTTTCAGACAGTTTGTCCAGACCAGGGACGACGTGATCTATGAGCAAAAAACTCATACCCCCGTAAACTTGCGCAATACCAACCAGCTGCTCTGGAGCAATAAGAACAGCGGAATCAGGGTTATCGGTGTGAAAACGGGCACCACCAGCAATGCCGGGCAGTGCCTGGTGGCTGCCGCCGAAAAGGACGGCCAGGTGTTGATCACCGTTGTGCTGGACAGCGCCGACCGCTATGCAGACACGCGGCAACTGTTGCAATACGGCTACGAAGAATGCCGGTGGTACAAGCTTCCCAAGGGTAAGGGCCTGTTTGCGCTGCCGCTAGCGGGTGGCGACCGCCCTTCGGTGCTGGTCGCTCCCGACGAGGACATCTGCTTCGCGGTTAACCCCCAGGAGGACCCTCTGCTGGAAAAACGGGTGGAGGTCAGCGGTGCCGGGTCCGGCGGACCGGGCGCGCTCAAGTCGCCACTCCCTTCAGGTAACCTGGTCGGCAAGGTGGATTTTTACCTGGGCGACCGTTTTCTATTCGGAACCGGCCTCAGAGCCTTGACACCGGTAGCAAAAAAGTCCATCCTTAAAAAATAACGACCCACGACCAATTGCCAAAGAAACGACCCACGACCAATTGCCAAAGATCAGAACGGGAGGAACAGGATGTATCAAAAAGTGGTGCTTGAAAACGGTACCCGCATCGTCGTGGAGGAGATGCCCGGCGTGCGCTCGGTGTCCGTCGGGATCTGGGTGGGAACAGGTTCACGATATGAGGACCCTGA
Organism: Thermacetogeniaceae bacterium; assembly: GCA_050013155.1. GTDB lineage: Bacteria > Bacillota > DSM-12270 > Thermacetogeniales > Thermacetogeniaceae > Palsa-1188. Next base: position 9,527 of record JBEKFU010000004.1, on the reverse strand, counting down.
TGAAGCGGGGATCTCCCACCTGATCGAACACATGGCCTTCAAGGGGACTGCCAGGAGAAGCGCCAGGCAGATCGCCGAGGCGATCGAATCGGTGGGGGGTCAGATGAACGCCTTCACCAGCAAGGAATGTACCTGCTTCTACGCCAGGGTGATCGACGAGCACCTCCCCATCGCTATCGATGTCCTGTCGGACATGTTCTTCTCCTCCCTTTACAAAGCCGATGACATTGAGCGGGAAAAAAAGGTCATCCAGGAGGAGATCCGGATGTACGAGGATGCCCCGGATGAGATCATCCACGACCTTTTTGCACAGATGGTCTGGTCAGGCCATCCGCTGGGGCGTCCGGTGATCGGGACTATGGATTCGGTGGCCGGACTTTCCCGGGAGGCAGTACAGGGTTACTACCAGAAGCAATATTGCCCCGGGAACCTGGTCCTGTCGCTGGCCGGCAATCTGACCGCCGATGCTGTGGTGTCTGCTCTGCGACCGCTTTTCGAGGGCGCGAGGGCGGTGTCCCCGGATAACCAGACCCGGATTCCGGAAACCAGGGTGGCCGTGAAAGGCATCGCCAAGCCCCTGGAGCAGGTGCACTTCTGCATGGGTGTGCCCGGCCTGTCCCAGCACGATGACCGGATCTACACCCTACAGATCATCAACACCATCCTCGGAGGGGGTGCGAGCTCCCGGCTGTTCCAAAAGATCCGCGAGGAGCGGGGCCTCGTCTACGCTATTTACAGCTATTTTACGTCGTTCAACGACGCCGGGCTGTTCACCGTTTACGCCGGAACCAACGCGGACAACCTGAGAGATGTGCTGGAACTTACCTGGCAGGAGATCGAGCAGTTGATGGATAGCGGCATCACCCCGGATGAACTGGCCAGAACCAAGGAGCAGATCAAGGGAAGCCTGCTCCTGGCCTCGGAAAGCGTCACCCATAGAATGCACCGGCTGGGCAAGTCGGAAATCATCTACAACCGGCTGATCACCCCCGAAGAGGTGCTGCAGAAGATATCAGGTGTCACCAGGGAGGATGTGCTGTCCCTGACGCGGGAGCTGCTGGCGCCGGAGCGCCTCTCGATCACCATGATCGGCGCCCTCAAGGGGGAGCCGGATCGCCTGCCCTGGGACCGGTAAGAGGCATAATTGGCTTCCTGCAGGCATAAAATTGCGTAAGACAGGCCATTGAGAAGTGAGACGTGAGATGTGGCGGGCACCCCACCCGCAACGTGGGTAACCGGCGGGCGCGAAGGCGTTGGCAGGCCCTGAGCTTCCGGGTACCGCGCCCAGAAGCGGTGCCGGGTCGGCGCCATGTCCACCGGATGAGGCGAAGCCTCATATCCTGCCTACGGGATCTCGCCTCTCACCTCATGCCTCTCGTCTCACAAATGGAGGGAGGCTCCAGGATATGAGGCTGAGCGAGCTTGAAGGAAAAGAGATGATCAATCTTTACGATGGCGGACGCCTGGGAACCATCGGGGAATCGGACCTGATCATCGACCCCGAGTGCGGAGAGATCGAGTCCATCATCATCCCCCGCCGCTCGAACTTTTTTAACCTCTGGTCAGAGCGGCAGGAGATGGTGGTTCCCTGGAGCACCGTAAAGAAGATCGGCGGTGAGGTGATTATAGTCGACCTGGACCAAACCTATTCCATCTATAAAAATTACACGTGACATCACACCCCCTGAATTATCACAGATGACTGCCCGCTCTAATACCCCCGTTTCTGAAGCGTTGGGATAAGAGCGGCTACGTCACTGATTCAACGAGTTCTTGGCTTCAGTGGGGGAAGGCAATCCCCCACTGAAGCCAAGAACTCGTTGAATCAGGGGGGTACTCCATGCACCCCTCTACGGAAACAGGAGGCATTCCGGTGGAGGATTTTGTCAACCAAAAAGCAAAGGAAAAAAACAGACCCGGTGAAAACCGGGTTTTTTATTGACATAGAGGGGTGTTTATATGAAAATATAGGCATATCGCGGACAATTTGTTTATTTACTTTATGCAAGCTTCAAAACGGTTTGTCGAAGGGATGAGGCCGGGATGAATGAGATCATCAGCGTGATTGTAGCCGGAGCAGCAGGAAGGATGGGGCAGGAAGTCGTCAAGACAGTTTTGAAGGACCCTGATCTGGCCCTGGTCGGCGCCATCGACATCAAGCAGACCGGATGCGACGCGGGTAAGCTGGTGGGCTTGCCGGATTGCGGGATCATCATCAGCGATGACTTGAATGCAGTGCTCCAGGGCAGAGGGGCGACTGTGCTGGTAGACTTCACCAACGCCCAGGCGGCTGCAAGAAACGCCAAAGCCGCTTTAAAAGCAGGGGTGGCGCCGATTATCGGCACCACCGGCCTGGATGAAGCGGAGATCGAGGAGTTGCGCAAAGCTGCAAAGAAGGCCAAGACTGGTGTGCTGCTCGTTCCCAACTTTACCCTTGGCGCCGTACTGATGATGAGTTTTGCCCGTCAGGCCGCCCGCTATTTTCCGCATGTAGAGATCATCGAACTGCACCACGACCAGAAGATCGACGCTCCTTCCGGCACGGCCCTGCTCACGGCGCAGAGCATCGGAGCAGAAAGAAAACCGTTTCATCAAGGCCATCCGCAAGAATATGAGAAACTGGCCGGAGTAAGGGGCGGGGACTGGAACGGCATCAGGCTGCACAGCGTTCGGCTGCCGGGCCTGGTAGCGCACCAGGAGGTTATCTTCGGGGGGGCCGGACAGATATTGACAATTCGCCACGACTCCATCAGCAGGGAATCATTCATGCCCGGTGTGATCTTGGCCATCAAGAAAGTGCGCCAACTACAGGGGGTTAACGTAGGCCTGGAAACAGTCCTGTCTTAATCACCTACTCCTTTCCCGGCACATATACTGTTATCGACAATATCAGGGAAAGGAGGGGGATCATTTGGGCATAGATCTGACCGGAATAGTGATGGCCGTCATTGGGGGAGACAGGCGCGACCTGGTATTGATGCAGGAACTCGTGAGCCTTGGCGCCAGAGTCAAGGCAGCGGGGTTCGCCGCCTGTGAAGAATTGAAACAGGTTGAACTGGTGGCGGATCTTGAAGCTGCCGTGACCGGCGCCCAGGTGTTGATCCTGCCGATGCAGGGTACTGACCCGGAGGGCAATATCAAAACCCTGGACAACAGCGTCTTTCTCCAGTTGACACAGCCGATTGCCAATATTATTCCCAACGGCACCATCTTCATTATCGGCGCCGCCAGGGATTTTTTGCGCCACTGGGCAGCAACATATGGTTGGAAGCTGCTGGAGATCGCCGAGATGGATGATGTTGCCATTCTGAATGCCATCCCTTCGGCAGAAGGGGCGATTCAGATCGCCATGGAGCAACTGCCGATCACCATCCACGGCAGTCAGTCCTTCGTCCTGGGTTTCGGAAGGCTGGGCAAGACTTTGGCGCGGATGCTGGCTGCGATTGGCGCCATAACCACAGTAGCTGCCAGAAAGAGCGCGGACCTGGCCCGGATCTACGAGATGGGTTATCGCCCTGTTCAGTTCAACCAATTGCAGGACTACATACAGGAAGCAGAGATAATTTTCAACACGGCGCCACAAATGGTGTTGGATGAGAAGATACTGTCCCTGATCAGGAAAGACGCCCTGATCGTCGATCTGGCGGCCATCCCCGGCGGTACGGACTTTAAAGCCGCTCAAAAACTGGGGATCGTCGCGCTGATGGCGCCCGGGCTGCCGGGAAAGGTGGCGCCGACGACTAGCGGCAGAATCCTGGCCCGGGTAATTCCCCCGCTTATTCTCCGTGAATTGCCGCAATGCTATTTGCGAGGATAAGGCAGAGGGAGGCGTTTGCAGTGCGACTGAAAGGGATACGTCTGGGATTTGTCGTTACCGGCTCTCATTGCTGCTTGAAAGAGGTGCTTACCGAGGCAGAAAAGCTGGTCGCAGAAGGAGCGGAGGTCACGCCGGTGGTTTCCTATGCGGTCAGCACTCTGGACACCAGGTTTGGCAAGGCAACGGACTGGTGCTCCAGGCTCCATGAAATCACGGACCGGGAGCCGATTAAAACCATAGATGCCGCGGAGCCGATTGGGCCGGGCAAATTGTTCGATATTTTGGCGGTCGCCCCCTGTACGGGTAACACTCTGGCGAAGCTGGCAAACGGGATCATCGATACGCCGGCCCTGATGGCAATCAAGGCCCACTTGAGAAATCAGCGTCCGGTGGTGATTGCCGTTTCCACCAATGACGGTCTGGGACTGAATGCCAAGAACATCGCCACCCTGATCAATACCAAAAACATCTACATGGTACCGTTCGGGCAGGACAATCCTGCCGCCAAGCCCAACTCACTGGTCGCCAGGTTTGATAAGATTCTTGACACCATTTGCTGCGCCCTGGAAGGAAAACAGATTCAGCCGTTGTTGATACAGACTGCCGAATAGGGGACATTTCCCCGATAATCTCCTGCCTGCGGCGTTTCATTTCAAGAAATATAATGCAACACTTTAATCAGTAATTTATCACGACAGGGGATGTGTCGCCAAACCAAGGTAGGTTATAATTAAGGGGGAAAGATGCGGCCGCGGCAGGCGGTAGTGGTTCGACGCGGCCGAATACTTATAAATGATCGATCTTCAAGCAGGACACCGCATCTTCGTGTCAAATCTAATTATGCAGCACGATCAGGTATACAGACGAGCACGGGAGGATACTAAAAGATGGCGGCAGGATACCGGGTTGCGGTTGTCGGAGCTACGGGAGCGGTAGGACGGGAGATCCTATTGATCCTCAAAGAGCGAGGCTTTCCCATAGCCGAGCTGACAGTACTGGCGGATGAGTCGTGGGATGGGAAGCAGATCAGTTTTGGCAACGAGCAACTGACAGTGCACACAGCAGTGCCCGAGTCTTTCCGGGGGATAGAGATCGCTTTCTTTGCCACCGCCGGCCCCGTCAGCGAGGCGTTAATTCCCGAAGCGGTCAAGCGAGATGCCGTGGCGATCGATAACAGCAGCGCCTTCCGGTTGGACCCGGAGGTCCCACTGGTCGTGCCCGAGGTCAACCCTCAGGATGTAGGCTGGCATAAAGGCATCATCGCCAACCCTAACTGTGCGACGATCCTTTTCGTGGTGCCGATTAAACCGTTGCATGATGCCGCCCGCATCAGGAGAGCGGTGGTTTCCACGTACCAGGCAGTTTCGGGCGCCGGCACGGCAGGGATCGACGAACTGTTGATTGAGACGCGCCAGGCGCTGGAAGGTGTGGCCATTCAGCCCGGGGTATTTGACTACCAGATCGCCTTCAACCTGATCCCGCACATCGATGTATTCGGCGATAACGGCTATTCCCGCGAGGAGATGAAGTTGCTCCTGGAGACGAGGAAGATACTCCACGAACCGGACCTGAAGATTTCCGCCACAACGGTGCGGGTGCCGGTGTTCAGGAGCCATTCGGAGTCTGTGAACATCGAAACAGAGCGCAAGCTGACGCCCGGCGCCGCCCGGGCCATCCTGGCCGGGGCGCCGGGCGTGGTGGTCGAAGACGACCCGGCGGGATTGAAGTATCCGATGCCTCTGTTTGCTTCAAACCACGACGAGGTATTCGTCGGGCGGATTCGGGAGGACCTGTCGAGCGATCAGGGATTGAATTTTTGGCTTTGCGGCGACCAGTTGCGCAAGGGGGCCGCAACCAATGCGGTACAGATTGCCGAGTTGCTGGTTAATGGAAGCCCAGCGTAATCGGACGCCAGCATGGTCGCGGCGCGGATGAGAAGTGATGCAATACCGTCATAGTTGCCCCACCAAAGGCGGGTGCCCGCCACAGGTGCGGCGTGGTGCGGTTGAATCAAAAAACAAACAGATGGAGGTGGCGATGTGAAGAGGGATTTCGGTCGGGTCTTGACGGCGATGATCACTCCTTTTACGGAGAGCGGCGAGGTGGCCTACGATAAAGCCGCAGAACTGGCGCGTCACCTGTTAAAGACCGGCTCCGACGGTATTGTGGTTTCGGGAACGACCGGCGAATCGCCGGTGCTCACCAATGATGAAAAGGAAAGACTGTTCGTGGCCGTCAAAGAGGCGGTTGCCGGCCAGGCGGCGGTAGTAGCCGGCACGGGTTCGTACAACACGGCAGAAAGCCTCGCCCTGACCAAAATAGCGGAGAAGGCCGGCGTTGACGGGATCATGCTGGTGACACCCTACTACAATAAACCCAGCCAGGAGGGTCTATACCAGCACTTCAAAACCATTGCCGGGGCGACATCTCTCCCGGTTATCCTGTACAACGTCCCCGGGCGCACCTCGGTCAACATGCTGCCGCCGACGGTGAGCAGGCTGTCAGAAGTCGAGAATATCGTTGCGGTGAAGGAGGCCAGCGGCAGTATGGATCAGGTGGCGGAGATCCGCCTCTCCACGCCGGACGAATTTCTCATCTACAGCGGAGATGATTCCCTGACCTTGCCGATACTGGCCCTGGGCGGCCATGGTGTGATCAGTGTGGCTTCCCACGTAGCCGGACTGCTGATCAAAGAGATGATCTACTCCTATTTCTCAGGCCGGGTAGACCGGGCCAAGGAACTGCACCTGAAGCTGTTCCCGCTCTTCAAGGTGCTGTTCATCACTACCAATCCGGTTCCGGTCAAGGCCGCCGTGAACATGATCGGCATCGAGTCGGGAATTCCCCGGCTGCCCCTGGTAGCGGCCACGCCCCAGGAGGCGGAGGCGGTGCGCAAAGTGATGGCGGAGATCGACCTGTTGTAATGTTGCGCAGCTTAATTTATAATGATGAAGGCATGATACCGGGTAACCTACCTTTCGGGCATTGTGGAGGTAGGTTTTCTCTTATAACAAGTGAGGACTGCACATGAAAGAAGACACAGTAAGCATCATTCCCCTGGGTGGCCTGGGGGAGATCGGCAAGAACATAATGGCCATCAAATACAAGCAGAACATCATGGTGATCGACGCCGGGCTGATGTTTCCGGATGATGCGATGCTCGGCATCGACCTGGTGATCCCGGATATCTCCTACCTGATTGAAAACAGGGAGATAGTGCGGGGGATCGTGCTCACCCATGGACACGAGGACCACATCGGGGCGCTGCCTTACATTCTCAGGGAACTCCAGGTTCCGGTGTACGGCACGAAGCTGACCCTGGGCCTGTTGGAGGCCAAGCTCAAGGAGAGCGACCCTTCGGAGCACGTCAAAACCAGGTGTGTCAAGGCCGGCGAGATGGTGAACATAGGCCCCTTCCAGGTGAATTTCATCCGGGTCAGCCACAGCATTGCGGACGCGGTGGCCCTTGGCATCAGGACGCCTGTGGGAACCATCCTGCACACCGGGGATTTCAAGCTGGACCAGACTCCTGCCAACAACCAGGTCATCGACTATCATAAAATTGCCGAACTGGGCAACGAGGGTGTGCTCGTCCTGATGTCGGACAGCACCAACGCTGACAGGCCCGGCTATACACTATCCGAGCGATCAGTCGGGGAGAAGTTCGACGAAACTTTCAGAATGGCCGGTGAGCGCATCATCATCGCCAGCTTCGCCTCCAATATCTCCCGTATCCAGCAGGCGATCACCTGCGCCTACAGGTATGGCCGGAAGGTGACGGTGGTAGGGAGGAGCATGGTCAACGTCGTCAGCATCGCCATTGACCTGGGGTATCTCGATATACCGCCGGGCGTGCTGGTGGACATTGACGAGATCCAGCTCCTGCCCAAGAATGAGACGGTGATCCTGACCACCGGGAGCCAGGGTGAGCCGATGTCGGCCCTTTCGAGGATGGCGGCGAGTGACCACAACCGGGTGGAGATCATTCCCGGCGATACCATTATCATTTCGGCCAGCCCGATCCCCGGCAACGAGAGGCTGGTGCACCGGACGATCGACCAGTTGTTCCGCCAGGGCGCCGAGGTGATCTATGAATCCTTCTCGGGTGTTCACGTTTCCGGCCACGCCAGCCAGGAAGAGCTCAAGCTGATGCTGAACCTGGTCAAACCAAAGTTTTTTATTCCCATCCACGGTGAGTATCGCCACCTGATCAGGCACGCCCAACTGGCCGAGAGCGTGGGGATCAGCCCCGACAACATCTTCGTGGCGGAAAACGGGCATGTGCTGGAGTTCAGTGACAAGCGCGGGGCTATTTCCGGCCGGGTCACGGCCGGCAGGGTGCTGGTTGACGGCCTGGGAGTGGGAGACGTGGGGAGCATCGTGCTGCGCGACCGGAAGCACCTATCCCAGGACGGGATCTTCATCATCGTGATCACCGTGAGCAAGGAAACCGGGACCGTCATCGCCGGCCCGGACATTGTGTCGCGGGGCTTTGTCTACATGAAGGAATCCGAGGAACTGCTGGAAGAGACCAAGGAGAGGCTGCGCTCCATCTTAAAACAGTGCGAGTGCGAACAGATTACGGAATGGGCCGGGATCAAATCCAGCGTCCGGGAAGTGGTCGGCAAGTTCCTGTATGAGCGGACAAGGAGAAGGCCGATGATCCTGCCGATCATCATGGAAGTCTAAAAGGAAATACCTGACCGGCGATGACGGGGGAGAGGCCGGGAAGGATTAAAACGGCGTAGTGCCGAGTGCTCCTGTCGCGTCCTCTTTGAGATCCAGTTTTGGACCAAAGGAGATCGTTCGGCCGGGCTGATACTCCTGTTTTAAAAAGACATAGGGGTCGGTGCTCTTGATCTGCACGATCCGGCCGGTGTTCATCCCCGTCGGCTGGACGATCAGGGTGACCCGGCTAGGGTAATGTCTGCTGTTAGTATTGAACATTTGTCGTGAGTTATGCTGGAGGCCTTCGACGGTTGGCCTCTTTTTTTATTCTCCATTCCTGGTCAAGGCATGGCCGGTTTTTCCGGCTATCCGAGAATTAGTGTGGATCAGGGAAGAACAGGCCTTCTTCCAATAAGTGGAGAAGTGTGTACATGTCAACACCGTGATCCCTAATATGGTAATCCGCGCCAGCTTCAGAAATTAGCAAGTCCATCATGCTGGCAATGCCGCTGGTGCGACGATTGAATTTAGGCGTGACAACCTTGTGAGTGCCTTCGCTGAACAGGATCTTGGCTCTCAGGACATCGAATTTGTAGCCCCTGCCATCCCTGTTGATCTTCTTGATGATACCGTTGAGACACTCTGTATAGGCGTTGGTGACCGGGTTGGGCATGAGATCAAAGGACGAGAATATCTCTTCGTGCCAGTTCTCCATAGCCTTCGTCAAAGGCTCAAAATACGGTTCAATTTGAGGAGTGAGGCGTTTCAGCCAGGCGTCATACTCCTGTTTGGCGACCTTCCTATTGGGGCTGTTATCAAAGAGATCGTAAAGGCTTTCCTTCAGTTCGTAGGCCAGCTTTAACGGGGGGTAGGTCAAGCAGTGGCCGAGAGCAAGCTGTTGATGGACAGTTAGATTTTTAGGCCGGCTCAGGAGAGCATACCTGTCATGCTTAAATGCTCTGCGTTGCTTCTCGGTAAGGGTCTTTTTAACCACCTTCCGAACGGCATCCATGCCCTGCGAAGCATATCTGACGACATGAAA
>JBEKFU010000003.1:0-69150 GCA_050013155.1 Thermacetogeniaceae bacterium | reverse complement strand
CGTATAATATAATCAGAATGTTAGATAATCAGAATATGAGATTAGTTTTTAAAGGGGAGAGTTTCATGCTGGTCGAAATGAGAGGCCGGTCGCAGATTACGATTCCCAACGAGATCGTCAAAAAGCTCGGAGTAGTCGAAGGGGACAAGTTCGACGTGATCGAGAAGGACGGGGGTATTTTCCTTTGTCCGGTCGTCGTCTATCCAAAGTCGGAGATGGCACGGATCGCCAGGCTCGTCAAGGAAGCGGAGGATGAGCACAAAGAGGGTAAGACAAAGATTTACGACGACATCGATAAAATGTTCAAGGATATGGGCATTGACCTGTGACGCCATATCATGTTTGGCTCAACTAATGCAGCTTTTGCTTATTCTTGTCCTTCTTCTTTCCCTCCCGGATCATCTCCTGCAGCTTGTTGACCGACTGTCCCAGGCCGCCGACGGCGTCGATCAGGCCTGTCTCCACCGCCTCGTTGCCCAGCAGCACCGAGCCAACGTCCCGGGCGAGGTCGCCGGTGGCAAACATCAGCTCCCGGAACTTCGGTTCCGTGATCTTACTGTGCTTGGCCACGAACCTGATCACCCGGTCCTGCATCTTGTCCAGGTACTCCCAGGTCTGGGGGACACCGATCACCAGTCCCGACAGCCTGATCGGGTGGATGGTCATGGTGGCCGTCTCGGTGATGAACGAGTATTGTGAACTGACAGCGACCGGAACCCCGATGGAATGGCCGCCGCCTAAAACCAGCGATACCGTAGGTTTGGACATGCTGACGATCATCTCGGCGATGGCCAGCCCCGCTTCCACGTCACCACCGACAGTATTGAGGATGATCAGCAAGCCTTCGATCTTGGGATTTTGTTCTACGGCTACCAATTGGGGGATCACATGCTCATACTTGGTAGTCTTGTTATTGGGCGGGAGCACAATGTGGCCCTCTATCTGACCGACGATGGGGACACAGTGGATGTTTGATTGAACGCTTGGCACTTCATTGTTCTGGCCGTATTCTTTGACTGTGTCTATTTTTCTTACTCCCTGCTTCGTTTTTTTGGTTGCCGGCACGTCAGGGCCGGTGGTTGTTGGCGGCTGTTCTGCGCCAACGTCAAAGGACGTCATCTAGCATTCCCCTTCTAACCGAGAATCTGTTGTTATATACTGTGTCTAGTATGTTCGCTGTGACCCAAATAATGCACCGAACTGCAGCAAATACATTTTCGTGGCGCTGTAAAAGTGCTATAATTTGGTATTGATGATCGACCGTCAGAGGTGACATGATGCCAGCCAAGGTATCCAAGGTTAAGAGAATCAAGCAACCCACCGGTGACAGGATGACACACGAGATCGTCGGCATCGTCCTGTTGGCCCTGGCGGTGCTGATGTTGGTGGGCGTTCACGCTCAGACCGGGATTGTCGGCAGCCTGATCGCTTATGTCTTGAGACACTTGGCCGGCGATCAGGGAAAGTTCGGAGTCATTCTGGCCACCGCCTATTTTGGGGTCTGTCTCTGCATCTACCGCCGCCCGCTGAGCAAGATACCCCGGACCGCCGGAGTTCTGGTCAGCCTGGTCGTGGTACTGACTATCTGCCATTTTCTGCTGGCGCCCGCCAACATAGCCAGGAACGGCATGATCTCCCTGTTCTGGAGCGCCGGTCTGGGGGGTGAGGGAGGCGGCATCCTGGGCGCCATCCTGAGTATGGTGAGCGTCTATTTCTTTGCCAGGATCGGCACGATGATCGTGTTGTTCTGCCTGGCGGGCATAGCGATCATCCTGCTTACGGGCATACCTCTGAGCAGGCTGCTGTCCGGCGCCGGCTCATGTCTAGCCTCCGGATGGCGCAGCCTCAAGCACAACCTGGTCAACTTCATGTATGTCGAAGATGATCCAGAAGCCGGCGGCGAAAACACCAGGGATGTGAAACTGGCCGGCAGGGATGAGATCCCCGGTCAGAGCCTGCCCGTCATTATCGACTACGGGGCCACCAATTCTTCTCCCAAAGAGGACGGGAAAATGCCGCTGGCCCCGGGTGTCAGCCAGGACCAGCGCCATGATGCGGTAAAAATCGCCCCCGGCAATGATGCAGATAAGAACCTGCCCGGGAACTACGAAAATTATAAGCTCCCATCATTGAGCCTGCTGTCACGGTCTTTGAAAGTGAAGAGCAGCCGCATCAACAAGGAGATCCTGGAAAACGTACGCATCCTGGAGGAGACTCTGGAAAGTTTTGGGGTGAAGGTCTGCGTCAGCCAGGTGCACCGGGGGCCGGCGATCACCCGCTACGAGATTCAGCCGGGGCCGGGCGTCAAGGTCAGCAAGATCGTCCGGCTGGCGGACGATATCGCCCTGAGCCTGGCCGCCCAAGATGTGCGCATCGAAGCGCCAATTCCAGGCAAGTCCGCCCTCGGTATTGAGGTTCCCAACAAGGACGTCTCCACGGTTTACCTGCGGGAGATCCTGGAGTGCCCGGAGTTTATGGATGCGGCATCCAAGATATCCATTGCCCTGGGAAAGGATATCGCCGGCAACCCGATTGTCGCCGATCTGATGAAGATGCCGCATCTGTTGATTGCCGGGGCGACCGGATCCGGGAAAAGCGTCTGCCTGAACTCCATCATCACCAGCATCCTCTACAAGGCCACTCCCAATGAGGTCAAGTTTGTGATGATCGACCCCAAGATGGTGGAACTGATCGGCTACAACGGCATCCCGCACCTGCTCTCGCCGGTGGTGACCGATCCCCGGAAAGCGGCCACCGCCCTCAAATGGGTGGTCAGCGAGATGGAGACCCGCTATGAGTTGTTTTCATCCATGGGTATCCGCGACATCATCCGCTATAACTCCCAGAGCGAGAATCATAGGCAGTGCGAGCCGCTGCCCTACATCGTGGTGGTGATCGATGAGCTGGCGGACCTGATGATGATCGCCCCGATCGAGGTTGAGGACATCATCTGCCGCCTGTCCCAGATGGCCAGGGCAGCGGGTATCCACCTGGTGGTAGCCACGCAGCGGCCGTCGGTGGATGTGATCACCGGCCTCATCAAGGCGAACATTCCGGCCCGGATCGCCTTTGCAGTTTCATCCCAGATTGACTCCCGCACCATCCTCGACATGGGCGGGGCCGAAAAACTGCTTGGCAAGGGGGATATGCTGTTTGTGCCGGTGGGGGCCAGCAAGCCGATCCGGATCCAGGGGGCGCTGGTAACCGACACCGAGGTGGAGGATATCGTGGGCTATATCCTCAAACAGGGCAAACCTCTCTATATCGCCGGTTTCCTGGAGCAATCCGAAACAGAGTTCAAAGTCGAAAAATTTGAGGACCCGCTGTTTCAGGATGCGGCCAAGCTGGTGCTGGACCAGGGTCATGCCTCCGTATCGATGCTGCAGAGGCGGTTCCGGATCGGCTATGCCAGAGCGGGAAGATTGATGGACATTCTTGAGGAGAAAGGGATCGTCGGCCCCTATGGCGGGGCCAAACCCCGGGATGTGCTGATGACGAGCGAACAGTTCAGGAGATATTACGGAAAAAGCATCTGAATGAGTAATCTTGTAAACATCTATTCAACATATATAAACATATGTTAACATATAGTTGCTATGAACGATCATTTAACGACACGGGAAAGGGAAATCCTCGAAATACTGAAGAAAGACCCGATGATCGCTCAGGATGACCTGGCTGAGGGACTGATGATCTCGCGCTCTGCGGCGGCGGTACACATCTCCAACCTGATGCGCAAGGGCTATATAGCGGGCAGAGGTTACATCTTCGATGAGCGCAGCGAGATCCTGGTGGCCGGAAAGACGTGGCTGGAGGTCTGCGTCAGTGCCGGCCGCGGCGACACGGATGTTAGGGACGGTGTCAGGAAGGGAGCCATCAAGCTTGCCGGCGCCGGGAACGGCTATCTGTTAGCCCTGGAACTGGCGCGGCGCAACTTGGAGCCGACCCTGCTCACCTTTCTGGGCCGGGATGAGATCGGCGACCAGATGTTTAACCACCTGTTGAATAAAGGCGTCAACGTTCAAAATATCATCCGCGGCCAGGGTATCCCCACTGGAAAACGCCTGGTCTTCTCTGTCCCGAATGATGCCGCTTTTCTGGTCAAGGATGATGAAGGCGAACTGCCCCTGGGACAGGAGGCGGTCTCCTCAAAAGAAGACCTGATCAAGAACACCAGGATGCTGCTGATCGATGGCGATTTGCCCCTGAAAACAGTGGCTTACCTGGCCTCTGCGGCTGTCAAAAACAATATCATGGTCTCTGTGCTCGGTTGGCCGCTGAACCTGCTCAGGGCGCAGGGACTGCTGGCCTACCCGCAGTTTTTCCTGGTCTGTTCTGTCAGAGACTTGGCCGCGCAGTCGCCTGTCACCCTGCCTGCTGAGCCCGAGGAGTTGTTCCCGGCCTGCAGACAGATCGTCGGTGAGGGGTGTCAGGCGCTGGTGGTGGTCTTTGGCGACCAGGGGCTGATCCTGGCCACTGCCGAAGAGACAGTGTACCTGCCGGCGTCGCCGCTCCAGGCGCCGGGCACTGTCCTCTGTATTGCCGCCGGTCTTGCAGAGGGGCTGGCCTCGGGCTACATGATTCGCATGGCGGTCCGGAGGGCGATGGGGAGCGCCGCAACCGGCTAAATGAGAGGCGAGAAGTGAGAGGTTGGAAGTGAGGAGGCGAGTGTTATGGGAATCGGCGAGTTGCTGCGGTCAGAGCGCGAGAAGAAGGGGCTTTCCCTGAGTGACGTGGAAAACGCCACCAAAATCAGGACCAAGTACATCCAGGCCATGGAAACGGAAAGATTCGAGATCATTCCCGGCGAGGTCTACCGGCTGGGTTTTCTGAAGAACTATGCCAGGCTGCTGGACCTGGATCCGGAAGCCATGATCGTCCGGTATAAATCAGCCTATAAAGACGCATCTCACGATGAAGACCGGGAAGGAGCGCGGCAGGCTGTTGCCAATGCCCGGCGCTCCGTTCGGAATGTGGATCGGGCAGATGGGCAGCAGGCAGGCGCCGTAGCCTGGCGCCCTGTCATGGACTGGGTGGGCAAGCTCGCCCAGGCCGGGTCAATTTTCAAGAACAGGAGGCTGCTGCTGGGAGCCGCAGCCGCGGTTGTTGTCCTAATTTTGATAGTGGCGGGGGTCGATCTGTTCCGGTATACCCTCCTTGCTGCAAACCAACCGCCACCCCAGCCTTCAAAGCCGCCGACAGTCCCGTCAGCGGTTTACTCCCAGCCACAAACGCTGGAAATCAGGCTGGTGGGGATAGGACACTGCTGGGCCGAGGTGAAGGTTGACGGCGCAGATGCCTATGAGGGCACCATCAAACCTGGTGACGTGAAAACATTTACCGCCCAGTCATCGGTCTGGGTGGATCTCGGATATCCCAAGAGCGTGGATGGGACCGGTGTGTCGGCGGGTTTTCAACCGAGGCGTAGCCTCGAGCCGACAAAGAGCGGCTACGCCCCTAATTAACTGGCTCTAAGCTTCAGTGGGGGAAAAGCAATCCCCCTCTGAAGCCAAGACCCAGTTGAACAGGAACATGGGAGCATAATTGAATTGACAACTATCGGCGTGGTCAGCCTGGGCTGCCCTAAAAACCTCACCGAAAGCGAGACCTTGCTCGGCATCCTGACCAGCGCCGGGTATGTGGTGACTCCCTCGCTGCAGGAGGCGGAGATCATCCTGATCAATACCTGCAGCTTCATCAGGGCGGCAGTGAGGGAATCACTGGATGCCATTTTTAATTACGCCCGCTTCAAAAAAAGCGGCGCCTGCCGGTGCCTGGTAGTCATCGGCTGCCTGCCCCAGCGGTACGGGCACGGGCTTGACAAGCTGATTCCGGAAGTGGACCTCTGGCTGGGCGTCAACGCCAGGCCATACCTGCTCGATGCCTTGCGCGGGCTGGAGGCCGGGGCGCCGGCGCCCGATAGCGCTTACAGCGCCTCCTTCCTGAAAGAGACCGGCGCCGCTGGCGACGAAATCCCACCGCGCCTGTTGACGACGCCTCCCGCTACTGCCTACCTTAAAATCGCCGAGGGATGCTCTCACGGCTGCTCCTACTGCCTGATACCCCGGATCCGGGGAGGCCTGGCCAGCAGGCCGCTGGAGGCTATCTGCCAGGAAGCCGCCGGGCTGGTGGCTCATGGGGTCAGGGAGATCAACCTGGTCGCCCAGGACACCGGCGCCTATGGCAGGGACCTGTACGGCAAGCCCTCGCTAGACCTGGTGATCAGACGCCTGGCGGCCCTACCCGATCTCCGGTGGCTGCGGATCATGTACCTCAATCCGTACTCGCTGACACCCGATCTGGTGGCGGCCATCCAGGAGGAGGATAAAGTCTGCCGCTATCTCGACCTGCCCTTTCAGCATGCCAGCGCCAGGGTGCTGCGCCTGATGAACAGACCGGGGAGCCTGGCGGCCAACCTGCGGATAGTGGCGGACTTGCGGCGCCTGCTGCCCGGCATTGTCCTGCGCACAACCCTGATGACCGGGTTCCCCGGCGAGGACAGAGGCGCCTTCAGGGAGTTGCTCAGCTTCGCGCAGCAGGCAAAGTTTGAGAGGCTCGGGGTCTTTGCCTATTGCCATGAAGAGGGTGCCGCCAGCTACCGGCTCCGGGAGACCGTCTCTTTCACCCTGAAACAGCGCCGCCGCCGGCAACTATATCGTTTGCAAAGGCAGATCTCCAGGAAGATCAATGACACCATCATCGATCAGGACCTGCCGGTGCTGATCGAAAGACGGGTGGGCGCCGGCGTTTACCTGGGCCGCAGTTACCGGGAGGCCCCGGACGTCGACCCGAAGATCATCGTCAGGGGAGACGGCCTCAGCCCGGGCGATTTTACCAAAGTGAAGATAACCCGTGCCTATGCCTTCGATCTCGCCGGAATTGTGGCAAAACAGTCAAATAATGCCAAGAATTGCGGTTTTCCAATGCTTTCATAGCGGATTGGGGCGGTAAATATGCTATAATCTTGGTCGTATCCGATGAAGAGGTACTGGCCCGCGCATTGCGCACTGGACATGGAACCTCCCGGTACAACACCGCCAACAACACTACCGTTGGTTTTTGGTCGTTGTTTTTTGGTTTTCTAACCACCAACCACCAACCACCAACCACCAGGGGGGAGAGGTATGCCTTTACAACAGTGGCGCATCCCAACTATTGTAGCGGCAATGATGATTACGCTCGCTTTATTATTAGGGGGACAGTTCCTCTACCAGAAACATTTCGTTCAGGATGGCCTGGACCGGCAAGTCGCCAAGGTGGCGGCTGTCGATGACCTCAGGGTCGCCAAGGATGAAAAACCTCCGGCGGTGTACGTTCGCATTTCCAATGCACAGGACCTGCAAACCGATTACCAGGGGCTGACGGATGTCATCCGGAAGCAGTTGGGGCCACAATACAAAGTGGTCCTTTTGGACAATCGCACTCCAAAGCTGCAGTCTCTGTATGAACAGGCCTCCTTTGCCATTCAGGAGGCGATCGCCACCGGCAACTTTCAGGCGATGCAGAAATCAGTGTCACGGCTTGCCGCGGCCAATAAGGTACAGTCCAATATTTCCGTCGACTCCTACAATGTTTACCTGGAACTGAGGGATGAACAGGGTTCGGGCTACCTCTACGAGGTCATTCCCCGCACGTCACAGGTGGCTATAGGGGAGCAGGCGAACAATCCGGGTGGTGAGGGAACATGATCAAGGAAGTCTGCTTGGGAACATCGCTGGCGGTGTTGATCTTTCTTACCATACTGGGTTATAATGTCGTCCCGCTGCTGTTGCTGGGAGGCCTGGGGGTCTTCCTGTTCATGATGTTGGACCGCAAGGGCCTGGGCGCATCGTCGGGCAACACCGGCTATGTGCAGCCGGCTAACTTCACCTTCGACGACATCGGGGGACAGGCCCCGGCGAAACAGGAACTGAAAGAGGCCCTGGATTTCGTGCTGCATGCGCCCAAGATCATCGAGATGGGGATTCGACCGCTCAAGGGGATTCTGCTGACAGGGCCTCCCGGCACGGGAAAGACGCTGCTTGCGAAAGCGGCTGCAGCATACACAAATTCCGTGTTTCTGGCCGCCTCCGGCTCTGAATTTATCGAAGTCTATGCCGGTGTCGGCGCCCAACGGGTCAGGCAGTTGTTCAAGACGGCGCGGGAACGCGCTGTCAGGGAGAAGAAGGGCGGGGCGATCATCTTCATCGACGAGATCGAGGTCCTCGGCACCAAGCGGGGCACCCATAGCGGTCACATGGAGTACGACCAGACGCTGAACCAGTTGCTGGTGGAGATGGACGGCCTGCGCAGCGACGAGCGGGCCAGGGTGCTGGTCATCGGGGCGACCAACCGGGAGGACATGCTGGACTCGGCCCTGCTCCGCCCCGGGCGGTTCGACCGGGTCGTCAGCGTCGATCTGCCGGATAAGGCTGCCCGCTGCAGCATCCTGAAGCTCCACTGCCGGAACAAACCCTTGGGAAAAGACGTCGACCTCGATCAGGTCGCCAAGGAGAGTTTCGGCTTCTCCGGCGCCCACCTGGAGAGCGTCACCAACGAGGCGGCGATCCTGGCGCTGCGTGAGGAACAGCCCGCTATTTCCAACCGGCACTTCAAGGAAGCCGTTGACAAGGTGATGATGGGCGAGAAGCTTGACCGCAAACCCAACCAGGATGAGCTTTACCGGATAGCGGTGCACGAGAGCGGCCATGCGGTGATCAGCGAGCTGCTGAGGCCGGGGTCGGTATCCCACCTGACGGTCACCAACAGGGGGCGCGCCCTGGGATACATGCGCCAGATCCCCGAAGACGACCTGTATCTGTATACCAAGGAATACTTGGAAAAGCAGATCCAGGTGTACCTGGCGGGAGCGGTATCGGAGAGCATCATCCTGGGCGCCCGGAGCACGGGTTCGAGCAGCGACTTCAACCAGGCCGTGCAGGTAGCCCGGCAGATCGTCACCGCCGGCCTGTCGCCGCTGGGGATTATCTGTGAGGAGATCCTGTCCAAGGATACACTCCACCAGGCCATCCAGGAGATCGTCCAGCAGCAGGAGAAAGAGGTGGCCGGCATGCTGAGCGGCTACCTGGACAACCTGAAGGAGATCTCGGCACTGTTGGTCGAGCAGGAATATATTTCTGGGAACACTTTACAGGATCATATCGAACAGGCTAAACTTGAACAGCAGGCACCCGAATCTCGAATATCGAACCTCGAAAAGGGACAGGGATCATGTATAAGGCAGAGATTATCGCCATCGGCGATGAATTGCTGAGTGGTGATGTCGAGAACACCACCACTCCCTTTATTATCGAAGAGATCCGGTCGTTGGGGTACAACCTGATCAGAACCACCACCGTCGGCGACGAGACCGGCCGGATCGCCAGGGCGGTTCAGGGCGCCCTGGGCGCTGCGGAGATCGTTGTCCTGACAGGCGGCCTTGGCCCAACACCCGATGACGTCACCAGGGAGGCCCTGTCCAAGGCGATCGACCGTCCGCTGGAATTCAGGCCGGAGCTATGGCAGGAAATTCAGCGGCTGTTTGAGCAGAGGGGAAAGTCGACACCGCCCGCCAACATCAATCAGGCATATCTGCCCTACCATGCACAGGCGGTTCCCAACTCAGTGGGGACTGCCTGTGGTATTATTGTCGAGCACCATGAGGCGGCGATCATTGTCTTACCCGGCCCGCCTCATGAACTGCGCCGGATGTGGCTTGATTCGGTGCGTCCATACCTGGAGCGGCGCTATCCGGCCAGTTCCCTGGACGGGCAGCAGAGCCGCGTTTTCAAGGTATATGGCATCGGAGAATCGGAGGTCATGGAAAGGCTGCGCCATTTCCTGGATGCAACAAGGGAGACAGGTGTCGGGTTTGGCTTTTACCCCAGGGCCGGCGAGGTGCACATCGTCATCAAGGCTGCCGGCGCCGAACACGAGACCGAGGCGCTGCTGGACCACCTGTCAGTCAGCCTGAAGAACCTGCTGGGAACCGATCTCTACGGGACCGGTGAGGACACGTTGCCTGCCAGGACCGGCGCCCTGCTGAAGGAGCGGCGCCATACGGTGGCGACCGCGGAGTCATGCACCGGTGGCCTGGTCGCCCACTATTTGACCGGCGTGCCTGGCAGTTCCGAATATTTCCGCGGCGGCATCATTGCTTATCATAGCGATATCAAGGAAAAACTGTTATGTATCAGCAAGGAGACCGTCGACAAGTTTGGCGTTGTCAGCGAACAGACTGCCATGGCCATGGCGATTGGCGCCCGCTCGGCGCTCGAGGCGGATTTCGGGATCGCCACCACCGGCATCGCCGGACCTGCCGGAGGCACTCCCGAGCTTCCCGTGGGAACGGTTTTCTTAGGCCTGGCCACACCGGACGGGCAGTCCGCCTCCAAGATCCTTCTACCCCGGATGGGCCGTGGGCTGATCAAGATCATGGCTTCCAAAAAGGCTATCGACCTGTTGCGGAGATACCTGATCGAACATTAATGTGTGGGGATGCACCGACTAAGGAATGGAGACACACCTCTTCGAGGAATGTCCCCGATGGAGACATTAGGAGCACAACGATATTGTTTTTCATTAGTGCCGGGGTGGGGATGATCAGCATCGCAGAGCGCAGGATCCGTTCTTTTATAGCCATTCAATTGCCCCGGGAGTTGCGGTCGGCGCTCCATGAACTGGCCCTGCCCCTACAGGGACTGTCGCTGAATGTCAAGTGGGTGCCGGAAAACAACTATCACCTCACCCTCAAGTTCCTTGGGGACATCGCTCCGGGTGATATCCACAGCCTCGACGCCCAGTTGCAAATACTGGCTGATAGGGACAGCTTCACCCTGTCTCTCGGAGGCTGGGGCATGTTCCCCAGCCCCAAGCGCCCCAGTGTGCTCTGGGTGGGCCTGGACGGGGAGTTGGATGCCCTGCGGCAGTTGTGGAAGGATATGGAGGACCGCCTGTCGGCCGGAGGTTATACCCGCGACTCCCGGTGGCACCCGCACATCACCCTGGGGCGGTTTCGCTCCCCGGATAATAAGGTGTGGGGACACATCTCCTCCGGAGAAATGTCCCCTATGGACAACCTGATCACCAGGCTACAGCAAACACCATCCTACGTCCACATCGGCAGCTTTACGGCGTCCGGCATTTCCCTGATGGAGAGCCGGCTGAGTCCGGCAGGCCCCAGTTATCACCCGCTGTCCACTCATGAATTCAAAGTAAAAAGTTAATAAATAGGGAGATTCTCAGATATTAGATGTCAGATATTAGATTGACAAACCATATCCATGTAAACTATCCTGAAATTAGTGTTCAAAGTTAAGGGGGAGAAAAATTGAGCGACGAGAAAATCAAGGCCCTGGAATTAGCCATGACGCAGATTGAGAGGTCATTCGGCAAGGGTTCGATCATGCGCCTGGGAGAAAGGTCGGCCAGCGTGGGCATCGATGTTATTCCGACCGGCAGCCTGGCCCTGGACCTGGCGCTTGGGGTTGGCGGAGTGCCCCGCGGCCGGGTGATCGAGATCTACGGGCCGGAATCTTCCGGAAAGACCACGATCGCTCTCCATATCATCGCCGAGGCCCAGAAAGCCGGGGGCATGGCGGCTTTTATCGACGCGGAACACGCCCTGGACCCGCTCTACGCCAGAAACCTGGGCGTCGACATCGACAACCTGCTGGTATCGCAACCGGATACCGGCGAGCAGGCCCTGGAGATCGTGGAGACCCTGGTCAAAAGCTGCGCCCTGGATGTGGTGGTGGTGGATTCAGTGGCCGCCCTGGTACCCCGGGCCGAATTGGAGGGGGAGATGGGGGACGCCCACGTCGGCCTGCAGGCCCGCCTGATGTCCCAGGCGTTGCGCAAGCTCACCGGTGTGATCAGCAAATCTCGCACTACATCGATCTTTATCAACCAGATCCGTGAGAAGATCGGCGTCATATTCGGCAACCCCGAGGTAACGACCGGCGGTCGCGCCCTGAAGTTTTATGCCTCGGTACGGTTGGAAATCAAAAAGATCGACGTGATCAAGCAGGGTACCGAGGTGGTTGGCAACCATTGCCGGGTCAAGGTGGTGAAGAACAAGGTGGCGCCTCCCTTCAAACAGGCGGAGTTCGATATCATGTACGGGCGGGGGATATCCCGTGAGGGCGGACTGATCGACATCGGCCTCAGCCTGAACCTGATCAACAAGTCCGGGGCCTGGCTGTCATATGGCGAGGAACGGCTTGGACAGGGCCGGGAGAACGCCAAGGAGTTCTTGAGGGAGCACCCGGAGACCACCCTGGAGATCGAGTCCAAGATCAGGGCGATGATCCAGGAGAACCAGTTTCCCATGGCGAAAGCTGCTGTTGATGCCGGGGACGTCATGGAAGATTGAAGCCGCACTCCGGCGGGCGCCTACTGACGGTGGGCGCAACGTGGGCAAAAACCTTGACATGCAGTATAAATGATCATAAAATCTATTTGTGGAAACACTGAATAGAACTTCTGCCACTTGTTTGCCATAAATTAACTTTTTAATATAAATAAAAGTTAATTATTTTGGGTACATGTGAATATTGCTCTTGTGGAGAAGTTTCTATCGACCAAAACCGAGTTTCTACTCGGTTTTATTTTTTAGATGCAAAAGAAGGGAGGTGACCGGTATCAATTATCCTTTAATTCTGGTAACACTGGCTGTGATTGCCCTCCTGTTGGGGGTCTTGTCCGGATATTTTTTAAGGAGGTACCTGGCTGAGGCCAAGATTGCCTCTGCAGAAGAGGCGGCCAACAAGATCATCGAGGAAGCCAATAAAGAGGTGGCTGGCAAGAAACGGGAGGCCATTCTGGAGGCTAAGGAAGAGGTGCACCAGTTGAGGTCCGAGGCGGAACGCGAGAACCGCGAGCGGCGCAACGAGGTGCAGCGCCTCGAACGGCGCATCCAGCAGAAGGAAGAATCAATTGACCGCAAGATAGAAAGCCTCGAAAAGAAAGAGGATTCCCTGATCAAGAAGGAACAGGAACTGTCGCAGATCAGGGCCGAGTTGGACACGTTGACCCAAAAGCAGACTTCAGAACTGGAGCGGATCTCCGGACTGTCCAGCGAAGCGGCCAGGGAACTGCTGCTGAACAACGTCAGGGACGAGGTCAAGCACGAGGCGGCGCTGATCATCAAAGAGGCGGAAAACCAGGCCAAGGAAGAGGCCGAAAAGAGGGCGCGGGAGATCGTTACCATAGCGATTCAGAGGGGTTCCGCCGATATTGTTGCCGAGACAACCGTTTCTGTGGTGCCCCTTCCTAATGATGAGATGAAGGGGCGCATCATTGGAAGAGAAGGCCGGAATATCCGGACCATCGAGACCCTGACCGGCATCGATCTGATTATCGACGATACACCGGAGGCGGTGATCCTGTCCGGATTTGACCCCATCCGCCGGGAGACGGCCCGGATCGCCCTGGAGAAACTGATCGCCGACGGGCGGATCCATCCGGCTCGCATCGAAGAGATGGTGGAGAAATCCCAGAAGGAGATTGAACAGAAGATCCGGGAGGAAGGGGAGCAGGCAGTATTTGAAGTAGGGGTGCCGAACATTCACCCCGAACTGATCAAACTGCTGGGACGGTTGAAGTTCAGAACCAGTTACGGGCAGAACGTCTTGAAGCATTCCTTGGAAGTGGCCTTTCTGGCCAGCTCCATGGCAGCGGAGTTGGGCGCCGATGTCATGTTGGCGAAAAGGGCCGGCCTGCTGCACGATATCGGAAAGTCTGCAGATCATGAAGTGGAAGGAACACACGTTGCCATCGGTGTAGACCTGGCCCGCAAATACCGGGAGAATGCCGAAGTGATCCATTGCATTGCTTCCCACCACGGTGATCAGGCGCCGGAGACGATCGAAGCGGTGTTGGTGCAGGCGGCGGACGCCATCTCGGCGGCCAGGCCGGGCGCCAGGCGTGAGACGCTGGAAACATACCTGAAGCGGTTGGAAAAGCTGGAGACAATCGCAGAGTCTTTTGAAGGCGTGGAAAAATCCTACGCCATCCAAGCAGGCAGAGAGATCCGGATCCTGGTCAAACCGGAACTGATCGACGACCTGCATGCAGCGGGGCTGACCCGTGAGATCGTCAAAAAGATTGAAAGCGAGTTGGAATACCCGGGGCAGATCAAGGTGATCGTGATCAGGGAAACACGCAACATAGACTACGCCAAATAACGGGTGCCCGCTTGCGGGCGCGAACATGGAGCCCGCCCTTACAGGCGGGCTTTCTTATGCCAATTTTGTGTTTTATCTCATGTTCGTGCTAGGAAAAGGTAATTGAAACAGAGCAGGATTTATTGAGGCATTGACGAATAGTTACCACAATCAGACGATAGATCAAATTGCTCTCCAGGAAGGAAATGAATAATGGCGCCAGTGAAGAGAAAAGACAGCAGCGTATCCCATACCGCCAATCTGCTCACCTCCATATTGCTCTGCTACCCGGAGATCGCCACTATCAATCTCGATCCCAAGACCAACCTGGTCAGATTCATTTTTTATCTGTCCACTTCGTTGGCAGGCGATGTCGTTGACGTGTTCAAGGAGCGCCTGCAGCAGTCGCTGAACGCGTATTATTTTTTAGTGAACAAGGACGTCGAAGTCAGCTCTTTCTCATTTCAAACCCAGGAATGCTTTACCATTCTAGAGTTCCAGAGAGACGTGCTCACCCTGACCCAGAAAGAGATAGCCCTGATCATCGCCTTGCTCCAGGAACAGTTCGGCGAAAATCTGATCACCGATGAAGACGACGATCTGCTGGTTGACGATCTATCCCTGCATGAGGAATTGATCGGGCACATGCTGGAACATACTATAGAAACGAGCGCTAACAGCAGGCTGATCGCTCTGCGCGACGAAGGAAGAGTCCTCGTTTTCAACAAGTGATCACCGGCTCCGGGGAGGTACCTGCTTGAGAATATTGTTTCTGGGGGACATTGTCGGCCGTCCCGGACGCCGTGCCGTTCATGAACTGCTTCCCTCCCTGAAAAAAAAATATGAACCCCGGTTTACTGTTGCCAACGGTGAGAATGCCGCAGGTGGCAACGGCATCACCAGGGATGTAGCCGACGACCTGTTTGGCGCCGGAATAGATGTATTGACCATGGGCAATCACGTGTGGGACAACAAGGATGTTTATAATTTTATTGACGGCGACGATCGGATCGTCAGGCCGGCAAACTACCCGCCAGACACCCCGGGAAGTGGTTTTACCATAGCACGTAAGGCAGAGCGCGCCATCGGAATTATCAATCTTTCGGGACGCGTTTTCATGCCGCCCCTGGATTGTCCTTTTAGGGTAGCCGACCAGATTATCCCCACTCTTAAAAAGAAAACCCCGGTTATTATCATCGACTTCCACGCTGAGGCAACCTCGGAGAAAAATGCCCTGGGATGGTACGTAGATGGCCGGGTTACCGCAGTCGTCGGCACCCATACCCATATCCAGACCGCCGACGAAAAAGTGCTCCCGAAGGGAACGGCTTTCATTACCGATGTGGGCATGACCGGCCCCAGGGATTCGGTCCTGGGCGTGAAAGTCGACCAGGTTTTGGACAAGTTGATCGCCCTCAGACCGGTGCGCTTTGAAGTGGCGGGAGGACCGTTGATGTTGAACGCTGTCTTCATAGAGGTGGACGAGATTAGCGGAAAAGCGCAAGAAATACAGAGAATTCAAGTATTTAAAGAGGAATAGGCATTTTTGGGTTGCAATATGAACCTGGAAGTGTTATCATTAATTACAATTATTTGTTTTAATTTTCCTTTGGCTAGCAACTTCATGTAGGGCATCCATTGGTAGTAACCACCAGATAGCTGTTTCCAAAAGGGGGGTTTTCTGAAGAGAATCATAATTGCTAAAAAGACTGGTAATAGATAGATAATTAAACGGGGGAGGTTGCAAACTTGGATGTATTGAAGGTATCAGCAAAATCCAGTCCCAATTCAGTAGCTGGTGCCCTGGCCGGCGTTCTGCGGGAAAAAGGATGTGCAGAGTTGCAGGCGATCGGAGCAGGCGCTATCAACCAGGCCGTCAAGGCAGTAGCAATTGCCAGAGGCTTTGTAGCTCCTAGCGGTGTTGACCTTGTTTGTATTCCTGCCTTTACTGATATTATCATCGATGGAGAAGAAAGAACTGCCATCAAGTTGATCGTAGGGCCAAGATAGGAACGGTGGATTTATTGCCTCTGATTGCCTGTTTATTTCAAATGGGATAAACAGGCTTTTGTGTTAGATACAGGGGGTCACAGGGTGTGATCTGCGTCGATATGCACTGCGACTCGGTTTCTGAGGCGTATAAAACCGGGCGCTCACTGGCCAAGCCCTGTGGGCAAGGCCATGTAGACCTGCCCAGGCTGCGGCAAGCGGGAATCAAGGTGCAATTTTTTGCCCTGTTCCCTGATCGTATCTACTATCCCGGTCGCACCCTCCAGCAGGTCTTGCGCCTGCTGGATTATGCGACGGAATCATTTCGGGAGGATGCCGGGATAACGGTGATCAGGACCCGGCAGGACCTGCAGCATTGTTTGGCCACGGAAACGTTGGGGGCGGTCATGACGTTGGAGGGAGGAGAACCCCTGGAAGGGGAGATCCGGATCCTCAGGGCGTTGTACCGCCTGGGGGTACGCGGCCTTGGCCTGACCTGGAACAACCGGAACGAGCTGGCGGATGGCGTTGCCGAAGGCCAGACCGGAGGCGGATTGACCAGGCTTGGCCGGCAGGTGGTGCAGGAGATGAACAGGCTGGGCATGATCATTGACGTTTCCCACCTGTCAGAACCAGGATTCTGGGATGTCCTGGAACTCAGCAGCGCTCCGGTGATCGCCTCCCATTCCAACTGCAGCGCCGTCTGGGATCATCCGCGAAACCTGACAGACCGTCAGATTAAAGCCATTGCAGAACAGCGGGGCGTGGTGGGTATCAGCCTGGTACCCCAGTTCGTGGGTCCTCAAGGCGCCGGTCTCAGTGCCCTGATCGAGCATATCGACCACATTTGCAGCCTGGTAGGCGATGAATACGTGGGTTTTGGCTCTGACTTCGATGGATTGAAAGACCTAATCTGCGGAGTCAACGATGTCACCGATTTTCCCGCTCTGGTGGACGGCCTGAGGGGCAGGGGATACAGTCAGGAGGCAGTCGCCAGGATCTGCGGCCGGAATTGCCTGAGAGTGCTCGAAGTGGTGCTGCCGGAATTGGAGGAATAGTGGTATGCCAGCGGATCTACATATACACAGCATAGCCTCCGACGGCAGATTGACTCCCGAAGAGATCGTGAAACAGGCGCGGAATGTTAGCCTCAGCGCAATTGCCCTCACAGATCATGACACGGTTGATGGCATACAGGCTGCCCTTGAGGCCGCAGGGTCATCCGGGCCGGAGATAATCCCGGGCATCGAGTTGAACACTGATCTTGACGGCGCAGAAATACACATTTTAGGCTACTATCTGAACCTGGGCGATGATCTGACCGGGACCCTGGCCATCCTGAGAACGGCGCGGGAAAACAGGGCAAAGATGATCATCGCCAAGCTGGAGCAGCTACGGATCCGGATCGACTATGAACACTTGAAACGGGTGGCTGGCCGGGCCACCATGGGCAGACCGCACATCGCCCGGGCGTTGTATGAGGCAGGGTATGCCTCCTCGACGGAGGAGGCCTTCGAGCGTTACCTTGCCAAGGGAAAGCCGGCCTACGTGGCCCACCACAGGCTGGATCCGTTCATGGCCATCGAGACCGTCCTGAAGGCAGGGGGAATCCCGGTGCTGGCGCATCCCGGCCTTGCTAAAAAGGATGAGTTGATACCGGAATTTGTCGCCAGAGGTCTGCAGGGGATCGAGGTTTTCTATCCCTTTCATACGCCTGGCGATGTGGCCAGGTATGAGAAGATCTGCCTGGAGCAGGGCTTGGTCATGACCGGCGGAACCGACTGCCACGGACCCGGATTCAACTATCCTCCTTTGGGGACGGTTACGGTCCCGGACGAGACTGCCCGGCGGCTAAAGTATCTGCATAACCGGCGCAGCATCGAACAGCAGGCAGGAATCTCCGGGCGGACGGAGAACATATAGTGGTTAGTGGTTGGTGGTTAGTCGTTAGAAAAACATGAATGCAAATTCCAACGACGGGGCGCCCGGAGTCGGCCAATTTAGCTTGTTCCAGCATCATTGACGTTTAAATAAGGAGAGAAAGAGATGCAACCGGATAAAATCACTATCGAGCAGCTTCGTTCAGGCTTCGAAAGCAACGGTTACATTGCAGAGGACGAGATCACCGTACCGGTGTACCTGGCTCTCCGGCTGGAAAAACCGGTCCTGATCACCGGCGCCCCGGGCGTGGGCAAGACCGAGATCGCCAAGGTGCTGGCCGGGGTGTTCGAGACTGACCTGATCCGGCTCCAATGCTATGAGGGGCTCGATGAAAGCAAGGCCCTTTACGAATGGAACTACCAGCGCCAGTTGATCAAGATCCAGTTGATCCGGGACAGCGGCTCCGGGGAGAGCATGGAACGGGATCTCTTCTCTCCGGAATACCTGCTGGAGCGCCCGCTCTTAAAGGCGATCCAGGCTCCAAAGAAAGCAGTCCTGCTGATCGACGAGATCGATAAGACCGACGAGGAGTTCGAAGCCTTTCTGTTCGAGGTGCTATCCGATTTCCAGGTTTCCATCCCGGAACTGGGCACCTTGAAGTCGCGGCATATCCCCGTGGTGGTGTTGACCAACAACGGCGAGCGGGAGCTTTCCGACGGGCTGAAGCGCAGGTGCGTCTTTCTGTTCATCGACTTTCCGAGCGTGGAAAAGGAGATCAGGATTATCAGGGTCAAGGTGCCGGAGGCGGGGGAGCGGCTGGCCGAAGAGGTGGCTCTGGCGATGAACTATATGAGGCACAACCTGGAGCTTAAAAAGAAGCCATCGATCTCTGAAACCCTGGACCTGACCCGGGCGCTGGTCCTCTATGAAGCCAGCAGGCTTGAACCCGAGCTCGTGAAAAGGACTGTCAACCTCTTGCTGAAGGACAAGGATGATATCGATCTGTTCAACAGCCAGGTGGGACCGGCGGGACTGGTGGAGATCGTGCGCAGTCAGCAATCAAAACGCCACTAGAAGAATAGACCCGAACAAAAGGCACCCGGGGTCGGAGGGACTGCAATGGAGAACTACCTGGAGAACAACCTGGCTCGTTTTATTCACATCCTGCGGCACCTGGGGATCACCGTCAGCATTAGGGAAACCGTCACCGCTTTAAAGGCGCTTGAACTGGTCAACATCATGGACAGGGAGCACGTAAGGTATGCCCTCCAGGCAACCCTGGTCAAGAATCACGAAGATGAGCCGATCTTCAACCGGGCTTTCAGCAGCTTCTTCACGGCACCGGAAATAAAGCGGCAGCAGCAAGAGGAGTGGCAGGAGGCCAGGGAGGAGAGGGGACGCCTCATTGACGAGGCGGAGCAGGACCTGACCTACCTGGGAGAAAAGCTTGACCTCAGCGATGAGGAGAAGCTCCTCTATTCACAGTTGGCGGAGGATGAGAAGAAAAGGATCAGGGACTACCTGGAGTCGAGCTTTCTTCCGGAGGACCGCCACCACGCCTTCAAACCGATGCTGGAGTTCCAGGTGCGTGGCTCGTTGCGCTACTGGAAGCAGAGGCTGGCGGAGGAGGGCGACCTGCCCATCATACCTGGAGCAGACGTGGATGACGAGGTTCTGGCGGCAATCGGCCAGGACTCGGTCAGTGAGGACAGCAGCCTGCTCTATGAAGACATGAAGAGGATCGGCGACCGGCAACTCCCGAAAGTGACCAATATCTTGAAAAAGCTGTCCCGCAAGCTGGCCACAAAGATTTCCCGGCGCTACCGGATGAGCAAGAAGGTGGTCAGGGTTGACCTCAGGCGCAGCATCAAGTCCAATATCCGTTACGGAGGCATTATTTTTAATCTCAAATACAAGCAGAAACGGATCCAGAAGCCGAACATCCTGCTGGTTTGCGATGTGTCCGGATCAATGGCCCGCTACGCCGCCTTTGTGATCCAGTTTATCTACGGCTTGAGCGCCGTGATCAGCCATATTGAAAGCTTCATCTTTGCGGAAGAACTGGAACATGTAACACCGTACTTTAAGAAAATCAGACCATTTGAAGAAACGATGGTGGAGTTGATCGGGAAGAGCCGCATCTGGGGCAAGGGCACCAATTTTGGCGCCTCGCTGGCCACGCTGCGGGCGCACTTCCCATTATTGTTGACCTCCCACACCGTGATCATCGTGGTCAGCGATACGAAAACCCTGGACCTGGAGCGGGCCGAACAGGAGCTTGCCACCACGAGAAGATCGGTCAAGGAAGTCTTGCTATTGAACACCCTCCCCCACGATGAATGGAAAGACCTGCGTTCAGTGAACATATTTCAAAAATACGCTCAGGTGTATGAGTGCTACACCCTGGCGCATCTCGAGAAGGTTCTCAGGAGACAGTTCCTCCATTAGGGAACATGAATTCGGACTCTAAGTTTCACTTAAGGCTGCAGGGTGTCCGCCCGGTGGATGCATACCCTGCATATGAGAAGCAAGCGGGTACCAGCCCGGGTGGACGCGAAACTCTCGCCTCAAACCTGTTTTGCAGGCGCCTCGCACATCTCAAAACGAGGGGGCGTATCACCGACGGATGGCGAATCACCGGTTGACCGCAATTACGAGCGCCTGTCGCTATTCTATGACCGGCTCATGCAGGGGATCGATTACGCGGCGTGGGTCGGCTATATCGAGGGGATTGTCAGCAGGTACGGTGGACGTGTCGGCGTCGTCGCCGATCTGGCCTGCGGGACGGGAAACTCCAGTTTCCCCTGGTCGGATCGGGGCTATCGCACTTATGGAGTCGACCTGTCGGGGGAGATGCTGGAGATCGCCAGGATCAAGGCTGCTGCCAGGGGGCTGGATATAACCTTTCTCAGGCAGGATCTCTGCAGCCTGAGGCTTGAGGCTCCGGTCGATCTGGCGGTCTGTTTCCAGGACGGTTTCAATTATATAATAGACATCGGGGACCTGCGCCGGGCGTTTCAGTCTGTTTACAAGAATCTCGCGGCAGGAGGTTTTTTCATATTCGATCTCAACTATCTGCCGCGGATCGTCCCTCCCGACCAGTCCGTATCCCTGGTCCAAGAAGACGGCTTTACCTTGAGTTGGAGCGCTGAATATAAAGATGAGGAAATGCTGTGGGAGATTGAGGCGAGGGGGACCATAGAGGACGGGGACGGCAACCGGCATGACTACCTGGAAAAACACCTGGAGCGGATCTACGAACCCTATGAGATCTGGTCGCTATTGACAGCACAGGGCTTTACCGGCCTTAACAGTTTCCAGGCCTTTACCTTCGAGCAGCCCCACGACCGGACTCCCAGGATCGTATACGTGGCGCAGAAGGTATGATAAGGAGGTGGGGTTGTTGACGAAACTACTGTTAGTGCGGCACGGACAGACGCTCTGGAATCACGTCGCCCGCTACCAGGGCCACACGGACATAGACCTCAGCGATACCGGTCGCACCCAGGCGAAGCTGTTGTCTATGCGGCTGGCCGGTGTATCCCTGCAGGCGGTCTACGCCAGCGATCTCAGGCGCGCCCTGGACACCGCCCGCATCATCGCCGAACCCCACGATCTGGCCGTGCAAGCGCTGCCGCAGTTGCGGGAGATCAATTTCGGCGCCTGGGAAGGCCTGACCTTCAAGGAGATCAAGGCTGGCTACAGCGAAATTGCGGACTCCTGGCACGCTTCCCCGGGCAGTGTCCGGATTCCGGACGGGGAGACCTTCCAGGAGTTGATGGAAAGGGCCTACGGCGCAGTGACGGACCTGGCAAAGAGGCATGATCCGGGCACTGTAGCGGTGGTAACCCACGGAGGGGCGATCAGGGCGATCGTCTGCGCCCTGCTGGACATCGACCTGAACAAAGTGTTCCGGATCCGGCAGGATAACGCCGCCCTGAACGTCATCGATTTTTACGAGGGATATGGCATCCTGAGCCTGCTCAACGATACACACCACCTTGAGCCCGGCACTTGAGAAGTGAGAAGTGAGAAGTGGGAATCGAGGCATTGGCAGGCTATGAGGCTTCGCCTCATGCTCCTGTGCTCCGCATTCCCGGTGTGCACGTCAGCTCCGCCAATGCCAACAAGAATCTCACCTCTAACCTCACACCTCTCACATCTCAATATTCACCTCTCGCTTCTCAATTGCAGCAGGTGATGGTAAAATGGTTCAAAGATTTCAGGACTGATGAAGGGAGAGTGGCAGCCATGGATGACAGGTTTGCCAAAACCGGCCTCACCTTTGATGATGTGCTCCTGATTCCCGGCAAGTCCTCGGTCCTGCCTAGGGATGTCAACGTTTCCACCTTTCTGACCAGGGAGATCGGGTTGAACATTCCCATACTCAGCGCTTGCATGGACACCGTCACCGAGGCGCGCATGGCGATTGCCATGGCCCGCGAGGGCGGCATCGGGATCATTCACAAGAATATGAACATCGAACGCCAGGCCCAGGAGGTCGACCGGGTCAAGCGCTCGGAGCACGGTGTGATCACGGACCCGATCTCCCTGAGCCCCCAGCACCTGATCAGGGATGCTCTGAAGCTCATGGAGCGCTACCACATCTCCGGCGTGCCGGTAACTGTAGACGGCATCCTGGTGGGGATCATCACCAACCGCGACCTCCGCTTCGAGGACGATATGAACCGGACGATCGCCGAGGCCATGACCAAGGATAATCTGATCACGGCGCGTGTAGGCACAACTCTGCAGGATGCCAAGAACATCCTGAAGCGCTACAAGATCGAGAAACTCCCCATAGTGGACGAGCATTTCCACCTGTGCGGCCTGATCACCATCAAGGATATCGAGAAGGCGCGCCAATACCCGAACGCCTCCAAGGACGAGCGGGGACGCCTCAGGGTAGGCGCTGCGATCGGGGTCGGCCCGGACATGGGAGACCGGGTCATGGCCCTGATCAGGGCGGGGGTGGACATCATCGCCATAGACACCGCTCACGGCCACCAGATCAATGTGCTCAAGGCGACTGAGACGATCAAGAGCGAATATCCGAACGCCCAATTGATCGCCGGCAACGTGGCCACTGCCGAAGCCACCAGGGACCTGATTGCAGCCGGAGCAGACGCCGTGAAGGTCGGTATGGGGGGCGGGTCGATCTGTACCACCCGCGTCGTGGCCGGGATCGGCATACCGCAGATCACCGCCGTTTTGGAGTGTTCACAGGAAGCCTTAAAGAGTAATATTCCGGTGATCTCCGACGGCGGCATCAAGTTTTCCGGCGACATCACCAAGGCCCTGGCAGCCGGCGCCAGCTCAGTCATGTTGGGCAGCCTTCTTGCGGGAACGGAGGAGAGCCCTGGTGATATTGAAATCTTCCAGGGCCGCAGCTACAAGGTTTACCGGGGTATGGGGTCTCTGGCCGCCATGAAGGAGGGCAGCATGGACCGCTACTTCCAGGACAATCCGGAGAAGCTGGTGCCTGAGGGGGTTGAGGGTCGCGTGCCTTACCGGGGGGCCTTGGCGGACATGGCCTACCAACTGATCGGTGGCCTGCGGTCCGGGATGGGGTACTGCGGCGTGAGGACGATCGAGGAACTTCAGACCAAGACCAGGTTTATAAACATTACCGTTGCCGGGCTGCGTGAAAGCCACCCGCACGGCGTCGATATCACCAAGGAATCGCCAAATTACAGTTTTTGACATCGAACCGCAGACCTCATGGCGTCAGCCTGGTACTATAATAATCTGATTGCTTTGACCCGGTAGTGCCATAAATTGATAAGCTTTCATATACATGAACGTCTTGTATCAGTGCCGGGGGAGTGAGGAGAAACAAAGATGTTTTCGTCGATCGCCGAGGTGCAGCAGAAGCTGTCCGAACAAAATTACCTTACTGATAGGAACGTGGCCACCATCATCTTCTTGGCCCTCAAGCTCCAGAAGCCGATTCTGGTCGAGGGGCCCGCCGGCGTGGGGAAAACGGAACTGGCCAAGGTGATCGCCAGGGCCACCGGCAGCAGGCTGATCCGCCTGCAGTGTTACGAAGGCCTGGACGAAGCCAAGGCCCTCTATGAGTGGAACTACCAGAAGCAACTGCTGCGGCTGCACATCGACCAGGTCCAGAACAAGTCCTGGGATGAGGCCAGGCAGGACATCTTCTCATCCGAGTTTCTGCTGAGCCGTCCGCTGTTGGAGGCCCTGCTGGCGGATGAGAGCATCGTCCTGTTGATAGACGAGGTTGACAAGAGTGACGAGGAGTTCGAGAGCTTCCTGCTGGAAATACTGTCGGATTACCAGGTGACCATTCCGGAACTGGGTACCGTCAGGGCCAACCGGATTCCCATCGTCATCCTTACCAGCAACAGCTTCAGGGAGTTCGGGGACGCCCTGAAACGGCGCTGTATTCACTTGTACCTGGACTATCCCAGCTTCGAGCGTGAACTGGAGATCATCTACCTGAAGGTGCCGGAAATCCAGCAGTCCCTGGGGCGCCAGATCGTGCGCTTTGTACAGACCATCCGCAAACAGAAGCTGAAAAAAGCGCCCAGCATCGCTGAGACCATTGATTGGGCCGGGGCGCTGCTTAATTTGGGCGTGGGCTTTATCGACGAGGAGATTATCCGGAGCACCCTGAGCATCTTGCTAAAATACCAGAGCGATATCGAGAAAATCTCCCCGAAGGTCTCGTCCTATCTCCCCGAATAGACTGACGCAGGGAGCGAAGGGCCATGGAGGCAAAGATTCTGGAGTTCTGCCGCTTGCTGCGCCGGGGCGGCGTCAATATCTCTTTCACGCAGATAGCAGATGTCCTGCGGGCTGTATCGGAGGTGGGCTTCTGCCAGGACGACTTCTATATCGCTCTCTGCTCCATCCTGATCGCCGACCGCGCCGATAAGCCCCTGTTTGACAGGCTGTTCCGCCTCTTTTTTCTGTCCCTGCACAGGCAGGGGCGGGTGCCCTCTGGGCGCGGCGCAGAGGAACACGAACCTGGCCCTGCCGAAAGCGCAGAGCCTGTCAGCGTGCACGCCGAACTCGCCCAGCAAGCGGACGGATCGGGTATGGGCCGTGGCGCCGGCGCCTCCCCGGCCATCTTGCTGATCAAGGCAATCAGGGAGCGTAACCGTCTGCTGCTGGAACGCCTTGCCCAGGTGGCGGTGAAGAGCCTGGGGCCGCTGGCCCGAACGGATCTCCAACATATGGACAACACGGTGGTCCAGGCCAAGGTAGCCATCGGCTGGTACGAAGCGGTCAACCGCCTGGAAAGGGCCAAGGGACTGGAAAACATCAGCGAAACAGTCTATGCCGGATGGACTGTCAACCTGGGCTGGCTGGAGCACAGGATCGAACAACTGCTGGAGGACCTTTTCGTCAGCATGTTCGGAAACGAGGCCATTGAAGAAATAGCTGGCGCCGCCAATCTGAAGGAGAAGGAGTTTTACCGGCTCGACAATCTGGAGGTCGACGAGATCCGGAGGAGGATCACCAAGCTGGCCCGAAAACTGGCCTCCAAATACGCCCGCCGCTATAAGCGGGCCAAACGCGGCGAGATCGACCTGAGAAGGACCGTAAGGCAGGCGCTGCTGACGGGAGGCACCCCGGTGCGGCTGCGCTACCGGCAGAAGAAGATCAGCAAGCCGGAACTGGCGATACTATGCGATGTTTCAGGATCTGTCGCCGTGTTCAGCGAGTTCATGCTGCAACTGGTCTACACCATCCAGAACCGGTTCCGGTGGGTCCGCTCCTTCCTGTTCGTGGACGTGGTGGATGAGGCGACACCCTATTTTAAGAACGAGGACATCGAGGCCGCTCTGGGAGATGCCTTTGCCAAGACCTATTTTTCCTATTCAGGGTTTTCAGATTACGGCCGGGTCTTTACCCTGTTCGCCAACAACTATCTGGCCGGCCTTTCCTCCAGGAGCACCCTGATTATCCTGGGCGATGCCCGAAACAACTGGCGGCTGGCGGAAAAGGATTATCTGCAGAAAGTCTCTGAAAA
The DNA here is from genome assembly GCA_050013155.1 of Thermacetogeniaceae bacterium. Taxonomy (GTDB): domain Bacteria; phylum Bacillota; class DSM-12270; order Thermacetogeniales; family Thermacetogeniaceae; genus Palsa-1188. Next base: position 43,137 of record JBEKFU010000003.1, on the reverse strand, counting down.
TGTGCGCAGGATCATCTGGTTCAACCCCCAGCCCAGGGATAACTGGGATAAAGAGGACAGCATCATGGGCGTCTATGCTCCGTATTGCAGGCAGGTTTTTGAGTGCCGGAACCTGCGCCAACTGGAAGAGGTTATCGAAGCCATCCTGTAACATATATTATGGACTGAAGAAGGGTTAGCAACGGAAGCTGCAGAAGTGGTCTTTCATAATGCAGGAATGCGGAGCGGCATCGAGTGCAGCCTGTGCGCCCGCTGCCCCAGGGACCGCATCCAGGGGTGCTGCACCATCAGCCCTGTTTTTTTGTTGACCGATATCGGCTATTTCTTGAACAACGGCGGCGATGAATTCGTAAATGACCTCCTGGACAGCCCTTATGTGGACGTATCGGCAGATCAACTCACGGTCAATGCCATCGATCCAGCAGGGGGTGGCCGGCCAGTGTGCAGGTTTCACCACCCGGAAGTCGGATGCAGGATCCCGCTGTCTTACCGGAACATGGTGTGCCGTCAGTTTCTCTGTCCCAACGTGAAGTTGTGGCAAGATGTACGGGCCAGGCGCTGGGTGGACTTCTGGCTGTATCTGCAAGAGGAGGAGATCAGGCGCCAGCAACTATTGGCGGATGAATGCGCCAAACAGGGGTTTTCCCTGTTGGTCCGGCGGCGTGAGTGCCTCCAGTTGATCAGGTCCATGTACCGTGACCTGCAACCAGCCGCTAGCTTGACCGACGGCTATCCGGAGATGGAGATCCTCATCCTGGAACCAACAAGATGGCCATTGGCAACCTCTAACCACCCGCGCTAAAATAGCTTACCCTGCGACCAAAACGACAAAATAAAAGTGGAAGGTCGCCTCTCTTCTTTTTGCTGGTCAGGCTATTCAAGTAATGACCGTTTACTCGACAGGAAGAGCGACCTTCCATTCTCATTATGCCCGGCTCGTCCGGCTCATATTCATCATCTATATACATCCAGTAGCCAATACCGGCCTACTGCCACCGACATCTGAATAAAACAGGCCCGGCAAGAGCAGAATGATCAGAGCAGACTTTTACCGCGATGACTACCCGCTCTAATGCCCCCGCTTCTATGAAGCGGCGGGATAAGAGCGGCTACGTCCCTGGATTAACGATTTCTTGGCTTCAGTGGGGGAAGAAAATCCCCCACTGAAGCCAAGAAATCGTTGAAGAAACGCTTAAGGAGGACGCCGCTTAATGCCCGAGTTGAGGCAGGAGCCCATCACCGGAAACTGGGTTATTATCGCCACCGAGCGCAACAAGAGGCCATCTGATTTTCAGGCCAGGCACGAGGAGAGAAAAGGCGGCGTCTGCCCCTTCTGTAAGGGCAATGAGAAGCTGACGCCTCCTGAAATAACAGCATACCGGGAGGCGGGAACACATCCCGACGAACCTGGGTGGTGGATCAGGGTTGTCCCCAATAAATTTGCGGCCTTGGATAATAAGAGCACGGATTCGGAGATCAGCCGCAACTTTTACACGAGTATGAATGGAAACGGTGCTCACGAGGTGATCATCGAATCGCCGGAGCATGACCAATCGATAGAGCAGCATGACCCGGTTCAGATGCAGGAGATCTTCAGGGCATGGAGGGACCGGCTCCGTGCCCTGATGGCCAGGACGCCGATCAGGTATGTGCAGATCTTCAAGAATGCAGGCGCCATAGCCGGCGCCTCCCTAGAGCATCCACACAGCCAGGTGATAGCCGCGCCGTTGATTCCCACCGTCATCGAGAACGAGCTTGAAGGCGCCAGGGCCTTTTTCGTGGATAGGGGCCTCTGTCCATACTGCGAGATGATCGCCCATGAGGAGGCGGCAGGGGATCGCCTGATTGCCGGTAATCAGCAATTCATCGCTTTCTGTCCCTATGCCTCGCGATTTCCCTTTGAAATCACCATCCTTCCCCGGCGGCATCAGGCCGACTTTTCCGGGCTGGATGATTCGATGCTCCAGGATTTAAGCGCTATCGTCAAGGTGACGATGCAAAAACTGACTGCTTCCCTGAGCCGCCCTCCTTACAATTTAATGCTGCATACCGCTCCCGCAGGCTTTACAGGGGCTCCTTACTATCACTGGCGCCTGGAGATCCTGCCCCGGCTCACCATCGTGGCTGGTTTTGAATGGGGAACCGGGATCTACATCAACCCCACTCCGCCGGAAACTGCAGCCAAGTATCTCAGGGAGACAGCAATTTAACGGTTCAAAAGGAGAGATGCGATTTGCCCAAGAAACCGCTGAAGATACTGATCGCTGCTGCCGAGGTGGCGCCCTTCGCCAAAACCGGAGGCCTGGCCGATGTCGCCGGCTCTCTTCCCAAGGCCCTCGCCAAAATGGGACACGACGTGCGCATCGTCATGCCCAAGTACAAGCAGATCATGGAGGGGGATTACCTGGTCGATTATCCGGTGGAAATGGACCACCATATCGAATCGGGAATTCTTAAAAAGACCAGCCTGTACACCGGAACCATAGAGATTCCCGTCTACCTGATCGACAACCACCAGTACTTCTACCGGGACGGCATCTATTGCTTTCCCGACGAGGCGGAGCGCTTCAACTTCTTCTGCAAGGCCATCCTGGGGATGCTCCCCAGGATCGGTTGGCAACCTCACCTGATTCACTGCAACGATTGGCAGACGGCGCTGGTTCCCCTGATCCTGAAGACAAAATATGCGGACGATCCTTACTACCAGACCATAGGTACTCTGCTTACCATTCACAACCTGCAGTACCAGGGTCTTTTCCCCAGGCAAACGCTTGCTCTGGTGGGGTTGGGGGACGAGTACTTCACACCGGAACGCCTGGAGTTTTATGGGCAGATCAACTTCATGAAGGCGGGCATCGTTTACTCTGACCTGATCAGCACGGTGAGCAAGAAGTATGCCCTGGAGATCCAGACGTCCGAGTATGGTGAACGGCTTGACGGGCTGCTGCGCAAAAGGGCCCAGGACCTGTACGGGATCATCAACGGGATCGATTATGAAGAATACAACCCGGAGACCGACAGGCGCATCTATCAAAACTACAGCCTGGAAACCATCGATCGTAAAAAAGAGAATAAAATTCGGCTGCAGCAGGACATGGGCCTGCCGACCGGCCCTGCGCCGCTGATCGGCATGGTCTCCAGGCTGGTGGACCAGAAGGGCCTCGACTTGATCTGCGGCATTTTCGAGCAACTGATGGACCTGGGGATCCAACTGGTGCTGCTCGGCAGCGGCGACGATCATTACCAGAAGCTGTTTGCTGAGCTGAAGATGAAGCATCACAACCAGGTGGCCGTATACCTCGGGTTTAACACGGACCTGGCACAGAAGATCTACGCCGGCGCCGATATGTTCCTGATGCCCTCGCGCTTTGAGCCCTGCGGCCTGAGCCAGTTGATCAGCCTCAGGTATGGCACCGTTCCCATTGTCCGGGCCGTAGGTGGCCTGGCTGACACCATTGAAAACTATGACGAAGCCAGGGGGAAGGGGAACGGCTTTTCATTCAAACCCTACGAGACCGGTGCCCTCATCGACACCGTCAGGCAGGCCATAGCGCTCTATCAGGACCAGCCAAGCCAGTGGCGGCAGCTTATGATCAACGCCATGAAATGCGACTTCTCCTGGAACAGATCGGCCCAGGAATATGTCATGCTCTATGAGAAGGCGATCCACCAGAACCTGGCGACCCTGTACCGGGTGAAGGAAGCATAGGAACGGTTCGTTGCTTCCAACTATTCGAGCAGCCTCTGAACAGAAAAAGCCTCTTCGGAGGCTTTTTGTTTTCCGGGATTAGAGCAGGTAATCGGTAGGCAGTTATCGAACTCAGTTGATCGATGACGTGAAAGAAAGAGGTTTTGCCTTTGTCACCAGGTTCCGAATCAGTGCTGGTAGTGCGGAGGGGCTTTCTGGCCCGGCAGGGAGCCATTCCTGACAGCGGTTTTCAGAACGGCGCCAATTCCTGCCTGTTAACCTCAATTGCCAGCGAAGGCTTTTTTGTGCTGCGCCAAGAGGCTGAACACTGTGCCGACCTGAAGCAGATCATCCTTTACCTGGTGCTGAGGCATCGCCAATCCATCTTTGTCTACCAGCGGGTGAACGCCACCACGGAAACCAGGCTGATGCACATGTATTCCATCGGTCTGGGCGGTCATATCAACCCGCTTGCGGGCGCTGCGCCAGGTACCGCGCCCGGTCCACTGGACCCGGCGCCGCCTTTGGGCGGGGTGGGGCACGGTGGCAACCGGTTGTTCAGCGCCAACTTGCACCGGGAACTCACCGAGGAGGTGCAATTCAAGGGTCATTTTTCCTATCACCTGATCGGGACAGTCAACGATGACCGGTCGGAGGTGGGAAGATACCATCTCGGCCTGGTCTACATGGTTTCTTGCGCCACTCCGCAGATCAGGATCAGAGAGACTGAAAAGCTGACCGGCGCTCTGCTGCCCGCATCAGACGCGGCCGCCTGCCTGCCTTTCATGGAGACCTGGTCGGCGCTGATTCTCCCGGATGTCTGCAGAATGATCGGATAAGGGGCTCCTGAAATCATGCCGTGAGCCTCTTCTCCCTATGGGCCGTGGAGACTTTTGTATTTCAGGAGACAGGCAGGTCCACCGGGATGAGTGATTTTAAACAGGTCACTGTTGCACCCCCGCCAACATAACATATTAGAGCAGCCCGTAGAAACCTGCGAGCGATGCTTGGAGGGAGTGAGGCAGTTGCACGAAAAGAAGGAGTTGTTGGAAAGGGTTCTATATACAGTCACCCGAGTGTTTTCCGATAAGGCGGTGGGAAGTGGTACGCTGCTTTATTCGAAAGCCTGCGAAGACAGGCCGGATGAGTTTGAGACTTACGTCTTGACCAATCATCACGTGGTCAATGACCTGTTGAGCTATAAAAAGGAGTGGGATCCCGTTTTGCAACGGGACGTCAAACTTGAGATCAAGGCCGCCGGTTCTGCGCAGGAGTTCCGGTACCGCCCGGGGCGGACCGTAGTGGTAGGGGAATCCAGCGTAAAGGCGGACATTGTGGCCTATGACGTCCGGCAGGACCTGGCCCTGCTGAAACTGCGCGACATAAAAAAGTATGAATATATTGCCGAACTGTGGCCGAAAGAGGCGCACCTGGAGATGTTGATGGAACTCTACTGCGTCGGGTGTGGCATGGGACAGCGGCCTTTGATGACCCACGGCTATCTGAGCGGCATGAGCATCGAGATCGAGAACTACGACTACTGCTTGAGCACCGCTGCCAGCATCTACGGGAACAGCGGCGGCGCTGTCTTCAACATCGATACCCTGCAGTTTGTGGGAGTCCCCAGCCGGATCACCGTTTCCATGCTGGGTTTCCAATCCATCACTCACATGGGCTACTTCATCCCGGTCAACCGGGTTTACAACTTCCTGGATGAACAGTGCTTCCAGTTCATCTACGACCACGCTTACAACCCGTCTAAATGCGCCAAGCTGCGGGAGCAGAAGCGGGAGTTGGAACTGGCCGAGTACAAATCCAAGGTCGTTTCCGGGGCTGAGGAGGAGGAGAGCTGATTACTGCCCGGCACGGGGCCACGCATCGTATCCATACAGCCATGATAGTTTTAAACGACAAAACCCCCTCAGGAAGAGGGGTTTTGTCGTTTAAATTTCAGGTTCGGATCCTTTTTCAGTTCCTGTTCTCTTTTTACTTATCGGGAGGCACTGCTATCCACTCGTTAACGAGGGGCTCGATAACCTTTGCCAGCCGGCCCAGTTCGTTCTCTGAAAGTCCGCGGAGCATAGTAAAGAGCCTCCGGAGTTCCTGCCTGGAGTGAATGTCCTGGCAGATCAGCAGAAACTTGATATCCCTGAACAGGGCTGTGATAATTTCCGTTTCTCTGCTCTGTTCAGTCACACCCAGGATGAAATCTGCCGGGACCTGGTATTCTGCGACTGCTTTTCGTAAAACGTGAACAGGGGCTTCCATTTCCCCATTTTCAACGGTATCCAGGGCGTATTCCGATGTGCCCAGCGGTCCATGAGCGTCTTTCAATGAGAGTCCGGCATGCTCCCTGGCTAGCTTGAAGTTTTCTCCAATTTTCTGATCCGGGTGATCTCTGGATAATAGGTGGTCTGTTGTGATACCGAAGCGATCGGCAAACCAGTTCAACCAGGGTATATTCAAGCGCCCGGTAATATTCAGAGAATCCCGGACAGTCGAATACGGGATATGCGTTTGGTTGGCAATATCCTTAACGCTTAATCCGCTCTGGGCGAGCATTCTCTTGATCCTATTTTGAGCCCCGGTTACAAGTTTATCAGTCATATTTGATCCCTTCATTTCGTTGATATTCTAACACAAGATATTTTATTTTTAAACAAAAATTTGTGAAGTAATTTCCCACAGATTGTGCAGCAATCTCCCACATATTTCCTGTCGTTCTCTCTGTGTTGAACAGAGTTTTTGGCGCGGCCATCCAGGACTGCCCCGGAGCGCCGAGCGGCGCTAGTGGTGAGCCCAGTCAGAGCCTAAGCGGAACTATGGTGGATTCCAGTTTCATACAGCCTCAAGCGAAATACGTTAAAATTAAAAGCGCCTCTTAAATACTCTGAGATAGCGTTATATACTGCTGGGAAAAAGTCGTATAAGACGTCAGTATGCATTAATTAAGAGATTGATATATCGGTTACTACGTTTTATTATTTAATTACTTCTCACATAATGTACTTGATTTACGACATAAATGCGGAGCACAGGTGACCTGTGTGCCGGCGTGCTTTGAGCCTGAGGCGAAGCCTCAGAGCCGGCCTTCCTGCCTCTGACATCTGATATAAGGGAGGCGCCTTTCCTGTCGGAACCTTGGGAATACACATTGAGCCCGCAGCAGCAGGGTATCTACCGGCTCCTTTCTCAGGGTCTGAGCCGGCAGAAAGTGGCGAAAACACTGGGTATCTCTGTCAATACAGTTAAGGTTCAAAACTATCGAATAAAACAGAAGCAAAGCAAGATGGGGGTTAACAAAAATGAAAGAGAACAGCCCTCGCAGTACCCGTCTGCGCTTTTGGAGAACCCTCCCGGGGCGCCTGAAGAATGTGAAACATCCAACCTGATCAGAGACCTCGAATCGTCAAAAGGGCTTAGCCTCACACCCCTCCAAAAGAAAGTGATTCTGATGAAATCCGTGGGCAAAGGGACCAGGACTATTGCAGAGGAGTTCGGGATCACTCCCGGGGAAGTGCAGGCCAACATCGAACAAGCCGCGGCGGAGATTAGGAGGATTCAGTTCAGTGATGGTTGCGCCCCTGACATCGGCGCTTGCGAATTTATTGGCGGCAACCGGACTGTCAATGAAGTCCAGGTACTGTCGTGTCTCAGCAAAGGCATGTCTGTCAAGGGTACGGCTGACAAGCTCGGCAAGACCGAGAACAGCGTCAGGGTCATCATGCACCGCTCAGGTATCAGTTTGAGGGCGCTGAAAGAGCAGAGAAAAAGCGGGCCCAGATTCAAGAACAATCATTATAGCCCGCCAAATGCCGATGCGCTGGCGTTGCTATGGAAATATCATTCAGGTATGCTCACCCCGCAGGAGAAGGTGGAGGCGGAAATAATCCTGCGCTCCGAAGGGCTGATTCGCTCAGTTCCGTCGATCATGAAGAATAACGGTCGATTGATCAGCATGCTCAACGCGCAGAAGCGCAAAAAGGTCTTCCACGTCACACAGGAGGGGGAGGCGAGGCTGAAAAAGAGCATGAGCGGGATGAAGGGCAACATCCTCGATTATAGCGGGGCATCTATTATTCTTGTCAACCGGTATGCGAAGGAGGAGAGCGAGTGTTACGGAACGATCTTCACGTACACCTACGCCGTCGACCATCGCTTTTGGCCGGTAATCCAGGCAGCGGCAGGATCTGTTCCCACTCCGGTTTCAGAGCGGGACGCCGCCTCTGAGGCTTCGCCTCAGGCTGAAAGCACGGCGGCACACAGGTCGGGCCTGTGTCAGCCGGAAGGCTCAGTAGGTCAAGGCAGTTGTGTCCTGCTTCGCGATGTGGATACAAACGAGACATTTCTTGTCTGCATGTCCGGCGCTCAACCTTCAACTGTTGAAGAGTACCACGTTCTTTCTCCCAGGGCTCCCCTGGCGGAAGCGCTTTTCGGACGCAGGGAAGGTGACAGCGTGAGTCTGGAGGTCGTCAAGGGCTTTCAAGTGGCTTACGAGGTCCTGAAGGTCCGAAATTCTTTACGGGAAGCAGCCTTGCCTCCCCTGATGCCGCTGGAAAATGCGTGAGATAATCGACAAGATGTAGCAAGAGAAAAATTTATTGATTACTACTGGTATAATGTTACATGATACGTTAGAATTATCCACGTATATATATTATCTTCCAACATTCACGTTTTTTACCGCAGCAGTATCACACCGGCCGGTTCTATTCCACACCCGCCCCAACAGACATGGAGAAAGTGCCGTGCATGATGAAGGGGTGACCTTTTGTGCCAAAGATAATAATTCAACCTCTAATTCAACTTTAGCGGTAGTACGGGGATCATGGTTGCGTCAAGGAGGAATTGGGGTGTCACTCCTTCAATATCGAAAAAATTGTCGAAATATTGCGAATATTGACATCGCTGCAAGCGAATATGAAGATAAAAAAGCTTTGATCGACAGGCAATTCAATGATGGAGTCGATCTCTTGCGCCAAGACATGGCTTCACGCATGTCCTCGCTGAGGAATCAGCGTGATGAACAACTGGTTGCAGCCTGGATCAATTACATAACAATAATCACCCCATGCTTGACCGAAAACGATCTGTCCATTCTGATGGAACTGGGCGCCCTTCCTGCTCCTGTTGATTTACCACAGCAACTGAACGAGGATAAAGGAGCGAACAGACGATGAGAAAGCTGATCATCACATCGCTTGCCTTGCTCTGTATGTTCGGTCTCGCTCCGGCTCTCTGCCAGGCTGGGAGCACGGCGTACGGGGATGGCCCATTCGCCCCGGTCGTTTCTTCTGCTACGAACAACCAGGAAACAAAAACGCAAGGCATAAGTTCATCAAACACTCAGGCCATGGTCTCCAACAACACCTCCGGCGCTGCCGTCTCTCCGCTGCGCCTCACAACTGCATGGCCGCTTGAGAATATGGCTCCAAAAGATCTGGTTAACAGGATCAATCTGGTTGCCGGCGATCTGGCTTCTGCTGCAGCTGCGGTAATTGTTCCTCTCGCCGTTCTCAGCATGCTGGTCAGTTGCCTGGTACTGGTCTTTGGCAGCCTGAGCAGTTGGGAGGCGGCGAAGCGTTTTGGCCTGGGTGGATTGTTCATGGCCTGCGCCGGGCTGCTGGTGTACTATGGCTATCCCCTGATCATCGGACTGATCCGGGTTCTTGTCGATCACCTGGCATGAAAAACAGACAGGAGGCAGAAAGATAATGGTCAAGTCTTATGCGAGGGCAATTCTGCTTGTGGTGTTGCTCATGACTCTGATGATGGCTGCCAGGGCGGCGTTTGCCGATAACGGCCCCCTTACCAGCGTGACGCCGCCTTCAATTGCCGATGACATCGGGAATGCCATCAAGGAAGTGGGCATGCCTCTGGGCGGCGCTGTATTACTGTTTGCTGTAATCATCACGGCTGTTCAGATCATCATCAGCAGGTTCAACCCCGGTCAGCGTGAAAATGCCATGAGCAATCTCTGGTACGTGGGGTTGGGTGGAATCATTCTCGGCGGCGCTTTGTTTTTTGCTTCCCTGTTCTTCAGCATCGGGGGCACATATTTTAGGTGAAAAGTCCAAAGAGACCGGGGGGTGGCGTTTCTGTGAGACTATTCCCGGTGCCGTACTCGATCACCGAAGAGGAAAAACTCTTCGGTGGTTATCTTTCTCTGCGCCAGGTCGTGTACCTGGCGGTTTCTCTGGTGGCGGCGGCAATCCTGATCTTCTGTGTCAGCCTTCTGCCGCTGTCGCTCCGCCTGTTTTCAGGGCTTCTGCTGACAGGCGCCGGCGCCTCATTAGCTTTTATCAAGATATCGCATATCGGGCTGGATCGGTACCTGATGTTTGCTGTTCTCTTTTGCATCCGGCAAAAGAGATACTGCTTCATGCAGGAAGGAGGCGGCCACTAGTGGTTATCGGCGTCATCTTTTTGTTGTTATCTGTGGCGGTAGGAGTTGCCGCCTGGTGGTATGTCAGGGTGCTCGATGCGCGGATGGCTGCGGGCCGGAGCGGGCGTAAAAAATCACCCTCAAAAGGCGCCGGGGGTGCTAGTTCTCCTCTGTCCCGGAAGGCAAAGAAAAAGGAGCTTTCCGTTCAGGAACTCTGGGGCGTGGAGGCTATTCAGGGCGGGGTGATCGTGTTCAGTGACGGCTGGTACCGGACGCTGTTGAAGATCGGGCCGATCGACTACCACATCATGAATGAAAGCGAGCAGTATTCCATTGAGTCCGTTCTGATGAGTTGCGCTATGGCCCTCGGGTTTCGTGTCCAGTTGTTTTCCACGGCCGAACTGGTTGACACCAAAAGCTGCGCCCTGGCAATACACAGCTTTATGGAGTCGCAGCAGAACCTCTCAGAGGCCATGCTTGAATACGGTTTCAATATGTACTCATACCTGGACTCGATGATGCAGAACCGGAATATACACAACCGCCCCCGCTACATCGCGATCTCCTACTACACGCCGGACGGTTTTGACAAGGCCAGGAGCGAACTGCAGCGCCGGGCATACATAATGGTCAACAACCTGCGGCGGGCAAAGATAACCGCCGACATCCTCTCATCGGAACAGGTTCTGGACGTGATCTACCGCTTCAGTAACCGGGGCCGGGTGATGAAGCCCTCGGAGGCGGTGTTTGAGGGTACGAGAGACCTGTATGCGACAGGAAGGAGAGGGGTTCAGGGAGATGTTCTTCCGGACATGTACTCCGCATTCTTCAGGCCGGGCTGTTAGCCCGGATGCGCCTGTGCTCCGCATTCTTCAGGCCGGGCGCAGCCCGGATGCGGAGGAGGAGAAGCAGGATATCAGACAGCCTGATCACAGCAATGAGGCAGGTAGCGGACGCAGTCTGACAGATAACGTGGTCGATCTGAAATCGCTCATTGCCCCCGATGGCATTGACTGCTATCCCGACCACCTGCTGGTGGGCCCCTCGAGGTACTGCAGGGTGTACGCCCTTTACGTCTATCCCCGGCAGATCGGTATCGGGTGGTTGGACGATGTCTTCATGCTCGGAGACATCGACGTGAGCATCCACATCGACCCGGTGCCCGACCGCTTCGTGATCCGCAAGTTGACGGAGATCGTCACCAGCCACCGGGCGCAGCACAGCGTCCTGTCCAAGCAGGGCAACATCCTGATGCTGCCTGACCTGGAGAATGCCATCTCCGACAATGAAATCGTCCGGGAGGCCATCCAGACCAACAGGGATAAGATGTTCTACACCAGCATCTTTATCGCCGTCCATGCTGATTCAGAGGAAGAGTTGAACAAGAAATGCGACTCGGTGGAAGACGTGTTGGCCAGGAAAGCGGCCCGCGCCTACTCCTTGATGTTTCGCCAGCTTGACGGCCTGAAGAGTTGCTTCCCCGGCGGGTCGTGCCATATCCAGGATTTCTCGCGGAACCTGACCACCGGCGGGGTGGCGGCGATGTTCCCGGTTTCCAACCCTGATGTGTCGCATCCGTCGGGGATCTATCTCGGGCCATCGTATTTCACCGGCTCTCCCGTGGTCTACGACCAGTTCATCGGGCCGCCGGCGCTGCCAAACCCGCACATCGCCGTGTTCGGGTATTCAGGCGCCGGCAAGAGCGTCACCCTGAAAACCATGACCGCCCGCTCAGCCCTGGTCGGGGAGCGGATCGTGATCCTCGACCTGATGGGGGAGTATGAATCAATGGTCCTCGAGCTTCTGAACGGCAAGGTGGTGCACATCGCCGCCGGGCGCGAGACGGGGATCAACCCGCTGGAGATCGAGGCGGAGACCGACGATCGCGGTAAGCAGTCGGTTGACCTGCATGACAAGGTTGCCGAGATCCGGGCGCTGTTCACGGTCATCTCCCGGGCATTCAACGGCAACCCCCTACAGGCGCAGGATGCGGCCATTCTCGAAGAGGCCGTGCGGGAAGAGTACGCCTCGAGGGGTATCACCTCGGACCCCTGCAGCCTGTATACCAAGATTGCGGGCTCGGTGGGGCCGGTCAAGAAGCAGGCGCCAACCCTGTCCGATCTCTACCGGAGACTCGTCGAAAAACCGGTGTCATCGGAACTCCGGGAGGTCTTAAAGCCCTTTCTGCGGGGGAACTCCCTGGGCATCTTCGACTGCGAGACGGCCTTCACCTTGTCGGACCAGGTGGTGAGCTTCGACTTCTCGGAGATCAAGGACGAATTCACGAAGCTGTATGCCGAGTTCGGGGTTCTGGCCTGGGTGCGGCAGAAGTTTGTGCAACAGAACCGCCGCCTGAAGAAGAAATTTATCGTGGACGAGGGCTGGCACTTCATCAAGTTCCCCGAATCTGCGGTAGCTCTGGAGACCGTGGCGCGTACCGGGCGCAAGCATAACTGCGGTCTGGTCGTAGCCTCGCAGTTTATCGAGGAGTTCCTGGGCCGGGAGGAGGGCCGGGCGGTGATCGGCAACTGCGCCACGCTGTTCCTGCTGCGCCAGCACGACACCGTTATCGACCAGGTGGTGGAAGCCTTCCATCTATCCAGCGGAACCAAGAACTTCCTGGGCGGGTTTGCTCCCGGCGAGTGCCTGATGTCCCTCAATGGCGCCGTCACTGCAGTCCGGATCGAACCCACACCGTTTGAATGGCCGTATATGAACACGAACCCCCAGCAGTCACCCGGGCAGGAGGGGAGGGGTCCGAGTGAGCAGTAAAGATACAAAAAGCCCGGGAGAGCAAAAAAGCAGGATGCGGACCAAACTGTTCATCCTGTTTTTGTTGTTCTCCGTACCGGTCATCTTGATAGTGGCGACACCCGGTTGCGCAACTGCAAATTTTCAATGGTCGTGTAACTATGACCAGGATTATGACCGGATCGACGTAACCGGCAGTTCCAGTTATCCAGTTTATGCGCACCTATACTGGCAGGACGTCACGACAGGCGCCCCGGGGCCGGTGCATGACGTGATCACCACCGATGTTGCCAGCACCCAGTTTAACAAGTTCTTCATCCCTCCGGGCGAACAGAGCGGAGAGAGGTATTCAGTCTTTCTGGATTTCATCAGCGGTGGCGCTATCGTTGATGATGAGCACCAGATCATCACCTGGGGGGATCCGGACTCGGGTACCGGCAGCGGAAGCAATACCCCGGTTCCGTTGGCATATAACCCCCAGGGAGGAGTCTTTGTAAGATTGATAGCCTCTATTGTTGACGGTGTTACAGAAGTGTTCGATTGGGCGTCTGGTCCTCTTCTCATAAACGCCAGCGGCGCCACGATCACCCTGGGCGCACTGATCTTCAACGACGGCCTCTCTGCTACGGACAAGCTTTATGCCCCTTTCACCGCTGCGTATATGGACACGATCTGGACGTGGTACAAGGCAATGGCGGCGGGCTCCTTCGTCCTGATCCTGATCGCTGTCGTGATGACAGCCTTCAAGTTTACTGCGGCTCCTTTCAATATGTCACTGCGGGAGGACGCTGTCGCCAGTTTGTGGCGGTGGCTGGTCGCCATCCTCATCATCGCCGGCGCCCCGATATTTTTCTATGCCATGGTGAGGATCAACAACGGCCTGGTCGACCTGTTCCTGGCGATCGCCAACAACGTCGCCCCCGGAAAAAGCCTGGACGTCATGCTGCAACCGGGGGCGTCTCCGCAAACCGGGTATTACCTGGCAGATTCGATGGTCTCACTCATATTCTCGTTTATCCGGTTGTGGTTGGCCATTCTTTACGCCCTCAGAAAGCTCGTTCTGACCATCATTCTCATCTTCACGCCGATCATGGCATGGCTCTGGTCTCTGAACAAGAATGTCAACGCCGCCCAAGTCTGGCTCGGGGAGATAGTGTCCAACATCTTCATGCAGACCGCCCACGCTTTTGTTTTTCTCATCCTGCTGTCGTTCATCAATGTGGGTGGCTCGGGCGGCGCTTCTTTGCCCACGGGAGATTACAACGCTCTCTTCAATTCGCTGTCGGATCTGCTCACCGGTTACGGCATACCGATCGGGGGCGCCATTCTCTTCGCCTCTGTCTGCTGGGTGGCCGTTCAGATCATCACGTCCAGGTTCAACCCGGGCAGAAGGGAGAGCGCTGTCAATAACCTTCTGTACGTCGGCGCCGGCGGGATCATCTTCGGCGGGGTCATGTTCTTCGCCTCCCTGGCTCTGGGGATTGCCCAGACGTATTTTCCGGCTGTCTTTAAATAATCTGGGAAGGGAGAGAATGAATTGACTTACAGGAACAAAGCGCTGCTCTGCCCCGGCTTCCTTTTGAACAAGAGGATACGGGGACGAAAGTACTGGCTCCGGGTTGTTTCCCTGTGTCTTGCCGCCTGGATGACACTGCTTCTGCCACCGGCAGGTCTTGCCGCTCAGGCAGCACCGGGACAGCAGGCTGCGCAGCAGGACTTCCTCACCACGATCATCTGGACTATTGCCGCTCTCTCTATTGCCGAGATGATCCGCAATTCCATCCAGGGGCTATTCTCCAGGTTATATGGGTTTAACGAGACAGGTGTGGCTCAGAAGGCTGTCGGGGCAATCGCAGGCATGGGGGCTCTATTAGGCCTCGCAAACGTGATGAGGGCAACTGCCGGAGGACATGGAGGAGGCAGCGGGGGTGGACATGGTTCCGGCGGGGGAGGCGGTGGCATCAAACTGTCCGGCGAGAACGCTCTTCCTGGAGGCGGAGACGGCGGGCCGGGCGGCATGACTCCCGGCGGCGAGGGGAATGCACCCGGAAGTGGAGCATCCGACGGATCGGCCGCCTCCATGAATATGGCTGCCGGCCAGACTTCAGGCCTTGAGAAGGCGGCAGGCGCCGGCAATAAGTGGGGGAACACTCTCGGATCGTTTACCAGGGGAGCTACTACAACTGTGGCAGCAGTAGGTATGGGGTTTGCCGGCATGGCTGTTCCCGGAGGCGATCGCCTGGCCCAGACAGGCGTCAATGCTTTTGATAAGACTGTCGGGGCGGCGGTGGGATATGCGGGGTCTGCTGCAGGAAGGTTCATGGGCGTGCAGGGCAGCATGCTCGGCCAATCGTGGCAAGCCAGGAAACAGGCTCAGAAACTGACAGGTGGCAAGGTCAGCGTTGCCGAGGGCTTCCGCTTGGCTGCCGGTGGCGCCACCATGCAGGATGCTGTATCCAGGAGCCTGAAACTCGGAGGCGCCCACGCTGTCCATGAAAAGGCGGGGCAGTTCGTGCTCGGGGGTATGCAGAGGGATGCCGCTGCCAACAGGCCGACAACGGGCAAGATGGACAGCGGAGTGAGCTACGGGAGTCATGGAGAGGGTGGCTGGTGGGATTACGATTGGTGAACTGCTTCTCGATCTGCAAAGCCGAACGGTACCTGCATAACGCAGGCCCGCCCCCTCTTTTTATGGGAATGGCGCGGGCATATCTTCCTCTTAACGAATCGAGGGGAGTGCAAGCCCCTCCATCCTCATAAGAAGATAGGTCTGTGCTCCCTTCCATTGATAAATCCAGGGGCATTCGCGCCAGAAAGCTGGTGATTACGATCGGCCAAGCAGCGGAGAAGGACCTGAACAGGACTACCGGCGCTGTCGGCGGTATGGCTGGGCAGGCGGTTGGAAACGCCGGAGGCAGGCTGGCGAGAAAGTTGGGCCGGGCTGCCATGAAGCAGGCCGGCAGGGGCCTGGTTTCCCTCGGCAGGATGCTCATCTCGTTTTTGGGGCCCTATCTGTGGATTGCAGCCGGTATTCTGATCGTATTCTTGCTGGTGTTCAGCCTGGCGATGGGGGTATTCGGAGCGATGACCGCAGGCGACTCCAAAACCGGCCTTTTTACCGGCGTGAACGAATCCCCGGCAGATCCGCTGATACAGGCGGCGTATCAGAAATTGGCCGACAAGGTGAATTATGAGGACCTGCATCAGGCAACTGAAGATGACTCCTGGATGATCGTGCCGGACGGGCAGCAGCCTAAATACCCGCAGACTCCTCTGTATCCGGACGCTAACGCGGCGACCAAACTTGGAAGGATACAGTCATATTATCAGCAGGAGCAGTATCTGCCCTGGGGCACGATCCATTCAGTACGCCTCTGGTGGGCGTTTTTGCAAAAGGATGATACCCTGCTGAACAACCTCAACAATATGCAAGGCGGGGAGGACTTTGACGCCATCGAACAGAAAATTCCTCGAGCAGTCAGGGCGACTACAGTTGCTGAGGATCTCCACCCCTACTTCTATTACATCCCCGCCACATTCGTCACCAGGTACATCCCTCCTCCCAGCGCACAGAACGCCAAGCCGTCAACAGAGGTGGACCACGTATACCTGCTGGTCGAGGCTTACACGATCGAGGGGTGGGAGCAGTACTCATACAAGCGTGTACATGAGGAAAAGACTTATCCGGACGGGTCCGAGGTGATCAGGGATTATGACGCCCAGAACGGATCACGCCTGGTTGTGCCGGACCAGTATCAGCGGATCAGGGGCTATCTGAACAACCTCTACGGCATGGACGCCTCCGATCCGCAGTCCGACCTGATGCGCCTCAGCGTGATGGAGGCGGGAGCGGGTTTCGTCAACCACGAGCAGCACGTCGATTGGCTGATGGCAAGCTTTAACCCCGAAACTTTCGTGTCCTCGGGAATGGTGCCTGCCGAACTCCAGGGTTACTTTCAGGAGGCGGCACAGCTTTTCGGCATTCCGGTATGGTTCCTGGAGGCGGTCTGCGAGAGAGAGTCGTCTTTTGACCCGACAGCGGATAATGGGAAATCGGGGGACAGTGATTGTTTCGGCCTGATGCAGGTCAATATAGACAACTGGAACGAGGATGCTCCCCAGCTTGGCTTCAACCCCACGTTGGACAAGGACAATCCGCGGGCGCAGATCATCGTCGGGGCTTTTATCTTGAAAGGCTACCTCGGAAATGTGGACTGGAACTCCTCTGATTGGCAGAATCAGACCCTGGTCGGGCTGACCTGGTATGGCGGCTTCAGGAACGCCCAGAACCAGGTAGACCAGGACGCCATCAGCCGTTGTGAGTCAGGGTATGCCAGCGACATCTGGAAGCTGGCTGGAGGTTTCAGGGACCACAGCGGTTATTACTGGCCGGTGCAAGGGAACCATGTAGTCGAAAAAACTGCTCAGGGAGTGAACGTTATCTCCGAAGCGGGCGCCTCCGTGTGCTCTGTGTCAGGCGGTTACGTCCAGGATACAGGGAGTGGTTACGTCGTTGTCAACGACACAGTTCACACCTATAAGTACGGCAACTTGGGCAGCGTCGCTGTCCGGCAGAACCAGCCGGTCGAAGCCGGGGTGACCGTTCTCGGTACCGTAGGAACATCAGGATATAAAAGTCCATTCGTGTCATTGGAGATCCGTGACCTGTCCGCCGGCAGCTTCGTCAATCCGCTTGACGTTATCGGCTATGATTGCAGTTACGTAAATTAGCCGCTCAGATCGGCTCAATTTTGATCAAAGGAGAACCGGATACATGGCTAAGGTTGTTCTGGCTACAGGCGTCGAACAACTGGACAATGATATCGCCCGGGAACTGGCCGGGAACGGCGTGGAGGTAGCGGGAGAGTGCTATTACCTGGAGGGGATAATGCCCTGCTGTATTCAGAGGCAGGCCGATACCGTCATCATCTCTCCCGAACTCGCCGGCTCTTCCAGTCTCGAAGAGGTCATCATCGCCCTCAGAAGGTCACCCCTGGACATCCGGGTCATCCTGCTGCCCGGTCCCGAGGACCTCGACGATCCGAGAGATCTGGCCGGGAGCGTGATCGGCGCCGGCGTCTACGATATCGTTTTCTCCACTGCATCCTCGGCCGGCAGCAAGGTCAACGCCAGTGAAGTCGCCGGGCGTGTGCTCGCCCCCGCCACCTATGCCGAGGCCGAGGCGCTGTTGACATCGGGGGTCGGGATGCCGCACGGGAACTCTTTTATCGTGAAGGGGCGGGAACAGGAACAGATCGATGATGCGCCTTTGAGGGTCAAGGCGGACACGACAGGAAGCGCCGCTGTTCAGGCTGACGGAAAAGGCGAAAAGAGGCTCCGGAGCTTTGGTTTGGACAACATACTCAGCGCCATCCATAGAATTTCCAATCGTCAAAAGGGCGCTGAGCATGAACCCCTTACGGGAGATCGGGAATCTGGCGGGGAACTGACCTGGGGGGTTGAAGAGGCATGGGATCCCCCCATGGGAAAAGCCGATGGAAGCGAGCAAGACAACTCCGCGGACGCCTGGAGCATCACTGACGGGAAAGAACTGACCCGGGATGCTCTTTCGGAGCAGGCCGAAGAAGAATTGGCTTGCGGGGCGGATGACGAGTCGGCCCATGGTGAAACTGTAGAAAAAGATAAAGAAGGGCTGGCCTTGGATGCCTCTTCAGAAAAGAACGAAGAGGACATGGCATGGGAAGATCCGACAGAAAAGGCCGGTGAAGAAGAAAGATTAAACTGTGATACTGAAGAGGAACAAGCTCTGGGGGAAGATGGAACAGAATCTTTGGGAGACTGGGAAGTGCCTGATGAGAGTGTTCCGGAAAATGATTATCAAAACCAGGCACAGGAACATCGGGCAAAAGAATCAGAAAACCGGCAAAGGCAGAACACGAGGAGATGGCCTTCTTTCCAGGCGCGTAAAACAGTGCCGGAGAAGCGTGATCTTTGCTATCTGCCCCACCAGTTGATTGCCGTCTGGTCTCCTGATGGTTGGGCCAAGAGCTATACCGCCTTCAACCTGGCTGCGCTGGCGGCAGCGAAGGGTTTTGACACAGCTTTGATAAACTACGACGTGCACTGTCCGGAACTGGACACCTGGTTCGGGGTGAAGCAGACCGGCATCGGGGACTTCGAGGAGCACGGCGCCGGCATGTTGACCTTCGGAAACGGTTTCAAGCCGGAGTCGGTGTCGCGTTTCTTGAAAAAGCGCGCCTGGGGGATCAGGTATCTCCCGGCAGGGAACAAGCTGGGCAACATCTGCACTCCAGGTCTTGATACGGAGGCCCTGGAGCAGACGCTGAAGATCGTCTACCAGAGAAACGCCGGTGGCAAACCGGCCATTACCATAGTGGACGCCGGGAGAAGCTATGAGCATGCGTCAACGATGGCCGCCCTCCGGCAGGCGGCGATAGTCCTGTTACCGACAGACGGCTCTCCGGTCATTGCAGAAGTGACAAAGCAGCAGATAGAGGAATTGAACCGGCTGGGTCACAGTCCCCGGTTCATCGAGGTGCTATTCACGACGCCTGGCTGCTCGGTGACGTTCGACTGGATGACCTATCTGATCGACCGGACAGCCATGAAACCGCAGTGCTTAAGGGCGGATGGGCGTAGGGCGTGGGAGGGCGTATTGAACCAGTTGGCCCCGTCCGGCGCTGGCAATGTTTTCCGAAGATTGTAAGAATATTTTTTGCCAAGGCAGATGCTGCTACACCCCCGAGGGTTTCTCCCCATCGGGGGCTTTTCTTTTTAGGAGGTGTTCTCGGGAACAAAAACTCGCGCTTGGTTGTCTAACCCTATAAAGGGTGAATATTCCGGCACCCCAGGGAGTCTATAATCCCTGGCGAAAAACAAAAGGAGGCCCAAAATATGAACCGTAACCGTAAAACCGTAATTATCGTGCTTTTCACTGCAATGCTGCTTGCCATCATCGTTTTCCCCGCCCTCGTCAGGGGCAACGCTTTCGCTGCCACCAACAGCGCCGAGTTCGTCATCGGCCTGAACAAGTATTTCGTCAACGACCAGCTTCCCGGTATCCAGATGGATGCCGCCCCCTACATCGACAGCGGGCGCACCCTGGTCCCTGTCCGTTACCTGGCCGACGCCCTGGGCGCCACGACCAACTGGGATGCCGATACTCAGGAAGTCACCGTGACTACTGCCGTCTACAACATCGCCATGACTATCGGCAGCACTGCCCTGACCGTAAACGGCCAGACTTCCCAGATGGATGTGGCCCCGATGATCAACAATGGCCGGACGTACCTGCCGGCCCGGTGGGTGGCGGAGGCGCTGGGGTATCAGGTGGACTGGAACGCCCAGTACCAGGTCGTGATCATCTGGCCGCAGGGCACGCCGGAACCGGAGATCGGCAATGCAATCAGCCAGGCGCAGCAGAAACCGACGGTGGTAGATGGGTTTAATATTCCGGCTGGGACACATATAACCATCAGAAACGATTCTAATCAAGATGGAACCATTGACTTCGAGATCAAGGGGGCCAACGGGGACCTGCAGAATCAAATTGCCGATGCCCAGAGTATCCTCTCGCAGTCGCAATACTTAGACCCGGCGACTGTTGCCACCGCGATGGCCACCATTAATTACGACTTGAAAGGGCAACCCCCTATGCCTGTTAAGGCTTTTAACTCGCCAAACGGTGGTGCCGTAAAAGTTACGTCGCTAGATCTTGGTCCCTGGGTTGATGTACAAATCTGGTCTGAGCATATACCATCGTAAATAATAATAAAGCGATGATTTGTAACTACCCGAACCTATCCAAGATTAAAAAAGGGTATCTTAATGAGAAGATGGCTGGTTGGCTAGCTGATTCCGCTCGCTCCCAAATTGTCATAGGTCGCTCACCGGAATGCAGCCAGCCAACTACATAGGTTTTCATTCCCTGATGGCGCCCGAAAATTGCACTGTGTAGCTACACTACGTTGTAGTAATAATCACTGCAAAATAAATACGGAGGTAAAACCAAATGATTCTTAAAAGACTATCCGCAATCGCGGCGGTCTTTTTTCTTTTGACCGCCTTTCTGTCTCCGGTTTACGCAGACTCAATACCGACCAGCGTCGATGCCAGTACCGCCAAAGCTGCGGCTGAACAACCTCCTTACAATGTGGCTGCTACTGATATAAATGGGGACAGTTTGCAATACATTCCCCCGCCCCAGGAATTACAGATAACAGACAATGGGAAGACATACAGTTACGGTTATCTGGCCTACGGCAGCCCCCACGACCAAAATTCCGATGGGAGCTATCGCTACATAGGATTCGACTATCCTGGCGAGGACGTTCCCAACCTGGCTTTTCCTCCCGACCGGAGCCCCAACGGCGAGGACTTTGGAAACGAGGATTGGGTTTATCAACCCTGGTCGCCCACTTCACCAGTGCCAGATGTACAGTCAACGAAATATGATGGCGATTCTCAGTATATACCGGAGGTTTTGCACGGCATAGGCTGGCTAAACACCACCACCGGATTAGGCGGCGAAGGAAATGGCACCGGCTTCAATCTAAGCGCCGCCGATGGCAGCCCTATCTGGAATACCTATGACGGCATCCCAGGCGGTAACATAATAAATTACATCCACATCCTGATGCCTCCGACAACGTACACCTGGGGGATCGGCCGGATGTGGCACTGGCTGGATGGCAGCCTCTGGTACGTTACCATTCCACTGGCGCCACCAGCTCTATCACAGTCGGAATTGGTAGTCACTCCGTCTTCGGCCACCATTAACGTAGGGGACACTCAGCCATTCACGGCTACCTACTACCCTGACGGCCAGGACGCCGGTAACGGGACAGATGTTACAACGGCATCAAACTGGTCGGACGATAACACGTCTGTCGCTACCATAGGGGCCAATACTGGGTTAGCCACGGGGGTAGCTCAGGGCAGCACGAACATTACGGCCAGCTACACGACCCCAGATGGAGAAGTGTTGAACGGAACGGCGACCCTGACAGTACAGGCGCAGCAGCAGCCCGGCGGCAGTCAGACCGGCACCAGCAACAACCCACCGGGAGGCAATAACCCACCGGATGGCAATAATCCGACCGGCCAGGTCTCCGGTGCCCTCAACTTTACCGCGGTGGGCCAGGCTGGAACATCGAGGCCGGCAGGCACGGCGGAGTGGACCGACATGGTGACGGCCAGGCTGACATCGGATGCTCCGCCGGCGCCGACAGCCTCCAGCCCGAATTATATAACCGGCTGGACCTGGAACATATCGAATGTGACACTGAACTACCCGACCCAGGCCCAACCGGGGCCGAACGGCACCGGCGGCTTTTCATTCGGCTACCCGGTTGACCCGCCCGGGCAGATGGAAAATGGGCTATATGTAGCAACTACCATGACCCCGGTATCCATGGCGACCCAGAGCAGCAGCACAGCCAGTGCGTCGTTCCGGGAGGAATGGTCGATGGACGGAGTGGGCAACGGAAGCGGCATCTACAGCATCATCAAAAATCCGCCCGGGATCATGGCGGCTACCGCGACAGCGTTTGAGATCACGGCGACGTGGACTGTTAAAAGCAACTGGACGCTCATGGTCTATGAGGGAAAAAACTTGGATGGAAACCCAATATTCAGTCCGGAACCTGAATCTCAAAACTACACCGGCGCCTGCGACGGGGCGCTCACGGTTGACGGATCGGGCGTCAACAGCCTGGGCAACAACAATAACGGCAATTGAAGTTAACAGAGTAGGGCATTAGATTACAAAAGCGGCTGCAAAAGCGTCTGGACCAAACGGATCCGGACGCTCTCGCTTTATAAGGAGGTGTTTTGATTGCCGCTGGAAGTAGAGAGCAACGATTGGACCGTACAAGTCGAACGGGAGAAAGAGAGAATCATCGAAGACATCGCCTCGCAACTTTCGAGAGACAACCCCGGCCTATTCTCAAGTTCAATGAGCGGCGATTCCTACGCGAATGTCGAGCAGATCGTCCGCAGCGCCGTTCTGACTCGCCAGGACTTGATGCCTGACGAGATCGGCGGCGTGGTGACGGCCATCATGGGGCAGGCATCCGGATACGGCCCCCTGCTGGAGTTCTTTGTCGGCTCAGATGCCCGGGAGATCACGGAGGTGGTGGTAAACCCCACGATAGACGGCCCGGCTGTCTTTTACGGTAAACACGGGCGTCACTGGCCAGCCCATGGGATCTATTTCAAGGATAACGAAGAAGTCTCCCGATACTGTCAAAAAGTTTGCGAGGATATTGGACGTCCGTTTACAACAGACTCTCCGATGGTCGACGCCTGGTTGAAGGATGGCTCCCGGATCACCGTGATGGGCTATAAAGTCTCTCCCCTGGGAGTAGCGCTCACGATCAGGAAGTCTCCGCTGGTACGACCACCCTTGCCGCTCTCTAAGCTGGTGGAGTTCGGGACGCTGCCGAAGCTGATCGCCGATCTCCTGGTTGACGTGCTTGTCAAGGGCCACGCCAACTTGGGGGTATTCGGCAGGACCGACTCGGGCAAGACTGCCTTCTTGAGAGCATTGGGCCAGCATATCGACCCTATCGAGCGGGTGATCGTCGGCGAGACCTCTTACGAGCTGTCGTTTCCCAATTTGAAGAACTGCATCAACCTGACGGAGGTGGTTTACGGCTCCAACAAGATCGTCAACATGACCCAGATCTGCGAGGCAACCAACCGGAGTAACCCCGACCGGGCGCTGGTAGGTGAGGTGCGGGGCGGCGAGATCGTGGCCGCATCCGAGATTGCCGAATCGACGTCGGGTGGCTTCTGGACTACCGGCCATGCCGGGGGCGTCAACGAGTTGCGAAGCCGCATCCCCAAGATGTTTGCCCGGGGCGGCATGAGCCTTGCCAGGGAGTACGTCGATGAGCAGATCCGCTGCATGTTTCATTTCCTGATCTTCCTGGACAAAAACTCTGCCGGCCAGCGCCTCCTGATCTCCCTGGTCGAAGTGACGGATGAAGGTTACAGAACAATCGTCAGGTTCGACGAGGATGAGTTCGCCCACACCGGGAAGAGACGCTGGTTATATGAGAACGCCATCACCGGCGCTCGTCTGTCGAGGCTGGTTTTCAGGGGGGCGGACATCAGACCGGGGTATGAAACCGTCAAGTCGACGTCCCTGTATCCGGAAGATGAACAATCAGAATGGAGGGAATGAGGTCTTGCTGGTTATCCTGTTGCTCTTATGCCTCTTCATGCTCTTCTACTTCCTGTTTGTCAGGGATATGGAGCAAGAGATAAGAGGCGTCAAAGATTGGTTCAGGCGTCTCACCCTACCCGTTGTCTCGGCTGGCGCCGCTTTTCTTCTCGGTACCTTCGCCTGCAGGACGCCCCTGGCCGGTGTTATCTGGGCTGTGGGGGGATGGTTCGTCCCCGGTTGGGTGATCGGCTTCGTTGCAGAGAGAAAGAGGGCTGTCCTCAGAAGCGATGTGAAGAATTTTATCACAGCGGCGGCAGGGCTCTACGCCGCAGGACAGGTAACCCCGGACGTGGTCAGGACGGCCCTGACCAGGTTTCCGGAACCCCTGACGGGTGAATTCCAGGTCATGCTCGGCAGACACAATACGGACCGAAAGGCCTCATTCCCGGTCATGTTCGAGAACTTGGCCGCCAAGTATGACCTGCCGGAGTTCAAGGCCGTAGCGGCCATCGTCGCCGCATCCGAGAGGGCCGGCGGCCCCAAGGCAGCCGCCGGGGGATTGAAGCAATTGGCGGCAGCCCTGAGGGCCCGCGACCGCAGGCTTCAGGAGAGGCGCAAAGCAACCCTGGAACCGCTGATCGCTGCAGGGGTAGTGATTCTCTTGACAGCGCTCGGCTTTTTGGCCGACGTTACTTTACTGTCGCACTATTACTTCAGCAATCCAGCCGGCAGGATCGTGCTGTCCGGCGCATCACTGCTGCTCCTGATCATGGTATTGGTGGTGTTAAATGCGGTCAATCCGAAGGACCTTCTGGGGTAGGGGGGATCTGCTTGCTAAATTCAGTTTTACCTGTTTTGTTGTTTGTCTCTCTGCTGGCGCTCTTTCTGCTGATGTTTGTTCCTGACAGGGAATGCGCCGTATCTCCGGCGAGCATCACCATCGACCATGCCCGAAGAAGTTTCGAGAGGCGCTTTGTCGGCGATAGAGATAAGGAAGCCAAATTGAAGATCCTGGGCAAGACTGTCGGTGACGTGATCAGGTCAAGTCTCTTTATCAGCACTGGCATCGGGCTGCTTGGCTTCCTGCTGGCATTCTTCAGATTTCACTGGCTGGCGTTAATTGTGGGCATAGCCTGCTTCGCCATCGGGTTCATGTTGTCTCAGGCAGGCGTGAACAATGAGTTCAAGAGGTGGCAGGCAAGAGTATTTGAAGAAGTGCCCACCATAATCAGCTTTGCCCCATCGTTCTTAAAAGTGGGGGGCATAACGTTGCGGGACGCCATCTCGATGACAGTGCCTTTTCTGAGGGGCCCCCTTCGTGATGAGGTCTGGACTGCATTAGACAAGATCAGGCGCACCGGAAACACCAGGGACGCTTTCAATGAACTGGCCGACCGGATCGATCACCCCGTGATGGACTCTATCTGTATCAGACTGTCCACCGCGTGGGACGCCAGTCCATCACCGGAGTTGTTCGATGATCTGAGCGACCAGGTACAGGATGTCGAAGAGATCGCTGCTGCCGGGGCCACTGCCGGGAAGGCCGGCTTATTGGCCCTGATCTGCGTGCTCGGTTTGCTCGGGGCGCTGCTGGTGTTTGCATACCCCGCCTGGCTCTATATGGCCTCTCAATTTACCATGGGGTTCGGCGCTTAGAAGGGAGGACGTTGGAATCGCTTGAATTACCTGGACGAAGACCAATTGGCAAGGAGAATCGAAGGGAGGTTCAAGAGCAACCGGCGCAGCGGAAAACTGCTGAATCTCATCCTGTGCGCCGCTGTGCTGGTCCTGGGGATCGCTATCCTTCTGGCAATGATCAGGAGTTGGTTCACCGCTTTCTAGACGAGCGGGGGTTTTTAGACATCTATATCCTCACCGTTTTTGCCGTGTTTGTGGTGATCCTCTTCGGGTTGTTGGGCGCTACCATAGTGACGGTCAGGAAAAACGCCGTGGCTACTTACATGTATCTCCATGAAGCAGGAGAATTTGCTGTCCGGTCCGCCAACATGAATGGGATCATCACTGATACAACGTCGCAAGATGCGGCCCTGCCGCAGGTCGAGCAGTATTTCGAAGCCGGATTCAGCAGCCTCACCAATACAACTTTCAGCAGTGGTGGGTTTGCCGGATCCTCATACCCGGGGCCGATCGACCTTGATCCCATTGCACCGGAAAGCGTGGGGGATTCTTTGCCTGACGGCAGCACAGCCAGCCAGCCCGGATATCTGATCAGCATCAACGTCCCTGTACTGAATGAGGCGAAGCTGCCGCTTATCGGCAAGGAGTTTACCGGCAATCTCGACGTTTCCATGTGGTATTTCGCAACTCTGCATTCGATCGACAATCCATGACCGGGAAAGGAGGAAAAGCATTGGTAGTCAGATTACTTATGGCAGCCGGATCGTTCATGAGGGATGAGCGCGGTTCATTGTCGGATATGACGTGGGTGGTCGGCTCTGCTGTTGTGGTAGCCCTGATCATTGTCGCCCTTGCCATCACAGGCGGCAATGGCGGCCTCGTCGGAACAACCGTGAAAAACATGTGGAGTGATGCAACGACATGGATTCAGGGTCAAATCGGATTCTAGGGAGGATCGCATGCTCGAGAGAGTGATCGGAACCATCGGGATGATTTTTATCTTCCTGATCGTCCTCATGGGCGCAGCCATGTTCATGGGTGTGATGGGGCAGTGGTACAAAGTCCAGGATCAGGCGCAGTTTTTAGCTGTGAGCATCGGAGACAGCGGCTATGAAAGCTCGACCATTCAAGCCGAGTTCGACGGCTGGAACGCTGAGTATTGCAGAGATGAAGCCACAATCAACCAGGCAGAAAGCAACTTTACCGGGTACACGCAATCTAACCCCGCTCCCTGGGGATCTCCGATCACCGTGGAGGTCGACGACAATGTGCAGATCAGCCTGCTCGGCTTTCCGTCAACACTGCCCAGCCCGATCAAGGGGATAGGCAAATCCCTGTCGTCATTCTTATAGGCGCCAACATGGGGACAAAGGGTAGGGATGCCTGTCTCTGGCTGTTCTTCACGCTGATCATGGCCTGTCTATTGATCAATGGCATAGCCAGGGCAGTCATTTTTGCGGTGGCGCTGCTGATGGCGATGGGCATATTGTACTACTACACCCGGTATCTGCCAGGCGCCATCAAGAGGAGCAGGAACATGGGCTTGAACATGATCGTCCTGCTCCCCCTGAACGCTCTCTTGGCAAGGCTGCTGCTTCAATTGGACGGGGAGAGGGTGTCCTTCCGTGGAGCCTATGAGGTGCACATCAAGAAGGGCGAGAAGCATGCTCTGGGCGATTACTTGAAGCTATTCACGTCTGACCTGGAGATCGTCCGGAGAGCATGTCCGGGCAGTGTTTTCATCTGGGAGACATCGGCCCCCCTGCCCTTATTCGTCAGAAGGTTGGTCCGTCAAGGTTCCGCTGAGGGATTAGCCTTTCTGAAAAATGGAGGGTTGCCGGCGCCAAGGTTTCCGTTCACAGAACTGGATCTGAAAAAAGGCCGCGTAAAACACGGCGCAATTATTTCGTAAACAAGGAAGTGATTGTACGAACCGTAAGCCTGCTATAATCATTGCCCTGGTGCTGGCCGTGATCCTCACCCTGGCGATCAACATCTCTGCCACCAGAAAGTATGCTGCAGCAACAAAAATGATCAAGGTTATTCAATCGACTCAGTTTATCCCCGTGGGGGAGAATATCGATCCGGGCATGGTCAAATCCGTTGACGTGCCTGCACAGATGGCGCAGGGTCTCGAAACCGACATTGCGGCAGTTGCAGGCAAGTCCGTCAAGGCGTCCATTTTGAAGGACCAGTATCTGATGCAGGATGACATGGACACCCAGGGGAGAGATCCAGGGTGTGTTGAAGTCTACGTTCCCGTAAACGTGCCCGGTGGCGCCTGGGTGGTGCCAGGTGACTACGTCGATGTGTGGCAGAAGGCCGTCCAGGACAATCCCGGCGTTTTGCTGGTTGCGAAAGCAAAGGTACTGCACACCGTTGATTCCAACGCCAAACAGACCGAACCGGGCAAGTCTGCAGGTGCGACAGCCATGGGAAGCGGCGTTGCAGTGGCGGTCGGGATCGAGGTTCCCGCCGATCAGGCCGTCAAGGTTGTCGGGCCTGCGTCGCAGAACAATATTTATCTGGTGCAGAGCAAGGTATAATGGACGGGTTACAAAAACGAACTACTGTACGGTATGCGTATACCATCAGGCGTCCGGTAAGAAGGAGGGGGAAGATGGGTTGCTCTGTCTCATAGCTACCGAAGAAAGCAGCGCGGGCGCCATATTGAACAACCTGAAAAAGATGAACAATTTCAGCGCCTGGTCATTTGAGGTCTGTACTGATGCCTGCGGACTGAGCGAGTGGTCCGGCAGGAATATCGATGTGCTCGTCCTGAGCCGGTTCTTGCAGGGCGTCGATCCCATAAAGCTGCTCTCAAAGACCCGGTTGCTTTTCCCGTCTGCGCATATTGTCCTTTTGATCGGACAGTTGACAGAATCCAGCCGGGCGTACGTGAGGGCTGCAAGTAAAGCCGGGCTGCACAACGTTGTAACCGGGAAACTCCCCGGAGACAGGCCGTACAACCTGATGGCCGCTCTGACAAGGCCGAAGAGACCGGAGATAGACGGTTACAACGAATTGGGAGAAGAGACATTGCCGGAGCGAGAGCAAGACCAGGTCCGGGACCGGGAAGCAGATCATGAAGATCGGGAAGCGGTTGTTCGAAAGCCGGTCGAAGACAAGCTGCAGAAGCGCCCCGTCAAGAAGACGGCCACCGGTGTTTTAGTGGTCAGCACGGCAAACAAGGGCGGCGTTGGCAAAACGACGACGGCGATCGCCGCGGCAACTGCCCTGGGAAGAGCGGGAATACCCACGGTGCTGGTCGATCTCGACCTGGGGGCGCCCGATCTGGCCACGTTCTTCAAGATTAAGGATGTGCCGGGAATCGAAAGACTGTCCAATTTGCACAACATCAACCCGGCGCAGATAGACAGGCTCCTCGTCAAGGTGGAGAACAACCTGTATGTACTGCCGGGGCCGATGAACAGAACCCTGCCGCGCTTTGAAGACGGAGAACTGTCGCTGGTATTGGACTATTTGAAGGGAAAGTTCCCCGTGGTGATCTGCGACACACCCCCGGAGCCCTGGACGAAAAGATGGCTGTACAGCATCTTCGATACACTGGACATGGCGCTTGCCGTGGTTGACCAGTCGAAATTCTCCGAAGAGGAGACGAGGAAGTATGCCCCCACCCTGCTGGCGATGGGAGTGAGGCCGGAGAGAATTCGCATCGTAGTCAACCGTTTCAGTCCGAAATTACACAATACCCGCGTCATTGAGACGATGTTCCGTTCCGGCTTCAAAAAAAACTGCCCGATCGAGATGCTCCCCAGGATCGGGGCGGTCATCCAGGAGAACTGGGACGCCTCGGTCGTGGACACCTATAAGGGCGAGATCGCCGGTCTCGACGGAGCTGGTAGCCAGTGGCACAGGTTGGCGAGGGAGATCGCCGATATGGCAGGTTATCACTATGAGCCCATAAACACCGGCAGGGGCGCCGACAAGGGCAAAAACTCACTACTCGACAGGCTCTTGAAGAAAGGAGGGTCAAAAGATGTTCGGCGGCGATCTGACCAGAAGGATCAGGCAGATGTCGGAATATCTTGATGAGGATGCCATTGCGGCCGCTCTCAGGATACCTGTAAAAACTGTACGCGGCATCATTCAGGACCGCGTGAGTATTAGAGAGACTGCCACCGGAAAAGAGACGATCCTCCAAATAGCGACGAATCCCGTCTATAGGCAGAGAATCATCTCTGTGTGGAGGGGCAGGGGTGGGGCCGGCTGCACCTCGATCGCCCTGCACCTGGCATATTTGCTCGAACAGATGATGATCGTGCTGCTGGTCGATCTGGGCGCCTCAGGCGCCGGAAGTGATCTGGGTTACTACCTGCATCTGCCGGAGTATCCCAACCTGGAAGCGCTATCCCGGGACGGGCGCCTATCGTCGGCGGTCATCCAGGTGGAGTCCGGCCTCTGGGCGCTATTGCCCCCAACAACAGGGACAATCGACAAAACAGCGGTGGCACGTCTTGCCGCCGAGGCCAGGAGAGACTTCGATGTAGTGATCTTCGATCTTCCCAACACAGACGACGAATTCGTCCTGGAGGCGGTAGCATACTCGAATGCTATGGTGATGGTGGCGAATGGGCTTCCCCAGGAGATGAACAGGGCGCTAACCAGGAAAAATCGTTCGCAGAAGGAGACGGTGCTCGTCGCCAACGGCTATGCATGTGATGGGAATGCCAGGTGTGGGTACGCCAAGGTAGTGGAGATACCGGAGGACAAGGACCTCCAGGCGCGGATGGAGAGGGGGGTGTTCTATCAGAAAGGATCTCCGTTCACCGCGGGGGCGGAGAAGATCAGGGACTCGCTCTTCGGGATGCGTCCCCTGGAAGAGAGCGGCTTTGGGATAAGGCGCCTGCTCGCAGGGGCTGTGGGTAGCAGATCATGAGTTTATCGTCACTATTCAACTCAGAGGCAAGAGGTCTGATGTCGGAAGATGACCGGCAAGTGGCAGACATCCGACTTCTGTTCCGGGCAGATCTTCCGTGGGCGCAACGTCGCCTGCGGTCAAATTAAAAACAAGGGGGAGAAGTACATGCCAAGTCTCAATCACGTCGTTTTGATCGGTCGTCTCACCAGAGATCCGGAACTGCGCCAGACGCCTTCGGGGACCGCGGTGGCAAACTTCACGATTGCGGTTGACCGCCGCCCCAAGCCCGACGGCACCAAGGATGCCGATTTTATCCGGGTTGCCGTTTGGGGAAAGCAGGGCGAAGCCTGCTCCAACTACCTGGCGAAGGGCCGCATGGTAGCTGTCGAAGGGCGTCTCCAGGTGCACAGCTACCAGAACCAGGACGGACAGAACCGCACCACGACGGAAGTTATTGCTGAGCACGTTCAGTTTCTGACCGCTAAAGGCAAGACTGGTGCGGCAGCAAACGGCTCTGCTGAGGCGTTGTCGCCGGAGGCGGATATTCCGGAAGAGTCCGACTGGCAGGAAGACCCGTCACTTCCGGGCGCCGGTGAAGGGGGCGCGTGATCATACTCCTGACCTGAGCCCGAAAAGGATGGTGCCAGTATGCCCTTTTCTCTGCTTGATCTTGGCTGCGCCCTGGCAGATGCTGGGGGAGGCCTGATCATGTCTGCCTTTGTAAGAATTTGCGGCGTTGGCCGGAGCCTCGCATCCCGCATCGTTGCCCTTATACGAAACAGGTGGCATGACCTCGGGCGGTATGCAGCCTGGCTCATTCTGGGCCTGGCGGTTTACGTCCTGGACGTGTGGGCAGTCGGCAGCGTCTCCGCCGCGGCTGCCGCCGTCCAGGCCTGGCTGGTCCGGGGAATGCATGGGACGCCGAACTTTACCTGGGGCAGGCTCTTTTTCTCCAGCCCTTTCCGGGCTGCCGTCCTCATCATCACCGGAGGCTTGCCCGCGGGCGTGATGGTCGCCTGGCTGAAAGGCAACCTAGTCGCTGTTCCCCTTGCTCTTGTCTTGTGCGTCTTTGTGGGCAGGTGGATGAGACGCAGTGGCCTCCTGAAATTCTCCTGCGACCCCAGCCACGGCACCGCCACCTGGATGGACCAGCGCCACATCAGCAGCGTGCTCCGGACTGGATACGGCCCCGGTCTCATCTTCGGGAAAGATATTGCCACCGGCAAGATGCTCCGGATGCCGCCGCCGAATGAGACCAGGTACAACTCGCACGTGGCTGTCTTCGGTTCGTCCGGATCGATGAAGTCGAGGGCCTACATCACCAACGCCATCATCCAGGCCACCCTGACGGGCGCCTCGGTCATCGTCACCGACTCCAAGGGGGTCCTCTACAATAAGTGCGCCGCTTTCCTGGAGAGCGAGGGTTACACCGTAAGGGTCTTCAACACCGTGAACATGCAGAACTCCGACCGTTTCAACCTGCTGGGCGAGGTCAGGGCCGACCTGGACGCCCAGGTGCTGACGGACATCATCATCGCCAACACCGTGCTGCCGGGTGGCGCCAAGGGCAAGAGCGACGTGTTCTGGGTCCAGGGTGAGATGGGTCTCATCAAGGCCATCGCCCTCTACTGCGTCACCATGCTCCCGAAAGAGCGGCGGAATATGGGCTCTTTCTATTCCATGATCACCACCGGCACGCCCACTTACCTGGATGGACTGTTTGCCGGCGTGAAGCCCGGTTCCCCGGCGCGCCTCTCCTACAACATCTTCCTGCAGTCTCCCGAGACTGTCCGTGGCGGCATCATCAGCGGCCTGGCGAACCGGCTGCAGATCTTCCAGAGCGAGTTAGTGCGCGCCTTCACGTCTACCAGCGATGTCGACCTGTCCCTGCCCGGAAAGCATAAGTGCGCCTATTTCTGTATCATGCCGGACTACCACTCTGCCTACGACTACCTGTCGTCACTGTTCTTCAGTTTCCTGTTCATCCGGCTGATCGAGCTGGCCGACAGCACGCCGGAGAAGACGCTGCCGGTACCCTGCCTGTTTCTCCTGGACGAATTCCCGAACATCGCCGGGATCAACGACTTCAAGAAGAAGCTGGCCACGATCAGGTCGAGGAACATGCACGCCAGCATCGTCTTCCAGGACCTTTCCCAGCTCGAGGACCGCTATCCCAACAAGGGTTGGACGGGCATCATCGGCAACTGTGACTCCCGTCTCTTCCTCGGCGCCAACGACCAGGAAACGGCCAGGTTTGTGGAGACCCTGCTGGGCAAGGGCACCGTCCTCACGAAGTCCTGCTCCAGGAATGCCGGTCCCAAGGGCTGGTTTGAGTGGGGAAGGGAAACGACCAGGCCGGAGTCCCGCAACCTGATGAACCTTGACGAGGTGCTGCGCCTGCCCCTGGACGAGGCGATCCTCCTGATTCGGGGCCAGAATCCGCTGCGCATCAAGAAGATGGACTACTCCCAGCACCCCCTGGCCAGCCGGTTGGTCGAACGGAACATCAACGACTACCTGCCGCCCTGGGTCTTGGAGTTCCGCAACGGCCGCCAGTTCGACCCGGTGGACGCTGTCTACACGAATGTGGGCGCGGGCGTTCAGGGCAAGCAGGGCGGCGACCAGAAATATAGCGGCAGGAAGGGTGGGGGCAAGCAGTCGGAGACCGCCAAGGGCAACAATTCCGGCCGCCCCTTCTTCCCCAAGCCAGCCAGTTGGAACTGACCGTCCTGAGTGGCCGGCGCAGCCTCTGACAGCTAGGTCTTTTTCCGCGATGACTACCCGCTCTAATGCCCCCGCTTCTTTGAAGCGGTGGGATAAGAGCGGCTACGTCCCTGGATTAACGATTTCTAAGCTTCAGTGGGGTAAGACAATCCCCCACTGAAGCCAAGAACTCGTTGAACACAAACTCAAAAAGAGAGGTGAGAGCAGCGCCGGTGTTTTACGGTGCTGCTAACGCATAATGAGGAATCTCGCCGAAGGCTATGTCGGACAGGAAAAGCTTGCTCAAGGCGTGAGCGATGCCTGGGATAAAATCGTCAGCGCCTATAAAAGGGGTACGATCCACCAGGCCCGGGTCAACGCCGTCGACAGTAATCACGGCGACGGGCAGGCCGAGGGCCCTGGACTCATCCTCTGGATTGACCGCGTGAAAGGTGTGATTCCCTTTAAAGAATCATCGTTAAAGACTCCCGGGGATGTCCGCGACATCGTCGGGCAGATCGTCGCCTTCAAGGTCAAGGATATCGACGAGCACAGGCAGACCTTTACGGCATCCCGGAAGGAAGCGCTGGAACAGATGGCCGGTGTCACCTGGAAGACCGTAAGCCCCGGACAGGTGAGAGTCGCCGCAGCTCGAGCTGTTACCAAGTACAGGGTTATGGTGGACATTGGAGGAATCACCGTACCCATCCCGGCCCGTGAGGTCTCCTACTACTGGGTGGACGACGTGCGGGACTATTTCGGCATCGGGGATACCTTTGACGTCAAGGTCCTCGATGTCGACCAGGAGAACAAGAAGGTCAGTGTCTCAACGCGCGCCCTGCAGTCAGATCCCTGGCAGGACGACCCCGACAAGCTGCCATCCAAGGGACAGCGGGTTCTTGGCACTGTTGCCGCCGTAAAGGAGGGGGCGGGTATCTACATCAATGTGAAGCCCGGCTTCGTCTGTTTTTACGGCCAGAGGAGGCATGTCTACGTCAGGCACGCCAAGGGCGATCGCGTCCTAGTCGAGGTGAGGGATGTGGATTGTGAGAAGCGCCGCCTTCTGGTCAACCTGATCGAGCGGCGCAACCGCAGCTACGGCAACAGCGCCGCCATATGAGCGAGTAAGCGCGGACGGTCCGGTATATCCGGACCGCTTTTTTTGTAAGGAATGGGGACACACCTCTTGAGAGGTACGGGGACACACCTTCTTCGGGGGAATGTCCCCATGAATGCCCCAATGGCTTTGGAACAAAACAACCGTAAACAGAAACGGAGATGATCCCTTTTCATGGATACAGACGCCGTAAGGGACTATATCTCCCCCTATTCATCCAGGAGGTTTCAGGATATCGCCTGGCAGGACGTCACCCCCGGCTGGCTCGGCATCTACCGGGGTGTTGCATGGGCCGATCCCCCGGTTCTCGAATACCTGAAGAATCTGAAGTTTGCGACCCGCTCCCAGCTCCTCGGGCACTTCTACACCAGCAAACAGAATGGCATAAAGCACGTCGAACGCATGGCCAGAACCGGCATCCTGCTGCGCCACTCCCTGGTCGGCAGAACCGGTGACACCGCTATCTATACGTTGGGGCCGCTGGGCTTCGAGCTTGTCCGTGAGCGTTGGGTCCCCAACTGGTGGCGTTCGTTCTCTCTCGTCGACGTCTTGAAGCGACTCGTGACAGGCGAATTATACCTCGGCTTCGCCGGCATCTGGCCGTGTGCTCACGCCGAGGCCGACCGGCCGCTGACGGCCTTTTTTACCTTCGGTGGCATGGAGTACGGCGTCCTTGTCCTGCGCGACGATGTTGAGCGGGTTCGGCGCCAGATCACCGGATCGACGGCCATGCGTCTGATCGTGGCTGTCGAACGCATCGGGGATGCCGCCAGGCTGAACACCGTCCTTGATGCTCCCGCCAGGTTCATCCTCGATCAGGAACTCGTCGGCAAGCAATTTCCACAGTGCGTCATGTTCCGCTTCGAGGACGGGATGCTCGTGCCCGAAAGCCTTGGCGATGGTATTTCTACAGAATCAGCAGCAACCATATCATAAAAAATTTGGCTATTCGGGTATTAATGTGGATCCCATATTTTTTGAAAGGGGCAAAAGAAAATGGAATACATTTACACAATTCCTCTAGGTCTTTCAATGGTGTGCGCCTATACTGATCTAAAAACTAATTTCATTTTCAACAAAATAACGTTTCCAATGGCGTTGCTTGGTCTGATTTATTCAGCATTAACCGGAAAAATCATCATGTCATTGATTGGGCTTGCTATCGGTTTCGGAATCTTTCTGATTCCCGTGCTCATGGGTGGAGCCGGCGCCGGCGATGCAAAAATGGCCGGGGCGATTGGTGCATGGCTGGGCCTGGGTATTCTCCAAGTGATATTTGTCGCATCTGTTATTGGCCTTGTATGGGGAAGCATCCGGCTACAAAAAGCCGGCATGTTAAAGTCTCGGGTAACTATCTTTTTCAGGGGAATTTACTATCGGTTTGTGTACGGCATGCAAGGTGTCATACCGATGAGTACGCTGCCAGAGGACGATAACGTGTCGCTTCCACCCGAAGCACTGCCATTTGGGGTGTGTTTGGCGTTAGGCGCCTGGGTGTGGATTATGATACTGGTTTTCTGGCGGCCGGTCCCCATTCTTTCGCTGTAGAAAGGATGCCTATGTTCCTGATCATATTTGACTGTGTGTTGGCTTTCGTGCTGGGCGCTTCTCTAGCAAGCCATATCGGGCTGGTCGCCGCTCGGTCACATAATGGCGAACAGTTTGTCTCTGGTCATTCACATTGCGAACAATGTGGGAGGCCCCTTGCTTTCTGGGAAGTGGTACCCTTCCTTGGTTGGATTCTGTGCTGTGGACGGTGCATTTCCTGCGGATATCGAATACCAGCGCGCCACCTGGTTTTGGAGACACTAAGCGGAATAGTCGCTATTCTGTTGTTTCTGTTTTTGATCACAAAATAATGCAAACGTAA
This sequence comes from Thermacetogeniaceae bacterium, assembly GCA_050013155.1. Taxonomy (GTDB): domain Bacteria; phylum Bacillota; class DSM-12270; order Thermacetogeniales; family Thermacetogeniaceae; genus Palsa-1188. The sequence goes on along the minus strand of JBEKFU010000003.1, from coordinate 6,951 downwards.
GGAGATGGTAATAAGTTGTTTGGAGGTAATAGTTTTAACAAGTCAAACATAAATCGGCCTATTATCGCTGCGGTTGTTCTCGGTCTGCTGGTAGCAGCGATAGCCGCGACTAAACTGGTACATTACACAAGTACGCATGTAGAAATGGAAAATGTGCTGGTTATGGCTCACGACATGGGACCATATACTGTCCTACAGGCAAGCGACATTGCGATGGAGCAAGCGGTAAAGGGGAGCAAGCAGCCAGGCACCATAAATAGTCCTGCCGACGCTGTAGGGAAGATGACCACCAGCCCGATCTATCAGGGCGAGCAAATAGAAACCAAAAGACTTGTGGACGCGGCGGCGGTTACGGGGAAGCAGATAGTTGCTGTAAACATCGACTTGGCACGAAGCGATGGCGGTTATCTGAGACCCAGTGATGTTGTAGATGCTTGGTGGATACCCACTGATGGTAATACCCAGACACCGGGAATCGGTTGGGTGCAGGTGGCGACAAATGCCGTGGTCGTAGATATCAAGGACAGCACCGGTAAGTCTCTCTTTGAAAGTGGAGGGAGCTTAGTGCAACAAGCACTGATCTCAACCGGGGGTTCTAGCGCTGGCTCCCCGGCTGTTGCTGTACTGGCGGTGAACACGGCAGACGTGAGCAAGATCATCGGAGGGGCGATTCCAAAGTCCGAGAACATTGCTCTGACAAAAAAGTTTAGCCAGGAAATTGTTCAAACGTTAACACAAACTGCTCCGCCAGTTCCGCAATCGGGAACCCAAAACATTCATCAAGCCCAACAAGGGGGTAATCCAATTGTTCAGCAGTAACAAGAAACAGCAGGATCAAAGGGACAAAGTGGGTGTGGTTGACCTGAAGCAAGCGACTTCGATCATCCAGAAGATCATCCAGGAACCCCAAGCACTTGGCGAAGAGAGGGCAACCCAAAATAAGCAGGTGCTCGAAGATGCTATGGCAGGGGCTCCCGGCATGGATCAGAAATCACAGGAGATCATTGCAGGGTTATTGGATGAGAACGGTGTTGAGGTCGAAGGGATGGAAACCAGACAGGTGGCATACAAGATCTACAAGTATGCCTGGGGTCTCGGCCCCATAGAAGAAGCATATAACGATCTGGACGTAAACGAGATCCGCATCAACGCCCCCAAGGATATCTACGTTCTTCGTAAAATCAAAAACGAAAGATTAAACGGGGTATCATTCCATGACGACGAACACATTAGAAAGATTGTTACTCGAATCACTATGCATGACCAGGGCATAGCCTTGAATAAGTCCTGTCCTACCATCGAATCGATGCGGCGGGATGGGACGAGGATTACAGCGACTTGCCCTCCTGTGACGAAGAACACCACTCTGGTACTAAGAAAGCCCTACCCCCACCTGATCACGCCAGAAGAAATGATTGCTCTTGGAACTATGGATAAAAAAGTATGGGCGGTGCTGAAAACTTCAGTCAAGGCAGGCGCCAACATCCTGATCGCCGGAGGGGTGGGGTCTGGAAAGACTACATTAATGCGGACGGTCTCAAGCGAGATAGATCAGTCCGAACGTATAATAGTTCTGGAAACAGATTCGGAGCTCATGCTTGGAAAAGCTTTCCCTGATCGGGACATTATCGAATTTGAGGAACACCGCGAGTCAAAACGGAGCATGGGTGAACTGTTTATCGTCATACTCAGATATTCACCCACCAGGATCCTCATCGGGGAATTTCGCGGAGCCGGAGAAGCCAAAGAAGCCATACGAGCCTGTGTGAGGGGACACAGCAGTATGGCTACGGCACACTTTTCATCTCCTAAAGAGGCGATTGAGGGCACGGCAAGGCTGTTGCTTGAAGAGGGCATGAATCTGCCCCTGGATGTGGCTGTTTTAACGGTGGCATCGGCATTCAACATTGTTGTGCAGATGTTCGGGGACCCGGTGAGAGGCGCAATAATGGTGGAAAGCGTTACAGAAGTCATCGTTGATCAAGGAGAAGCAAAATACCAGGATCTGATCCGGTGGACTTCCCACGGGACGGATTATCTGGACGGCAGTTGGCAACACAAGGGAGAGTTGTCGCCGGCCATGATTGATCGTTTGTGTAAGCACATCTCGATAGATGAGTTAAGGGGAGCTGGTCTGGCTTGATCTGGTGTGTGGCTTTTGGAGCGGGAATATTCGCTGCCGTCTTTGCCGCGAGCTATATCCTAATTAGCATGATCGGCAAGACGGACTGGCTGGTGGAAATCAAAAAAATACAGAAGATCCGGGAAAGCGGTTTGCCCGATTCTCTGCAGCGATGGGTTCTTCAGGCGGAAAAGGGAATAGATAAAGTAGGTATCGGCTGGCATGGTAAAGTGTTTGTCATATCTCTTCCTTTGTCTGCGGTGGGTTTCTGGTTCGGACTGCTGCATTTTCACAATCTGATCGCCGCGATCCTCCTCGCCGTTATCGGAGTGCTAATTCCTGATCAGATTGTTTACAACCAGGAAAAAACATACCGGGGAAAAGTGATGGAACAGTTTGGAACCGCGGTGAGAATGTTTGCCGCCGAATACGCCGAGACCCCAAACGCAATACGCGCCATCGGTATAATAGCCCCGCAACTCCCGGACCCTATAGGGGTGATATTCCGTCAGGCAGAACGAGACTTTTCCGTTGGCCGGGACGTAAACGATGCTCTGATCAGACTTTCACAAAAGCTAAATTTCGAGTACGGCAGACTCTTCGTGCAGATTTTACGACTGAGCGTTGAAGATTCAGCAGTAGGACCCATGTTCACCCGTCTGGCGTTAAGGTTATCGAGCCAGCAGAAACTGATCCGGAAAAGCATGGTCGAGGTGTCTATGGATAGAATGCTGGCCATAGCCATGAACTTAGCTATTGTCCCGGCATACCTACTTGTACTCCGGACTATGCCAGACTCGTATGCGTTCTTCGTGAACACTGTGATTGGAAGAATAATCATCGTAGCATGTCTTGCTTTCGTAATAATCGGTATATCTTTGGATCGGCTCCTTGATCGTGGGGGTGAGATGTCATAAGTATATTATTCTTATCCATATTCATATTAGGAATCGGGACGGCGGCTTTTGCCGCCGTCTATGCTTTGTGCAGCTACTTACAGGTCAACAGCAGCCCTTTCTATCATTCGATGGTAAGTTCAAGGTTGAAAGCTTTTAGATCACGGCGTTTTGATGTTGATATGAGCGATGAAGAAAAGCAGAACAGCGTCATTACGGTTGTCGGAGCACTTGGCGGGGCAGCGTTCGGTTTCCTATTGACGCTGGGGACCGGCGCCGTGCTGATCGCCACAGTTGTCGGGTCTGCGTTAGGAATAGCGGTGTCATGGTTCATACGGTACAGCAGCAATGAAGCGAAAAAAACGAAGACAATGAGAGAGCTTGTTGTGTTGTATGAACTCATTGATTTTTTCACGCAGGGCGAGGGCGATTACCAGCACTTCACAATACAGCAGGCACTCCGGTACGGGGCTGTCATCACTCCGACGATACGCCCTGTTATCCAGAGGTGCATAGACGCCTGGCCCAGCGGACCTATCCGCGCTTTAGAAAAGTTTGCAAAGGAGGTGAACTTGCCAGAGGCCAGCATTTTGTCATCTGTCTTAATACACGCCGAGAAAGTGGGGATGAAGTACGCCAGGTCCGCAATCGCGGAAGGCTCCCATGACCTTGAGGAACTTCGGCAAATGCTGGCTGAGATCAAGATCGGCAGCAAACCGTTATATTACATGATCTACAGGATGCTGCCGCTTGCTGGTGTGGTCGGAATAGTGGTGGGCGCAATGCTTAACCATCTCATGATCATGCTGTCAATGTTCTTCAACGTTTAGAGGAGGGAGGGTTGTCTCATGCTAAAGAGACTAAAGTCTTTGTGCAAAGACGAAAGAGGACTAACCACTGTTGAGTGGGCGGTTCTAACTGGAATCGTAGCGGCTATTGCTGTCGCCGGCGGCGTTGTGATTCGGAGTGGCATTACAAGCGCGACAGGCACCATCAACAACAATCTGAACACCGCAGTCAGCGGTGCAAGCACCATTACCAACTGGTAAGTAACAACCAGGCGGGGGGTCTATGACCTCCCGCTTTTTATTTATGCGAGGTGATTAACATGCGATTTCTAAAAAAATTTAAAGAGGTATTTTCAGACGAAAGGGGGTTGACGTCAGTAGAATGGGTAATCATACTTTCCATCTCAGGCGCGTTAGCGGTAATTGTAACCTGGTTGCTTACCCCGACGATACAGAATGCTCACAATGCAACGATAAACAGGATCACAAACATTACCGAATCGGGTTTCTGAGAGACGAGAGAGGGACGATCATAGATTTTCTGATCACTTCTATTCTTCTCTTCTTTTTCATCTTTGCAGGAACGGATTACTTCACAACTATTTGCCAGTACCAGATCGCGGAACACATCATGCATTACTACCTTGAACGCGCCCGGGTGGAGGGGTATCTGCCCGACACGGACCAGAGCGATATGATCACCCAGTATGCCAGCGCCCAGATGAACGTGACCAATATTTCCTGCACAAACCCAGACAACCCTGGGGTACAGCTAACGGCGCCGCTGCAGCGCAACACCGATAATCCAAATGCTTCGGAGATTGACCTAATAATTACGATCAAGCCCTACTACCAGCCATTCACAACGGGTTTGCTGATAGGGGGAAACGCGGCGCCAAGTACATACAGGATCAAGGTAGGGGGGAGCGTACTCAGTGAATACGTTTCTACGTAGGTTGAGAGATCAGCGGGGCGACGCCCTGATTATCTTCCTGATTTTGCTTCCGATGCTGATGCTGATCATCACCGCCAGTATCGAGATCACAGACACCGTGACGGTTGCGGACATTGATGTGCAGGAGAATCTGGCGAGCGCTTGCAAAGCTGCCGCCAGCCAGATCAGTGATGCGTCCCAAGCAAATGCTACGCCGAGAATCAAGGATGCAAACGCTGTAAATGCATTTGAGTCATCGTTGGAGTACAACCTTCGCCTTGACAACACCATGACACCGCTCCCGAATACCCACTACCTTAATCCTCCACAGTTCTGGCTCTTAATTTACAATGGAGATTCTGACTTTGCATCTGACGGGGCGAACCTTGTTGATTACTACTATTTCGATGGAACGAACCTGAATACAGAGTCCATATCTGCCCCATCGGGGTTCCCGGCCGTATTCTACGCATCAACCACAGGCGTGAACACATCTGGTGGGGCATACCAAGTGACGCTTAACACTCCGGGAGTGGTGGCCGTCATACAGATACAGAAAAAGAACGTACTCGGAGACGTTCCTGTAGTGACCCAGCGATGGGCGGCGGCCAGGATCGTTTGGAAAAGTTCATAACAATGAGGTGAGAACGATTTTTAAGAACAAGACTTTCTGGGGCGTACTTTTTATCCTGGGGTGCGCCCTATTTGCCGTAGCTGTATCCATCTGGGCTGCCGATCCGGATGTTTTCTGGCATCTGGCTGTGGGAAACTGGATAGCAATACAGATATCTATTCCTGGACCGCCTACGGCCAACATTGGACCGACCATGAGTGGGGCTGGGAGCTGCTGATCTATTGGGTTTACAGGTATACTAGCGTGATCGGTCTCTGGGGGCTGGTACTCATTTTGGGAGTATCCGGTGGCCTATTTATCCAGCGAGCACTTGCAAGTAAGGGAATAGACAGCGGCGTTTCTTACCTGGCCGGCGGACTGGCGCCCTTTCTCCTGCTGTACTGGCTAAAGCCCTGGCCGCAGGCAGGAGTTTATTTCTTGTTCTGCACTTATCTATATCTATCCATCCGGAACAAGTGGACACAGCGGGAGGCCTTGGTTGCTTTTGCTGTCGGTTTGGTGTGGGCCAACATCCATTCCACGGCAGTCCTGTTCCCGTTGTTGTTGTCGGCTGAGACCGGGTGGGCATGGTTCATCCGGAAAGAAAGAAACGTTGGATGGCGCCTGGGCGTTGTTGGCGTGGCAGTTCTGGCAACATTGATCAACCCTCATGGCGTCGGCCTCTGGATTTATGCCGTTAAGCAAGGCCTGATGTCCCAGGCGTATAGATCTGCGATAGCAGAGTGGATGCCCTTCAATTTCGGAGCCACTGGACTGTTGCCGGCGTTTTTTATCTCTGCTGTCGTTGTCCTGGCTGCAACTGCCCAGAGGAAGTACAGAGAATTTGCTTATCTCCGGATAGCGGGATTCTGGGTACTGGCGCTCATGTCGAGAATTTACATGCCTTACGCGGTATTGAGTACGGCAGCGTTGTTGGGCAATCTCCAATTCAAGCTGGGGAAAGACATCATGAAGTATATGGCTGTTGGAATGGTCGCTTTCAGTTGCTTTCTTTTGGGGTACAAGGGGATACCGCATGATTTGGACCAGGTAGCCGCAGCCTCAGGGTATCCGGTGCAAGCAGTTGAGTATTTGCAGGAACACCACGTTGATCGGGTCTACAACGACCACGGCTGGGGCGGGTATTTGATCTGGAAGGGCGTCCCTGTTTCGATAGACGGACGGAACGATGTGTACGGAAAGTTCTTTGATGATTGCTTGAACGTGGTCAAAGAAGATAAGCCGGCAGGGCAGGTAATTCAGGAGACCGGGGCTGATGCTGTGCTGACTGCGAGAAATGGAAGCATCGATGCTGCATTGAAGGAGTCACCGGAGTGGAAGTTGGCATATAAAGATAGCGCAGCAGTTATCTACAAGAAAGTTTAATAGAATGTGGTGGATGATGCGGCGTGGAACGAGAGCAGAAAGTCAATAACGATATTTAAAGCGTAGATAAGACAGGGTGCCCGGCTCAAAGTAACTGAGAGCCGGGTATGTTTTTTGAGGTGATGATATGCAAAGAAACAGGTTAATTATCCTGGTGGTGTGTTTGGCGGTTTTGATACCCGCATATGTGGCAGGATGGAAAACGTATATAC
>JBEKFU010000002.1:0-42311 GCA_050013155.1 Thermacetogeniaceae bacterium | reverse complement strand
AAGGAGGGCGGCATTGCTATCTTGAAGGGGAACCTGGCGCCGGACGGGGCGGTGGTCAAGCAGTCGGCGGTGGCCAAGGAGATGCTCGTGCACCGCGGGCCGGCCCGGGTGTTCGACGGGGAGGATGACGCCTTCGCTGCCATTACCGGAGGCAGGATCAATAAGGGGGACGTGGTAATCATCCGCTACGAGGGACCCAAGGGCGGACCGGGGATGCGGGAGATGCTCGGCCCGACGTCGGCCATTTCCGGGATGGGGCTGGACAAGGATGTGGCGCTGATCACCGACGGCCGTTTTTCCGGCGGAACACGCGGCGCCTGCATCGGGCACGTTTCCCCGGAGGCCTCGGAGGGCGGTCCCATCGCCCTGGTGCAGGAGGGCGACCCGATCGAGATAGACATGCCAGGCCGCAAAATTATGCTCATGCTTTCGGATGAAGAGATCGCCACCCGCAGGGAAAAATGGACCGCCCCCCTTCCCAAGGTGACCGGGAAAAGCTACCTGGCGCGTTATGCGTATCTGGTAACTTCCGCCAGCACCGGGGCTGTTACAAAGGTGCCGGAGTAGAGGTGTTGACAGGGTTTTGTTTTTCATGCATAATGGGTTTTGGCGATGCGGGGTGGAGCAGTGGTCAGCTCGTCGGGCTCATAACCCGAAGGTCGTTGGTTCGAATCCAGCCCCCGCTACCACTTTATTTGAACGGAGGCGGAGTAGCTCAGTTGGTCAGAGCATGCGGTTCATACCCGCAGTGTCGGGGGTTCAAATCCCTCCTCCGCTACCATCTTAGCCGTTAGCGATTGATCGTTGGATAGATGTTAGAAATGGCCCGTTGGTCAAGTGGTCTAAGACATCGGCCTTTCAAGCCGGTAACAGGGGTTCGAATCCCCTACGGGTCACCAGATAATATCCCGCCTACAAGGCGGGTTTTGACTTAAATGCAGCCAATTTGTCGGAGAGTCGCCGCACCCGGGCGCAGATTACCCCAAGATTCCCGCAGAGCCTGCCTTATAATGGATCAGATTGAGATCTGTCCAGGAAGGGCGGGTGGCGAGAGATGGGTGCTGAATACGTCTGGCTGCGTCATGGCATCTCCGGCAGGTGGTCCCAGGTCAGGGGCGCTGCCCTGTTTCTGCTCTACGCGGTGCTGGGTGTCGCTGCCGGGCGCTCGCTGATCGGAGGTCTCGCTCCCTTTGCAGTGCCTCTGGCAGTGGCAGCGGCTTTCCTGGTGGCGCCCCTGGATTGGGCGGTGGTGGCCGGTTTGATGGTGGGAGTGTTCACCCATTCCGGCGCCGCGCCCGCATACGGGCACCCGCTGATTCCGGCGGTGGGGAGTGCCCTGGCGGTGGCTGCGGCCTTCCTGCTGGCCAGGTCCTTTCGGGACCGATGGTCCCAGCCGCTGCTTTCCGGAGCCTTGGCCGCCGGCGGCATCAACATCCTGGTCAAAAGCGTCTTCCTGCTGTGGCAGAGCCACGATCCGGCGAGCGTGTTCAGTCTGTTCAGCGAGTCCGCCCTGGTCAGCCTGTTCACCCCGTTCACGCTCTATGGGTTTACCGGCGCATCGAGGGTCAAGGAGCGGCACAAGGAATTGCAGGCGCTGTTGGCCCTGGTTTTTGTGATGTGCGGCCTGGGTGACCTGCACATCGGCCCGGTTGCCCTCCGGGAGGTGCTGGCCCGTCTCGTGCTGATCACCATAGCCTACGGCTGGGGCGCCGGCTGGGGGGCGGGGGCCGGGGTGATCCTGGGACTGCTGGGCGGCGATATACAGATGATCTTGCCCCGAACCGGCTTCTACGCCGGCATCGGCTTCTTTGCCGGCGTCTTGCAGGGCTTTGGCCGTACCGGGGTGATCGTGGGGTTCTTTCTGGCCAGCCTGCTCTTTTCCATCTTTTACGGCGACCCGGGCGAGGTGTCCGGGCACCTGCAGGCCAGCCTGCTGACCGTGGTGATCTTCTTCCTGGCATCCCCTTTCATCAACCGGTGGCTTGGCCGGGAGAAGACGACGGCTTTGCCGGACCTGCCCCTGGAGGCGGAGATCGGCTTCTCGCAGAGATCCAAGTCCACGGAAGTTTTTTGCGGCGACAGCTTCGCCGTGGCGCACCTCCCCGAACCGGGGCGCCTGCTCCTGACTATCAGCGACGGGATGGGGGCGGGGATCAATGCTCTGCGCGAGAGCAGGATTGTGGTAAAATTACTGGAACAGATCATTAGCAACGGGATCGGCCCGGAGGCGGCGGCGGGGATCGTCAACACCGCCCTGTACCTTCGGGGCGGCGAGGAGAGCGCCGCCACCATCGACCTGGCCGAGGTCGACCTGGAGGGACGATACGTGGATCTCTTGAAGGCGGGGGCGCCGCCCAGCTTTCTGAAGCGGGGCCACAGCGTCGAGACGATCCGGTCGAACTGCTGGCCGGCCGGCATCCTGGACAAGGTGGAGGCAGAGGTATACCGACGCCAGGTACTGCCCGGGGACATCCTGATCATGACCTCCGACGGTGTTACCGAGGTCGACCAGGAGGCATTCCTGCCGGACAACTGGCTGTACGACTTTCTCAAGGACTTGCCATTGGAGGACGCCCAGGCGGTGGCCGACCTGGTCCTGAAGCACGCCTTGAAGGCTGTCGGGCTGCAGAACAGGGACGACATGACGGTGCTGGTGGCGCGCTTCGGCGATGGGCGGGAACTGGGGTGAACAGGAACGCAGGACAATCAGGAGCAGGCATTGATCTCCAAGATCAGATCATTCAGCGCCAGGCACGGGATGTTTGGCCGCGGGATGAAGATTGTGGTCGGGGTTTCCGGAGGGGCGGACTCGGTGGGCCTGCTGCAGGTTTTGCGCCAGATCGCCCCGGAGTATGACCTGCGACTGCACGTGGTGCACCTCAACCACATGCTGCGACCGGAGGCAGCGGATGATGCCGCATTTGTCCGGCAGCTCGCCCACCGTTTTGGCCTGCCGGTTACTATCGGCTGTGCCCGGGTGGACACTATTGCCAGGCGGCTCAGGACCGGGATCGAGGAGGCCGGGCGGCTGGCCCGCTACCGGCTGCTTGAGCAGGTGGCGGACCGGATCGGCGCCCAGCGGATTGCCGTGGGACATCATGCGGGTGACCAGGTGGAGACGGTGCTCTTAAATCTTATGCGAGGCGCCGGGCCCGGGGGCCTGGCCGGTATCCCACCGCGCCGCGGCAGGGTGGTGAGACCGCTGCTCTGCGCCTCCAAGGAAGAGATCGCCGCTTACTGCCAGGGTGCCGGGCTGGAGTGGCGTACCGATGCCTCCAACCTCTCCCCGGAGTTTCTGCGCAACCGGATCCGGCATCGCCTGCTGCCACTGCTACGAAAGGAGTTCAACCCCCGCTTCGACCAGGCGGTCCTGCGCCTGGCGGAGATCGTGGGGGAGGAGGACCGCTGGTTCCGGCGCCATGCGAAAGTATTGCTCAGTCAGTTGCTGGCGCCCGGCACGGGCAAATGTTCACGGCAGTCCGGGCAAATGACAGCTCCGGGCGTCCCGGGTGTCAGGCCGCCGTCCGGATCAGTGCGCCTGACCCTGTCAGCTTTTGTATGCCTGCCCCTGGCCCTGCGGCGGCGTCTGCTGCTGGTGGCGGTCCGGAGGGCGGGGGGCAGCCTGCGCCACCTGGGGTATCAGAATGTGGCAAACTGTCTGGATTTCCTGAGCCGGGGCGCCCCGGGCGGAACCGTGCAGTTGCCGGGCGGCGTGCGGGTCAGCAAAAACTCCACCTGCTTTACGGTGGCTGCCGTATCAGATGTCAGAGGCAAGAGGCCGGAACAGAGGTCAGAGGCAAGAGGTCGGAACAGAGGTCAGAGGCAGGAGGTCAGAGGCAGGAAAAAACTTGGAACAGACGTTCCCTTGCCGGTGCCCGGTAAGGCGCTTCTGCCCGGGCTAGGGCTGGTTATCCGGGCGCGGGTGGTCGATATCACCCCCGGCGGGACGCGGCACGAAGCGGGGCAGCTATGGGATGCCGGCGACGGTAGCCGGGTCTGCTTCGACTACGATCAGTTGGAGGCGCCTTTGGCCGTCAGGACCCGCCGGGCGGGAGACCGCCTCCGGCCTTTCGGGATGCAGGGCGCCAAAAAGCTCAAGAAGCTCCTTGGCGAACTACGGGTTTCAGCCAGCGACCGCGACAGGGTCGCCCTGGTGGTCTCCGGGGGTGAGATCATCTGGGTGGCAGGCTATCGGAGGTCTCAGGCGGCGCCGGTTACCGAACAGACCAGGCGCATGCTGATCCTGGAGGCCGGGAGACTGTGATTGAGAAGTGAGAGGCGGGTGTCCAGGGTGGCTCCGCCCTGGGCGCGGTGAAGGCAATCCCCCACTGAAGCCAAGAACTCGTTGAACCGGCTTGCTCCTTGCAAAATAAATTGAATCCCTTTGAGAAGTCATGTTAAAATATAACGTATGCGGTACGGAGCCTGTATCAGAGGTCAGAGGCAAGAGGTCGGAGGACAGAGTTAAAAGCAAAAACCAGTCGACATCCGTTCCGGCATCCGACATCTAGCATCCGACTTCCGTTATGTTAGGAGGGTTAATGTGGGCCGCCTCCTTAAGAATTTATTTATTTACCTGGTCATTGTTGTGTTTGCCGTGCTGGCCATCAAGATGTTCATGCCCCCGCCAACCAACGAAAAGGCCTGGGATTATAACGACTTTATCACTGCATTGTCAGCGGGGAAAATTGCTAAAATTTCATTGAAATCAGGTGATGGGAGCTATCATGTAGATGGCACGACCACCGACAATCAAGATTTTAGCACCGACATCCCCGCCAACAACCCGGATTTACAGAAGCTGCTGGATGAAAACGCCAAATCCGGCAAGTTGATTATGACCTATCCTCCCCCCCAGGCCACTCCCTGGTGGGCGGGATTGCTTTCTACGCTGCTGCCGATCCTGTTGATCGTGGGGTTTGTCTTTTTCATGCTCCAACAGACCCAGGGGGGTGGCAACCGGGTGATGCAGTTCGGGCGCAGCCGGGCGCGCCTGCTGGATCCCGAGAAGAAGAAGGTCACCTTCGCCGACGTGGCCGGGGTGGACGAGGCCAAGGAAGAACTGGAGGAGATCGTCGAGTTTTTAAAAGATCCGAAGCGCTACAACGACATGGGCGCCCGGATTCCCAAGGGCGTGCTGCTCTTCGGCCCGCCGGGCACCGGCAAGACCCTGCTGGCGAGGGCGATCGCCGGCGAGGCCGGGGTGCCCTTCTTCAGCATCAGCGGCTCCGATTTCGTGGAGATGTTCGTCGGGGTGGGCGCCGCCAGGGTGCGGGACCTGTTCGAGCAGGCGAAAAAGAACACCCCCTGCATCATCTTCGTGGACGAGATCGACGCCGTAGGCCGGCACCGGGGCGCCGGCCTCGGGGGCGGCCACGATGAGCGTGAGCAGACCCTGAACCAGTTGCTGGTGGAGATGGACGGCTTCAGCGCCAACGAGGGGATCATCATCATCGCCGCCACCAACCGCCCGGACATCCTCGACCCGGCCCTGTTGCGCCCGGGGCGGTTTGACCGGCAGATCACAGTCGACCTCCCCGACTTGCTAGGGCGGAAGGAGATCCTCAAGGTGCACGCCCGGGGCAAGCCCCTGGATGACGAGGTGGATATGGATGTGCTGGCCCGCAGGACACCTGGTTTCACCGGGGCCGACCTGGCCAACATGATCAACGAGGCGGCGCTGCTGACAGCCAGGCGCAATAAGAAGAAGATCGGGATGAAGGAGCTGGAGGATTCCATCGAGCGGGTGATCGCCGGGCCGGAGAAAAAGTCCCGGATCATGAGCGAGGAAGAGAAAAGGTTGATCGCCTATCACGAGGCGGGGCACGCCGTGGTTGGAGGGCTGCTGCCCCATGCCGACCCGGTGCACAAGATCTCCATCATCCCCAGGGGGCGCATGGGAGGGTACACGCTCTCACTGCCGGTCGAGGACCGGCGCATCCACACCAAGTCCTACCTGCTTGACCTGGTCACCGCCCTTCTGGGCGGGCGGGCATCCGAGAGCCTGGTGCTGGTGGACATCAGCACCGGGGCGCACAACGATCTGGAGCGGGCGACCGACCTGGTGCGCAAGATGATCACTGAGTACGGCATGTCCGAGGAATTGGGCCCGATCACCTTCGGGCGGCCAGAGGAGCAGGTGTTCATGGGGCGCGACCTGGCTCGCGCCCGCAACTACAGCGAGGCCACCGCCTACTCCATCGACAAGGAGGCGCACCAGATCATCGAGCACTCTTACCAGCAGGCGAAGAAGCTGCTGGAGGATAATATCAGCAAGCTGCACCGGGTTGCCTCCACCCTGTTGGAGCAGGAGACGATCGAGCGCAGCCAGTTCGAGGCGCTGATGCAGGAAGCCTGATTCGAGGTTCGAAGCTCGAGGTCTCCTCGAGGGACAGAGGTCAGACTTAAAAAGCGAAAAGACAGAAAAGCCCTGACTTCCAAATTAGAAGGGAGATACGTGTGCCACAGATGGAACGTACTTTTGTCATGGTCAAGCCGGACGGGGTGCAGCGCCAGTTGGCAGGAAAGATCATCGGCGCCTTCGAGCGCCGCGGCCTGAAGATCGTCGGTCTGAAGCTGCTCCGGATCGCCCCGGAACTGGCCGGACGGCACTATGCCGAGCACCGGGACAAGCCATTCTTCCAGGGGTTGGTGGACTTTATCACCTCCGGGCCGGTGGTGACCATGGTGCTGGAGGGGAAGGACTGCATCGCCATGGTCCGGGAGATGATGGGAGCGACCGACCCGCAGAAGGCCGCCCCGGCTACCATCCGCGGCCGGTACGGTATCGACATCGGGCGCAACCTGGTGCACGGCTCCGACTCCCCGGCGAGCGCCGCGCGGGAGATCGCCCTGTTTTTCAAGGATGAGGAGTTGCTGCGCTACCCGTTGGATATCCATAAATGGGTCTACGAATAAATAGATTAATAAAAATTGATAATCTCATGATTGGATGGCAGGAGATCCAGGATTAAGTAGCGAATAACAGATTTATCATAAGGGACACAAGCGATGATTTCTTCCCATGCCTGTTGATGGATTAGGCTGGAAGATTTGCTTTTCATTAAGATTACGCACCATAAATTCCCATTTTGCTCACCGACTACCCTGCATAGCTAGTTAAAAATAATCGAGATAGTTAAGTAGGAAAACTAGGAAAGACAGCGAATGTTATCCTAGTAAGGGTTATGGAAAAAAGCATGCTAGTGCTGCAACTGGGTGGTTTCCATTTCGGGAAACTGCAAATCCTTTGTTAAATTTGCGTTTTTTGGTTAACCTAAAACCGAGATTTTCATCAAGGAATTGGGTTGTAACCATTAGATAGGTTCGGCAGGGGGGTATGCTGGGGGCTCAAAAGTATAACATTGTTCTTCAGTTGTGACAAGAGCGTCAAGCGGTTTCAGGTAAGCAGAAAGAATCCGTAAAATATGAAGGGAGATGTTGGTTAATGCCTTGGGATCCAACCAAACTGGCTGACTGGCAAATAGCTGAAGAAGCCGAAAAGAACATGCCGAAGCCGTATGAAGTGGCTGACAGGCTCGGCCTGAAGCAGGAGGAGGTAATCCCGTACGGCAGGGTATCCAGGCTCGACTACATGAAGATCCTGGATCGCCTGAAGGATAGGCCGGACGGGAAGTATGTGGAGATCACCGCCATCACGCCCACCCCCTTGGGCGAGGGCAAGACCACGACTACGATGGGCATCATCGAGGGCCTTGCCAAACGCGGCAAATCTGTAGGCGGCGCCATCAGGCAGCCTTCCGGAGCCCCGACCTTCAACATCAAGGGCACCGCTGCCGGCGGGGGCAACGCCTTATTGATCCCGATGACCGAGTTTTCGCTGGGTCTCACCGGCGACATCAACAACATCATGAACGCCCACAACCTGGCCATGGTCGCCACGACCGCCAGGCTCCAGCATGAGGATAACTACACCGACGAGGAGCTGGCAAAGCGCGGCCTGAAGAGGCTCGCCATCCATCCCAAGAAGGTGGAGATGAAGTGGGTCATGGACCTGGGCGCCCAAGCGCTGCGCAACATCATCATCGGCATGGGCACCGAAATGGACGGCCCCCTCTTGCAGTCCGGCTTCGTGGTCACCGTGGCCTCCGAGGTCATGGCCATCCTGGCCATGGTGCGCGACCTGAAAGATTTGCGGGAAAGTCTCGGCCGCATGATCGTCGCCTATGACCGCAAGGGCAACCCGGTTACCACCAACGACCTGGAAGTTGCCGGCGCCATGACCGCCATCATGAGGGAGTCGATCAACCCGACCATGTGCTGGACCGCCGAGATGCAGCCCTGCATGGTCCATGCCGGGCCGTTCGCCAACATCGCTGTCGGCCAGTCGTCGATCATCGCCGACCGGGTCGGTCTCAAGCTGTTCGATTACCAGTGCACAGAGTCCGGATTCGGCTGTGACGTCGGCTTCGAGAAGTTCTGGAACGTGAAGTGCCGCCACAGCGGACTCAAGCCCAACGTCTCGATCATCGTCACCTCCGTCCGCAGCATGAAGATGCACGGCGGCGGTCCGGCAGTGGTGGCCGGCCGTCCGCTCGACGAGGCCTACAAGTCGCAGAACCTGGAGCTCTTGGAGAAGGGTATCGTCAACCTGCTGCATCACATCGGCATCGTCAAGAAGTCGGGGATCAAGCCGGTTGTCTGCATCAACATCTTCCCGACCGACACCCCGGAGGAGCACGCTCTGATCAAGCGCTATGCCGAGCAGGCCGGCGCCCGCTGTGCCACGGCCAGCCACTGGCGCAAAGGCGGCGAGGGAGCGCTGGATCTCGCCGACGCCGTTATAGACGCCTGCAACGAGAAGGTAGACTTCAAATTCCTCTACTCGCTGGAGATGCCCTTCAGAGAGAGGGTCAACCTGATTGCCAGGGAGGTCTACGGCGCTGACGGCGTGTCCTGGGCGCCGGCCGCCGAAGTCAAGGCCAAGCTGTACGAGGAGCGGTATCCCGACTTCTACACCATGATGGCCAAGACGCACCTGTCCCTGACCCACGACCCGAGCATCAAGGGTGTGCCAAAGAACTGGCTGCTGCCGGTCCGTGATGTTCTAGTATACGCTGGCGCCAGGTTCCTGGTGCCGGTCTGCGGCGAGATCCGGCTGGTGCCCGGCACATCCTCCGACCCGGCCTTCCGGAGAATCGACGTCGATGTCAAGACCGGCAACGTTCAGGGCCTGTTCTAACGCGAAAACAGGTTAAATAATCACAAAGCTTTCAACGACCAGGGGGCAGGCGCCCCCTGGTCCTTTTTGAGTGCGCGCCGCTATATGGTTAGACCTGTGCGCTGCCGTAGTGGGTTTATCACATCCAGTGGGTTTTGGCCTCCCTGTTGGCGCTGGATTGAAAGCAGTGGAAAGTTCTGGTTGGGGGTTATTGCAGGAGCGGGGAGCAGTGGTTATAATAGTGGCGTAGTCAGTAGTATGAAGTTTTTGGGACTTCAGTAAATCTTGCTGCTTTGGTGGTGAGCGAAGTGAACATCAGGCTGCCGGTGAGCATCGGGCTGCCCGAAGACGCTGAACATCAAGGTATCAGAAGGGTGAACATCAAGCCTGCACAGATAGTCAACATCAGGTTACCCGAAGGGTGAACATCAGGCGTACACAGATAGTGAGCATCAGGCCCGCCATGAATGGTGAACATCAGGCGTACATGAGGGGTTTAACTACAGAATAGGAGAGGGACATGGAAAAAATAGACGCGATCGTCCGGGACCCCTTGTTCCAGGACAGCCTGACACGGATCAGGATGCTGGAGCAGGACCGGGAGTTCTGCAAGCACAACCTGCAGCATTTTGTGGATGTGGCGCGGATCACCTACATCCTGATGCTGGAATCCGGGCAGATTCAGCAGTTTATCAAGGAGGCCGGCTTGAGCGGACCCGATGCAGCCAAGGAGGTCATCTACGCCGCCGGCATCCTGCACGACGTCGCCCGGTGGCGGGAGTACGAGACCGGCGAGGACCATGCCCCGCTGGGGGCGGCCATGGCCGGGGAGATCCTGGAACGGAACGGTTTCAGCCCTCAGGAGATCGGGGTGATCACCCATGCCATATTTGAACACCGGGAACAGAGCATCCAGATGTCCCGGCTGGGGGAACTGCTGTTCCGGGCGGACAACCTGTCCAGGGCCTGCCACGAGTGCAGCGCCCAGGAGAAATGCTACAAATTCTCCCGGATGGAGACCGGCAATCTCGTCCTGATCTATTAAGTGAGAGGCGGAGGATGGATGGAGAGTTACGACCTTCACAATCTGAGAGTAGTTGAGATCGCCAACAGGGTAGAGGCGCGTCGTGCCATCAAGGAGATCGGCTCCGATGCCGGCGGCGTCGCCTGGATGACGCCCAAAGCGGTGCACCGCCTGCTACGGGTGGAAAACCTGTCCACCCGGGCAGCGATCATCCTCAAGCAGGAGATGCTGTCCAAAGGGGGCGAGGCGGCGATCAACCGGGAGGCCGGCGCTTTTTCCGTGGACGTGACCGACGTGCTGCTGATGGGTACCCTGAGGCAGTACGACCAGCTTTGCCAGAAACTCAAGATGCAGCCCTTCGGCCTGGCCCGGCTGGCCCAGTCGATCAGGGATGTGTTGGACAACCTGGAGTGGCGAGAGAGCCGCCAGTTGCGCTGCCGGGACCTGTCGCTGACGATCGGCGAGCGCACGCTGATCGTGGGCATTCTCAACGTCACCCCGGACTCCTTCTCCGACGGCGGCAAATTCAATCAACTCGATGCCGCTGTGGCCCACGCCAGGGAGATGGTAAGCGAGGGGGCGGACATCATCGATATCGGGGGCGAGTCCACCCGCCCGCAGACCTGGGACGAGGCGCCGCTGTCCGCGGAGGATGAATTGAGCCGGATCATGCCGGTGTTGGAACGGCTGCTGCAGGAGATTGACGTCCCCATCTCCATCGACACCTATAAGGCGGAGACCGCCCGGGTCGCCCTCAAAGCCGGAGCCCACATCGTTAACGACGTCTGGGGATTCCAGCGGGAGCCGGACCTGGCCAAGGTATCGGCGGGCTATGACGTGCCCGTAATCCTGATGCACAACCAGCAGGGGACCGAGTACCGGGACCTGATGGGGGACGTGATCCGCTCCCTGCGGCAGAGCGTCAAGATCGCCGAGGATGCCGGGGTGCGCCCGGAGCAGATTATCATCGACCCGGGCATCGGCTTCGGTAAGAACACCGAGCAGAACCTGGTGGTGCTGCGCCGCATGGACGAACTGCGCTCGCTGGGCAAACCGATCCTGCTCGGCACCTCGCGCAAGTCGGTGGTCGGCAATACCCTGAACCTTCCCGTCGACCAGCGCCTGGAGGGAACCGCCGCCACGGTCGCCTGGGGGATTGCCAAGGGCGCTGACATCGTCCGGGTGCACGACGTCAGGGAGATGAGTCGCGTCGTTCGCATGGTAGACGCCATAATGGCGGTTGGTGGTTAGTGGTTGGTGGTTGGATGGGCAAATTGGTGGTTAGCCGTTAGTGGTTGGTGGTTGGAAAAATACCAGAAGCTAACGTAAAGCATGCAGACAGACATGCAATTCCAACGACCGACGACCAACGACTGAAAGGATACATCCAACGATGACCAACTGCCAACCACTAAATTGGGGGTGATTTGGATGGAGCGCGGTCACGACAAGATCATCATGCAAGGCATGGAATTTTACGGATATCACGGGGTGCTCCCGGCGGAGCAGGAGATCGGCCAGCGGTTCCTGGTAGACCTGGAGTTGGCCACGTATCTGGAACACCCTGGTCGTCTGGATGACGTGTCGGAGACCATCGACTACTCGGAGGTCTATGGCCTGGTGGAGAAGATCGTGACGGAGGAGCGCTTCAACCTGATCGAGGCTCTGGCCGAGCGGATCTCACAGGCGGTGCTGGGCCGTTACTCGGTGGAAGAGGTGATGGTGCGGGTGAAAAAGCCGCACGCTCCCCTGGGGGGCATCTTTGAATACGTGGGCGTGGAGATCCGCAGGGGGCCACAGCGCCATTGAAGCAGACAGTTCGGGCTTTTATCGGGCTTGGCTCCAACATGGGTGACCGGGTGGCCTATCTGGAAGCGGCCCGCCGGATGCTGGCCGACCATCCAAGCGTGGAGCTAAGCAAGGCGTCCTCTCTGTATGAGACCGAGCCGGTGGGCTATGCCGACCAGGGTTGGTTCCTCAACCAGGTGGTCGAGGTGGCCACGTGGCTCGATCCTTACGCCCTATTCCGAGCACTGCAAGGGATCGAGCGAGATCTGGGGCGGCAGCGGCTGATCCGCTGGGGCCCCCGGGTGATCGACTTGGATCTGCTGCTTTACGGCGATGCAGTTGTTTCCGGTCAGAAGTGCACCATGCGGTGGAGTTGGCGGCCGGTGCCCAAGCTGATCCGGGTTTCCGGTCATGAGCTGACCGTGCCCCATCCCCGCATCTACGAGCGGAGTTTCGTGCTGGCGCCCCTGGGCGAGATCGCCCCGGACCACGTGCACCCGGACGGCAAGACGACTTGGGAACACTTGCAAGCCTTGGGGGCTGGTCAAAAAATAAGATTGTTCCAGCAATCCCTGTCATGATAAAATGAAACTGCAATCATGACCTGCCCGAGAGCAGACCGGATGGTATCGGCAACGACCATACCGGGGGCTGCCGGAGCGGGTGCCGCTTAAGGCGGCGTGTATAATTCAGCCAACCGCTTGTACCTGGAGAGGACGGAGACGGAAGGCGCCATGCCGGAATAGCCGGAATTGTGCGGCCTTCTGACCTTCGTCAGAGGGTTTTCTATTTTAGCAGATGACTACTCGCTCTAATGCCCCCGCTTCTCTGAAGCGGTGGGATAAGAGCGACTACGTCACTGCATTAACGATTTCTAAGCTTCAGTGGGGGAAGGCAAGCCCCCACTGAAGCCAAGAACTCGTTGAACGGCAGGGAGGTTGTAGGCATGAAGGCTGAAGGAACGGCGGAACCGGATAGGCGCAAGAAGATCGGCTTTATCGGCTGTGGCCGGGTGGGTTCGGCCCTGGCCCTGCTGCTGCAGCAGGCGGGCTACGAAGTGGTCGGAGTGGCCAGCCGCCGGCAGACCTCGGCGGAGATCCTGGCGGAACGTCTGGGCTGTCCGGCCATTGACGGACCTGAGGTGGCCCGGCGGGCGGACGCCCTGTTCCTGACCACCAGCGACGATGCGGTAGCCACAGTATCTGACGCCTTGGCGGGGGTCGCGGCCTTCCATGACGGGCAGATCGTGCTGCACCTGAGTGGCGCCCTCACCTCCGAAGCCCTGGCGCCGGCGGCGGCCCAGGGGGCGATCACCCTGTCCCTGCATCCGATCCAGTCCTTTGCCAGCGTGGAGCAGGCGATTGCCATTCTGCCCGGGTCCTATTTCAGCATCGAGGGGGATTCCCGGGGCTATGACTTCGCCAGGGAGGTTGTAGCCCGGCTCAAGGGGCAGTCATTCCTGCTGGATTCGGGCGCCAAGGTACTGTATCATGTCGCCTGCGTGGCTGCATCCAACTATTTCGTGGGCCTGCTGGCCTCCAGCCTGGACTTGCTGGAGGAGGCGGACATCCCCGAAGAGATGCGCCTGCCTGCCCTGCTGCCCCTGGTGGCGGGAACCCTGAACAATATCCGTACCCTGGGGATTCCCCAAGCCTTGACCGGGCCGATCGCCCGGGGCGATGCGGGGACCCTGGAAAAGCACCTGACAGCCCTGGAGGGCCTGCCCGAGCAGCTCAGGATCTACCTAAGCCTCGGTCTGAAGACGGTCGACGTCGCCAGGGCCAAGGGCACGATCACCCCGGAGCAGGCCAAAGACCTGCGGTTGCTGCTGATGAGCCACATTGGCCGCATTGAAGAGAAAACACCGGCCGGCGTTTAGCAATTAGCCGGGGTGGGGATTATATCTCAGAAGTCAAAAAACAAAGGAGCGATCAGCGATGGGGCGGGTGACAACGGCGACCCTGATGGAGATGAAGGCCAGGGGCGAGAAGATGACGATGCTGACGGCTTACGACTATCCTACGGCCGTCCTGTTGGACGAGGCCGGTATCGACATGCTGCTGGTGGGTGATTCGGTGGGCAACGTGGTGTTGGGCTACGAGGACACCCTGCCGGTGACCATGGACGAGATGATTCACCACACCCGGGCGGTGGCCCGGGGGACACGGCGGGCGATGGTGGTTGGTGACATGCCGTTTTTATCCTACCAGGCCAGCCTGCCCGAGGCGATTCTGAATGCCGGGCGCTTTCTGAAAGAGGGCGGCGCTCAGGCGGTGAAGCTGGAGGGCGGCAGCGAGCGGGCAAGCGTGGTGCGAGCCCTGGTGGAGACGGGGATTCCGGTGATGGGCCACCTCGGCCTCACCCCCCAGTCGGTGCACCAGCTCGGGGGTTTCCGGGTGCAGGGGAGGGACGAGGCTGCAGCCCGGCGCCTGCTTGATAGCGCCCTGGTCCTTGAGGAGGCGGGAGTCTTCGCCCTAGTGCTGGAGGCCGTTCCGGCGGCGCTGGCGGCGCAGGTGACCTCCCGGCTGCAGGTGCCTACCATCGGCATCGGCGCCGGCCCCGACTGTGACGGGCAGGTGCTGGTGGTTCACGACATGCTCGGGCTGTCGGCGCGCCGGGTGCCCAAGTTCGTCAGGCAGTACGCCTCGCTGGGCGATATCGTCAAAGAGGCGGTGCGTGCCTACCAGGCGGATGTGAAGGATGGGAGTTTCCCGGCGCCGGAGCATTGCTATTGCTACGATAAGCCTAAGGCGGAAGCTCAGCCCAGCCTAGCCAGGTGAGAGGTGGGCGGGTGCCCGCCCTGGCGGGCGCGGATGTGTGACACGGGGGACGGTTCCAAACTGTCATATAAATATTTTGTCAATGAGAACCGTCCCCAATGACAGTTCCCAATGACATATGCGGGAAGTTGGAAGTCCCACATCCCAAACAGGAGGCTGGAGTCGATCATGGAAGTCGTCGAAAGTGCCGGGCAGATGCAGGAGATAGCCCGGGATATCAAGCGCCGGGGACTGAGCATCGGCCTGGCGCCTACCATGGGTTACCTGCACCAGGGGCACCTGAGCCTGGTGCAGCGCGCCCGGTCCGAGTGCGACCAGGTAGTCATGAGTATATTTGTCAACCCGCTGCAGTTCGGGCCGCAGGAGGACTTCACCGCCTATCCCAGGGACCCGGAGCGCGATCTGGCTCTGGCCCGGGAGGAGGGCGTTGATTTTGTCTTCGCTCCCACCGGCGCTACGATGTACCCGGAGGGGTTCAGCACTCACGTAGAGGTCGGTGGGGTGCTGACAGAGAAGATGTGCGCCCGGTTGCGCCCCGGACACTTCCGCGGGGTGACCACGGTGGTCATGAAGCTGTTCCAGATCGCCCGGCCGGACCGGGCCTACTTCGGGCAGAAGGATGCCCAGCAGGCTCTGGTGATCAGGAAAATGGCGACAGACCTGAACCTGCCCGTGGAGATCGTCACCTGTCCCATCGTGCGCGAGGCGGATGGCCTGGCCCTCAGCTCCCGCAATGCCTACCTCTCTCCTTCGGAGCGGGAGGCCGCCCTCGCTCTGCCCCGCTCGTTGGATGCAGGGCGCGAACTGATCCTTCAGGGGGAGCGGCGGGCAGAGCGGGTGCAAAGTGCGATTCTGGAAGCTTTAACCAACCCGGCGATCAGGGTGGACTACGTGGATGCCTGTGACGGCCAGACCCTGGCCGACATGGCCGAAATACAGGGGCCTGTCTTGTTGGCGGCGGCGGTCTGGGTGGGGAGCACCAGGCTGATCGATAACATCTATCTGGAGGTGCGGCCATGAACAGGACGATGCTGAAATCGAAGATCCACCGGGCGGTACTCACCGAAGCGAACCTCAACTACGTGGGGAGCATCACCATTGACCGGGACCTGATGGACGCCGCCGATATCCTGCCCTATGAGCAGGTACAGGTGGTGAACAACAACAACGGCGCCCGGTTTGAGACATACTGCATGGAGGGAACACGGAGTTCCGGGGTCGTTTGCCTGAACGGCGCAGCCGCCAGGCGGGGAGAGCCCGGCGACATCCTGATCATCCTGTCATACACTCAAGTTTCCGACGCCGAGGCCCGCACCTATCAGCCCAAAGTGGTGCTGGTGGACGAGAATAACCACATCAAAAGAGCCAGTAATGAGTAACGGGTGATGGGTGATGAGTGAATAAAAAATCGAGGGCTCTCATCACCCTACGATGTACATCACATCTAACTCGTTATTGAACCCGGAAGCGACTGCTAAGCCAGATGATTCGTGCCTGCAAACAGAGAGTTTGCAACAGGTAATAGGTCTTACTCATTACTCATCACGCATTACTCATCACTTTTTTATCCCAGGTAGGCGTCGATCACCATGGGGTTGTTGAGCAATTCCTCCCCGCTGCCGGAGAGAGCAACTTCACCGTTTTGCAGCACGTAACCGCGGTTTGCTATTTTCAGCGCCTTGTGGGCGTTCTGCTCGACCAGGAGAATGGTGATCCCCCTCGCATTCAGTTCCCTGATTACCTGGAAGATATGATCGACCAGCATCGGGGCGAGTCCCATCGAGGGCTCGTCCAGCAGCAGGATAGCCGGTTCACTCATCAGGGCGCGCCCGATCGCCAGCATCTGCTGTTCACCGCCGCTCAGGGTGCCGCCCTTCTGGTGGCGCCGTTCCTTCAAGCGGGGAAACAGATCGAAGACCGTGTTCATGCTGTTGTTGATCCTGGCCTGTTCTCTGATCCTGAAAGCCCCCATCTCCAGGTTCTCCTGAACGGTCAGGCGGGGGAAGATCTTCCGCCCCTCCGGGGCGTGGGCGACACCCCGGGCGGCCACCTCGTGCGCCGGCAGGTTGCTGATCTGCTCCTCCTTGAAGTGGATTTCTCCCTTTTTCGGTTTCAGCAGCCCGGAGATCGTCTTCAGGGTCGTGGTTTTCCCCGCCCCGTTGTTGCCGATGAGGGTGACGATCTCCCCGTCTCCGACCTCCAGGGAGACTCCCTTGAGCGCATGGATCGCTCCGTAATAGGTGTCTATGTTGTTCAGGCTCAGCACTGCCGCCATCTTCCAGCCCCCCTATACCGCTTCCTCGCCCAGGTAGGCGGCGATCACTTCGCTGTGGCTGCGGATCTCTTTCGGCGTGCCCTCGGCAATCTTGACGCCGTAGTTGAGAACGGTGATCCGCTCGGAGATCCCCATCACCACTTTCATGTCATGCTCTATCAATAAAATGGTGATGTTTCTCTCGTCCCGCAGCCTGCGTATAAACCTGGTCATCTCCTCGGTCTCCTTCGGGTTCATCCCGGCGGTCGGTTCGTCCAGCAGCAGCAGTTTCGGCTTCACCGCCAGGGCGCGCGCCAACTCCAAACGCCGCTGGTTGCCGTAGGAGAGGTTTTTGGCCAGATCCTGCCCCTTCTCTTCCAGTCCGGTATACCGCAAGAGCTCAAATGCTTCTTCATACGCTCTTTGCTCCTCCCGGCGCATGCCTCCGGTATTCAGCACGATCTGGCCGAGGCTGGCGGCCAGGTGCAGGTGCATGCCCACCAGGACGTTTTCGATCGCCATCAGTCCGGGAAAGAGGCGGATGTTTTGAAAGGTGCGGGAGATGCCGCAGCCGGCCACCTGTTCGGGAGACATGCGCGTCAGGTTTTTTCCGTTGAAGCGAATCGTGCCCTGATCGGCGTGGTAATAGCCGCTGATCATGTTGAAAAAAGTGGTCTTTCCTGCTCCGTTTGGCCCGATGATGCTGGCAATCTGCCCGGCCTCCATGTTGAAGTCGAACCTGTCGATCGCCATCAGTCCGCCAAATCGCTTGGTCACACCATTAGCTTCCAGCAGCATCGACGCTCTCCCCCGCCTGTTTTTTTGTTTGCTCCGAACGGATCCGCTCCCACCAGGAAGCTAGCCGGCGCCTGGCCGGCAGGATGCCCTGCGATCGGAAGATGCACATCAGGATCAGGATCAGGCCGAAGATCATTCTTTGGTATTCGGACGGGTCGGCCTGGGATGGTATGTTCAAGATGCCCTGAGTGGCAAGATAGCTCAGGTAATCGGAAAGCTGTTTCAAGATCTGAAGCTGCAGCACGACGACCGACACCGCTCCCACCACCGCCCCGGCGACATTTCCTATTCCCCCCAGGATGATCATCGCCAGGATGCCGATCGACTCCATGAAGCTGAAGCTGGAGGGATCGACAAAGGTCTGCTTGGCAGCGAAGATCACACCCATCATCCCGGCAAAAGAGGCTCCGATCGCGAAGGCCATCAGCTTCATCTTGACCAGGGGCACTCCCATGCTGCGCGCTGCCAGTTCGTCCTCCCTCATTGCCGCCCAGGCGCGGCCAATCCGTGAAGCTTCCAGCCGGCGGGCCACGGTGATGGCCAGGACGATGATCACCAGGACAATGAAGTAGAAGTCCAGCGGGTGGCTCATGGAATACCCGAACAGGGCCGGGGGCTGGATCGGGGTCAGGCCCTGGGGGCCATTCGTGATATTGATCGGCTTATCCAGATTGTTCAATACGATCTGAATGATTTCCCCGAAGCCGAGGGTGACGATCGCCAGGTAGTCGCCCCGCAGGCGCAGCACCGGAAAACCTAGCAGTACTCCGAGCAGCGCCGCCAGGAACGCGGCGAAGATCAGAAACGGCCAGAACCACATGCCAGACACCGGGAAGTGCGCCCAGGGGGCGTGAATGAAGTTTCCGGCCTGCGTCGTGGCAAAGATGGCGTACAGGTAGGCTCCGGAGGCGTAAAAAGCCACGTAGCCCAGGTCCAGCAGTCCGGCAAAGCCGACCACGATGTTCAGTCCAAGCGCCAGGGCTACATAGATCCCTGCCTGGGTCACCACGTCCAGGTAGTAGCTATTCTGCAGCCCGGCCAGCGGCATGATCACGCACAACCACACAACTGCCACCGGCAGCTTGACCGTCACAGGGGCCGGCACTTTATACAGAACCAGTAATGATGCCAGAAACATGAGAAAGGTGATCGCCGAACTTGGCGCCAGGTAGAACAAAACTCCAGCTACGATGATGAAGGCCCAGGCCAGCACTTGGGAAGTCCTTGTTTTATCGGTTAAGAACAGCCACCCTTTCTGTGCCATCACACCTTCTCCCTCACTTCTTCTCCCAGGATACCGCCGGGCTTGAATATGAGAATGATGATCAGGATGGCGAATGCAAAAACATCTTTATATTCAATTCCGATCGCCCCATGGGTGATAAAGCTGATGAGGACAATGCCGGTGGATTCCAGGATGCCCAGCAGCAGGCCTCCGACCATGGCGCCGGGAATGTTGCCGATCCCGCCCAGGACGGCCGCCGTGAAGGCCTTGATGCCAAGGAGATAGCCAACATACGGGTTGATCAGGGAATACTGGACGGCGAAAAGCGTTCCGGCCGCTCCTCCCATACCTGCGCCTATAAAAAAGGTCAGGGCGATCACGCTGTTGACGTTGATGCTCATCAGGGCTGCCGTATCCTTGTCCTGCGCCACCGCCCTGATGGCCTTGCCCCACTTGCTGCGGGTCACAAATAGATTGAGGGCGAGCATCATGATCACGGCCGCCAGGATCACGATCAGTGACTTGACCGGTATCTTCAGCTCGGGGGAAACCGTGATGATTGCGGTAAACAGGGATGGCGCCGTCAGGTAGAAGGTATTCTTCCACAAACCCTCGACCAGGCGCACGAAATCCTGCAGGAAAAAGGAGACCCCGATCGCTGAAATAAAGGGCACCAGACGGGGGGCATATCTGATCGGACGATAGGCAATCCGCTCGATCAACATCCCCAGGGTGCCGCTCACCAGGATTCCTGCTATCAGGGCGATAATCAGGGCGACGGGAGCGGGCAGGGCGCCCATGTAGCCCCTGCTCTGCATGTAGAGCATCGTCTCCGTCCCCGCAAAGGCGCCCACCATGAAGATCTCGCTGTGGGCGAAGTTGATCAGTTCCAACACGCCGTAGACCATGGTATAGCCCAACGCCACCATGGCGTACACAAAACCCAGTATCAATCCGTCCAGCAGGCTCTGCGGCAGAATATGCGCCAACTGCTCCATGAATATCGGCCGACCTCCTGATTGGGACGTGAGAGGTGGGAGGTGATGTACTCCGCATTCCCGGTGTACCGGCGGGCTTTCAGCCGAGGCGTCAGCCTCGAGCCGGTATTCAGTCCGGGCTGTAAGCCCGGATGCGGAGGAGGCGGGCGCTCACTTCTCACTTCCCGCATCTCAACTCTCAGACCGGCAGGCAGAAGACCGGGCATACCCGGTCTTCTGCTACCAGTTCTGATAACAGCCTATTTTTGCAGGTATATACCGGCTGCGGACGAGTTGATGACCGCAGGTGGGTACTGCGCTGTCTTGTACTCCTTCATGAAAAGCATGGCATACAGGTTATCGCCCTTGTCATCAAAGGTTACTTTCGACGAAATGCCCTGGAAATCCTTCGTTGCGCGCACAGTCTGGGAGACCTGCAGCCGGGTCGGCATCTTGCCGCCATTGTCGGCGATCGCCTTCTCGATGCCTTGCAGGATCACGTTCATGGCATCATAGCCGTATACGGCATAGGCGCTCGGGTCAATTCCGAACTGCGCCTTGAACCTGGCAGCCCAGTCACTGCCTGCCGGGGTGGCCATGATGTCACCGGCAGCCGTAGTGTAATACGCTCCAATCACGTCGTTGCCGGCGATCTTGGCCATTTGCGGGTCATCCATACCGTCAGCGCCCATGAAGATGGTGTTGATTCCCTTGTCCCGCATCTGCTTGAGGATCAGCGATCCTTCGGGGAAAATGCCGCCGAAGTAGAGCAGGTCCGGCTTGGCGACAGCCACATTATCCAATACAGCGCTGAAATCTGTATCACCCTGATCGATGCCGTCATGGCCGAGGATCTTAGCCCCGTCTTTTTTCGCTCGCATCTCGAATTGATTGGCGACGCCAGCGCCATACGTTGTCTTGTCATCGATGATATAGATATTTCTTGCCTTCAGCGTGTTGAAGGCGTAATCCGCCCCGAACGGCCCCTGCTCATCATCCCGGGCGCAGATCCTGTTCACGTCGGGCAGCCTGCGGTCGGTAACTGTTGGATTGGTGTTGGCCGGGGAAACCTCACACAGGTTGTCCGTAACGTATACCTCGGAGGCAGGAATGGCCACGCCCGAATTATAGTGACCATCAACAGCCAGAACCTCCTTGTCGGCGATCAACATATGAGCGACAGACACTCCTACCTTAGGGTCAGCCTGGTCGTCCTGCGGATCGAACACCAGGCTAAAACCGAGCTTGCTGAAAGCATCCTTCTGTTCATTGACCGCCATCTGAGCCCCATCCTTGATCGTCTCACCCACCGATGCCTGCGACCCGGACAGCGGAGTCACGCTGGCCACCTTGATCACGTTGCTGACCTTCGGAGCGCAACCTGCCACCACAAACGCCACTACAAGAATTAAAGCTAACACCAAGAAAAACGCCAGATACTTACACCTGAACCTCACCAAGCAATCCCCCCTCTTTTTTTGTAAACAAAGGGATTCTTCGGGAGTCGCTCCCCGGAGAACCCCATTGCTCTCGCGTATGATTCGCTCCGGTTGCATATATCAACTTCGTTCAGCAATGTAAATAATATTGGCTAAAGAATGGAATTATCCTGCTTTTTAATTACCCTTTTTAACAAATTATGTTGTTTTGTGTCCTTGTCTGTCGTTGGGCAGTTGTGATGTGAGAGGCGCCAGGTAGAGGAGAGGGGCGGCTATGAGGCTTCGCCTCATGCTCGACGCGCAGCGGCTACCAGAAACGCCTTACATTAGTGCCGGGCCAGTCGTCTCTTCTGAGAAACCGGACATGGTGTGCAGTGTGAGCGGCACGTATGCCTGCATGGCCAGGTTGAGCCGCCGTTCTACATCGTCCCAGTTTACCAGTCCCCACCAGGCCTTGATGTAGTCCGGGCGGCGGTTTTCATAGTCAAGATAGTAGGCGTGCTCCCAGACATCGCATACCAGCACCGGGATACAGCCCCAGTCCGTCAGCTTCTGGTGGTTCTCGGCGGTAAAGACCTCCAGGTGGCCGAAGCTAGGCACCCAAGCGAGCACCCCCCAGCCAGAGCCCTCGACCTCGTTGGTTGCATTTGAAAACTGGTTGTAAAAGGCGGAGACGCTGCCGAAGTACCTGATGATCTGATATTCGGTCTGGCCGTATGGCCGTGCAGTGCCGCCCGGAGCCATGACCGTCCAGAAAATGCTGTGCAGGATGTGGCCGGAGCCGTTGAAGGCCAGGTTGCGCTCCAGTCCCCTGATGTGCTCGAAGTTGTTCGAGCGCCTGGCTTCCACCAGTTGTAGCTCTGTCTTGTTCAGGCCATCCACATAGGCTTTGTGATGGCGGTCGTGGTGGATCTTCATTGTCCGGGCGCTGATCACCGGTTCCAGGGCGTTATAGAGATAGGGCAGCGGCGGCAGTTGATGCTGCCCGGGAGGCACAAAGGGCTGTGGTAGATTGAGGCCATCGGTATTCATTCAAACCCCTCCTTTTGTTCGGAAACTTCTGGTAAATAGCCTATGCGCCCGTCTTTTATGATGTGCGAGTGAGAGGTTGGCGATGTCTCCGGCATCGTGAAAACCTATAAAGACTATTCAAGAGCCGCCCCTTTATCCCTTTAATGACAAATTTCGAACTTTATTGCAGGATTTTAAGAGGGCATGAAGGAATATATTGTATGTATGGATTGTTCACTCTGTTTGCGAAATTGCAACAATTCGGAAAGAGGTCGAGTGGCTATTTGGTTTTGGAGCGCTCGGCGGGATGAAGATGCACTCCGCAGTCTGTTACAAAAGTTTAAAGCTGCGTGATTCAAAGAGTGACTATTTGTTTTGCGAGAGGAGGGGCGGCGCTTTCTCCGCGCCCGCCAGGCGGGCACCTGATTGACTGGTGCCCTCCCAGGCACTCGCCGGGTGCCCACCCCCTGGGTGGGCACGGCACGGTCTCCAGCGCCTGTTGTCGATGAGAAAGGATTTACGTAAAACTCTCGCCATGGCGTCAAGGCTGGCCGCCGGTCTGCTGGTGGTGCTGCTTCTCTATGTTGTGGACCGGAACAACTACCTGCTCTATCGCACGCTGCTGGAAGGATTCTCTCTCGTCGTGGCCGCCCCGATCTATGTCCTGACTACCCGGACCTACAAGTATTCCGGCAACGCCTTGCTGCTCTTCCTGGGTAACGCCTACCTGTTCATCGCCGTGATCGATTTTTTTTACATTGTTACCTATAAGGGAATGGGCATCTTTCCGGTCCAGGGTATCAATACCGCCGCCCAGTTGTGGATTGCCGGCCGCTACCTGCTTGCTGTCTCCTTCCTGTTGGCGGCCGTGATCGCCGGCCGCCGGTTTTCATCCAGTCTGCAGCTCTGGACCTACACCGCAGTGACCGGCCTGTTGCTGCTGTCCATCATGTGGCTGCGCATCTTTCCGGACTGCTACATCGGTGGCCAGGGACCGACCGTTTTCAAGATAGCGAGCGATTACCTGATCTCCCTGCTCATACTGGCTGCCATGATGTTGTTTTACCGGCAGCGCAGCCGGCTCGACCTGGTTCTGTACCGCATCCTGATGGCTGCCATGGCTTGCACTGTTCTGTCCGAATTGAGCCTTCTGTACGTTGATGTTTACGGTGTCATGAACTTTGTCAGGCACATTTTCAAACTGGCTTCCTATGTATTGATTTACGAAGGCGTGGTGCTGCGTGTCCTGGATACGCCATTCGATACCATCTTCCATGATCTGAAGGCCAGCGCCGTGACCGATAACCTGACTGGTTTATACAACCGTCAAGGCTTCCGGGAATTGATCAAAAATGAGCTTTACCTGGCGGAGAAGAGAGGTCTTCCACTCGGAGTGCTGATGATGGATATCGACAACTTCAAGTCGGTCAACGACAGGTTCGGACACCTGGTTGGAGACCAGGTGCTGAAGGGTTTTGCCGAACTGTTCCGGTCGTCGCTACGGGAGAGGGATATCGCCTGCCGCCTGGGCGGGGATGAGTTCACGGCCATAGTGCGGGCTGACAGGCAAGGGCTTCGCCTGGTAGAAGATCGGATACGCGTGGCTTTCCTTATATGGTCTGCCGCCGACGAGGCCACCCGCGACCTGGGACTGAGCATCGGCAGTGATGTCTGGGAGCCTGGCATGGCTCCTGATGTGGAGAGCCTGATCCTGATGGCGGATAGGGCGATGTATAAGGAGAAGGAGAAGCATGGCAGGTTGTAAACAATCCGACTACAACGATTTCCGCGCCAGCGGTTGACAACGTACCGGGTTGTGATTAAAATATTAGTTGCTTGACACCGGACAACACGGTGGGTGTAGCTCAGTTGGGCAGAGCACCAGGTTGTGGCCCTGGGGGTCGTGGGTTCGAGCCCCATCATCCACCCCAATATATCAAACTGGGGCGTAGCCAAGCGGTAAGGCGCGGGACTTTGGATCCTGTATGCGTAGGTTCGAATCCTTCCGCCCCAGCCATTTTTATGCCGCACAAGTGAACATGCGCCATTAGCTCAATTGGTAGAGCAGGTGACTCTTAATCACAAGGTTGGGGGTTCAACTCCCTCATGGCGCACCAGAAATGACAAGGCTTCCAGGGTTGGAAGCCTTTTACATTGTCCTTTTTTACCCCAATTTTACCCCAATTGAGGATTTAGAACGATTGCTTGTCTAGTGTCTGAGTATGGAGTCTATGACGGCCTGAGTAATTGTAGTGCGGTTATCAGCTTTGGCAACCAAATCTCCGTGTGGCCGACAATCTATATTTCTGGTTAGATCAAAATAGGTTGAGTGATAAAGCCATAATATAACTCCCTCTGTTTGTACTGCTTCAACCGCTGGTAAAAAATCACTATCACCCGTTAATATGGCAGCGTGGGATATCCTGCCCTTTGAGGCCAATCTGACCATATCAACACCTAATTTGATATCTACCCTCTTTTGTTGATATATCGGCCTTCCCGTATCCCTATCAATGCCCCTAAATTCCAAAACGCCTTCTCTTACTTCATAATGAGGCAGCATGTTTAGCTTCGCGTGGAATGATTGGGCGTTTGAATATTGTCGTTCCTGTTCAGGTGTGGGTGTGTGACCCTTATAAGGAAGGCAGTTATAATAATATGTGCGGAGAATATCATTGCCTCTTGCCATCCATTGCGAAAGTGCCTCATAGTCGATTCTTGCACGGTTAAACTGGAGCTGTAAAAGTTTGTCCAGGTAACCTCCATCAATAAACATGGCTATTCTAGTATCAGGCAAAACTTTCAACCTCCCCCAAAGCCTATATAGCAAGATTGGGATTGGACATAAATATAGCCCAATCCCAATCGCTAAATCTCGCCTGCCATTCATCCCTGAATAACAGGAAACAAATCTCGTAAATTAAGTATATTCTATTCGGGGGAAAAAGCAATTAGTTTTGAAAAAAATTTATAAAAATTTAGAAAGATTTTTCAGAACAAATTTGTAATAATTTTATTTAACTTCGGCCTTGAGGATTTGCCCCAGCTTGTCAATGGCCTTCCGCTTCACTCTATCAACCACGTGGGAGTAAATATCACCCGTTACCTGAATACTGGCATGGCGGGCCAGTTCTGAGACGTTTACCAAATCCTCTCCGGCCTCCAGAAGCAGAGTGCAGAATGTGTGCCGCGTGCTGTGAGGCTTGCGGTATTCCAACCCTGCCTTTTTTAGCAGCCTCTCATAGCGGGTGTTGAAGTTGCGCGGCCATATCGGTTTTCCGTCCTCTGTGCAGAATACAAGCCCGTTATCCTGGTATGCCTGTCCAAAGAATAGCTTCTCCTGCGCCTGCCTCGCCAGGTGGGACTTGAGAGACTTAACCAGGCCATCCTCCAGGGGGATGGTTGCGGCGCTTTTCTTGGTCTTTGGGGGATGAAAATCTAGTGTAACCTTGTGGGTATCCGGGTGCTTCACTTCCACCAGGCAGCGCCGGACGGTCAGGGTCTTTGCCGTCAAGTCAAGGCTATCACGCCCCAGGCCCAGCATCTCGCCGCGCCGGAGGCCTGTCAGCAGCAGCGTATGATACGCCGCAAAAAGCCGGTCCTCCTTGGCAACGTCCAGCAGGCACAGCGCCTCTTCCTTGGTGAAATGCTGTGGTTCTTCGCCCCTCTCCTCCAGGGGTGGCAGTTTGGTAAACTCGGCCACGTTGCGGATCAGCAGATCCTCTTCCACAGCCTGCCGCAGCGCCGCCTTGAGCACAACCCTGGTAAGCTGGACGGTTCTCCTGGACAGTCCTTTTTCAATCATTGATGCGAAAACCGCTTGAATGTCCGGGGTCTGTACCTGGCGCAGCAGACGGCAACCCAGGGATGGAGCCAGGTAGAGACGGATAACCATTTCATAGTTTGAATATGCGGTATCCTTTAGCTGTAGCTTCTTGTAGTCACGCAGCCAGCGAGTCAGCCACTCGCCCAGGGTGATCCGTGTCGGGTCAACAAAAGCACCGATGTGCAATTGATGCAGGGCCTCATTCATCTTCTCGGCAACTTCTTGCCGGGTCTTGTCGTAGAAACTCTGCCGCTTCGGTTTGCCCTCGGAGTCATAGCCGATGGAGACGCGGCCCTCCCATGTTCCATCCGGGCGCTGCCGGATACTGCCCTCGTTGTTGCCCGTTCTGCCTCTCCGCTTTGCCATGCCTGCAACCTCCCTCATATTTGCGTTTTAACGTGGGTCTAATTCGCTGCACGTATTCATACCAGGTGGACTATTCGCGCCCCATTTAGGGGCTATTCTGCGCTTGTATTTACCTGGTTGGCTTCAGTCAGCCACTTCTCTAAGGCTGCTTTGGGAATCACGACTCGACCGCCAAGTTTGCGGAACGGTATTGTCTTGGCCTTTACTTGGTCATAGACCGTATCCTTGCTGACGCCTAGCTTCTCTGCCGCTTCTCTGACGCTGTAGGCATCCTTGAGTTGTCCTTGTTCAATGATCTTCTCTGCTGGGAAATATGGCGACTCAATCAACTTATGCAGTTCTTCGGTGTCAATTGAAAAGCCGATATTGAACACCTGCTTGTCCCCAAGAGTAATAACGATTGTCCCTTTCATTTCGCCTTTTCTTCATCTGGAATGTAGACCAGCAGATCGCCGGGCTGACACTCAAGATAGGCGCACAACCTGCCCAGGACATGGTAATCAACTTTGCTTACACGTTCATGATATATTTTGTGAACTGTTGCTTTAGCCAAATTGGTGCCCCTCACCACGTCAGCCATTTTAAGCCGCTTTTCTCCGAGAATTATTGAAAGCCTATTTTTGATCAACGTGAATCCCTCCTTCTATAAGTATAGTATACAAGCATATTAGGATATATAGCAAGTAAAATTTACTTTTCATGGAGTAATTATTTGTTGACATAGGTATTTGCTTGTAGTAAAATGGTATTCAAGAGAATACCTATATGGGCAGGAGGTGGTCATATCGAAGGATACAGGTAAACGGATAAGCCCCAGGCATACGCCCAGGGCTGTACCTGGAAAGCCCGGTCTAGCTCTTGGAGAGGACTGGCCGGACGCTCCAGGGGAAGAGTTCAACACCGGAAAGGGTCAATCCTGCAACAAACAAATTTGAGAGGAGAATGAGCATGGAGTTCATCGGCCGCATTATGCCAGAGGATTTTGAGGAGTTCCTGCGCGATCGTGTTGACATGGGGAATGTCTACGAGACTAAAAGCGCCCCGGTGGAGCAGGTTCTACTGGATGCAGGTATGAGCCTCAGCGATGCCGGCAAAGCAGCCGCCCCGATTCTTGACGCGATGCTTCGCAATGAAGAGGCCGCCTACAGCAGAGGCGTCAAGGACGGTGCGCTGCTCATGCTGCACCTGCTGGGCATGGCACCCGAAAACAAAAAGGAGGTCTCGCAGTAATGGAGTTCGGCGGACGAATTGAGGATTCTTTCAAGGAGTGGTTGGGTTATAGGCAGATCGGCACCAGTTGGGAGACAACACAGACCGCACACAGAAAATATGCCATACAGAAAGATATCCCACTGGGTCAGGTGGGCATCGATGGCATCCTGGAGCGTGGCGGCATTGAAGAGAAGAAGGCTGAGGAAATTTCATGTAGCCTGAGCGAATACTTTAATGTACTCAACGACGAACAAACAATGAAAGCCTTCCAAGACGGTTTTCAACTTGCCGCCCATCTGCTTATTGGACTCAGGCAGGAGGCCCCGGCCTGAAAGCAGTCCTAAAATATTTCACGTAAAATAATCTGCCCGGGTGAACATGCCCGGGCTTTTGCTTTGCATCTTGTCCCCAATTTTTAGGTTTCAGGCAGGTCTTTCCTCTGTTGCGTCGAAATGGTAGTAAAAATGGCAGTTAATGAAGTGGGGATATGGAAATGCGAAATAAATTTATCCTTTTTCTCTGCCCGTATTTAGCTTTTGCGGTATTAGCTTTAGGCTTGATATTGCCGCCTTTCAATTCGTTTAGACAGGCCATAAACAATGACAATTCATCTTATACAAAAGATGAAACACTCCAAGCGGCGCATGATGCATGGCTAAGCTCAGATGAGGCTATGCAAATAAAACAGCACAATAACGAACTGACCACAGGATATAATGCAGAGTATAACGCTCAGATGCAAAAGATAGATGAGAATGTGGATTCCAACAACTCCAATGGATTATTTATATCTCCTCTACCATCTGTGTGGCCTCCACCACTTACAGATATAGATGCTATTGCCTGGGAGAAAGCAGGTGGCTACCCGCCTTTCAATTGGCAATGGGGAGACCAACTAAGATTATCAATTGATAAAGGTGGACTTATTCGTTACGAAAACATGCTATATATATTTGTGTTATTATCGGTTGCCTATTGGATTATCGTTATTGGACTGCTAGTTTTTTTGAAGCCGAAAGATATTCAAGTGAGAGGCTGATCCCATACCAGCTTAGCAGGCGCCTGCACCATAGATCACCTTGCCCACGCCGCCAGGGGCTCAGACATCACCACGCCCCCTTGCTCGATGATGCCTTGAATGGATCGGTCGCTTTTTTCGTAGACACAGATACAGAGTAATTGCCTGCCAATACCTGCTGCATCAGAGCATCCATGATCTGCTGCAGGGCCGATACCTGAGTCTGTTTCTGCGTGTCCGATAGTTTGCTATTCTGGACATTCTGGATCGCCGTTCTGAGCGCTTCTATCCTGGCTCCTGGCGTTCCCTTGGCCGTGGAGTCGAATACCCTGGCCAGCGCCGGGTTGTAGTCTGCTGTTTTGACACCTTTCTGCTTGAAGTCTGCGATGGCCTGATTCAGTTGTGCTTTCCTGTTGTAGTAGTTGGTCTCGATGTCATTGGACTTCGAGGGATCGGCGATCAGATCGCTCTGTAATGTCTTGCCGGGACTTGCCAACTGATCGAATACTCCGGTATAGGATTGCATCAGGTAGTCAATATCTTTCGGGGAAAGCTTCGCTTTTTGTCCTACCTCTTTTGCCAGCCAAGTGTCATTCTGGTCGGATTGAAACTCAGGACTTAATTGAGAGAGCTTGCTGGAGACAATCGGCGATCCCGTATAGGATTTATTCGCCCACACACCGTAAGCCGGCTGAACAATATTCGACTCATCCACTGGGGTAAAGTATTGCAGGAGATCGTCGCCCCAGTTGGTCATCTGCTTGGGATTCTTCTGGTAGATAGCCGTGATTATATGCTCCGGCAGCGTGGAGAATAAGACGCCCCATCCTTTGGGCTTCGGCAGTTTGATGAACTTCGTGGCATAACCGTTCTTGATAGAGAGGAGATCAGGGATGCAAAAGTAATGATCCTTGTTGTACTGCGATAATCCGGTGATCCCCGGCGTTGTCCCGTTGTAATAGGGATTGCGAAGGTTGTAGAGCGTCAAGGCAACGGAAGGAACGACCAGCGTAGTGAATACCTTGGTCAGAACCTGGGCGGCGTTAGAAGGGCTTTCCGTCAGAGCGCGCCCCATCGCGTCAACGCTTTGAATCCCCACGTTGAGAAAGGGAATGATCTCATTTGCTTGCCGAGCTGCGGCGCCACCAATATGACCGTAGTTTATTCCAACGGCCTGTGACTGAGCAAAAGCCTGCTTTCGTCCTTCGGGGCTGTCATCTATCTTTCTCCAACGTCCAAATTCTGAGAGCTTGCCGGATGCCTGGAAGATAGCATCGAAATTCCGAATAAATGTTTTGGTGTTGTCCCAGACG
Source organism: Thermacetogeniaceae bacterium (assembly GCA_050013155.1). Lineage (GTDB taxonomy): Bacteria > Bacillota > DSM-12270 > Thermacetogeniales > Thermacetogeniaceae > Palsa-1188. Next base: position 12,099 of record JBEKFU010000002.1, on the reverse strand, counting down.
TGCATCGCGGCTTTTATCGGGTTTGATTGCCACTCACCGGGAACGATGTCCCTCCTGGTGCGCGCCAGTCCGCTGATGTCGTCGCCTGCCGGGGAAGCCCTGCCGCCTCCCATTGCCTGATAGGTGTCGAACCTCTCATTCGTCTTGCCAAGGACTCCACCCTGAAATTCATCGAACATGGCTTGTGTCAGGTTAGTGACAAATTTGACGTAATCGACCGGGTTATAGGCATTGATCGTCTTGGAAGCGAAGAAGTCTGGCGGGTACTCAAAAAACCCATGCCTCAATGCAGCGAAGATCGGGTTCAGTCCGACCGTGGCCTCCCGGAAGGCGTGATTTACTGCGCTGATTATGAAAATCTTCTGTGCCTGAGGTTTGATGTGCTGCATCACATCTTTTAATTCGGGGTCGTCAATCTCTACTCGGATCGCTTTGCCGTTTATCCGGGCGACAACCCCGTTGCCATGACTCTGAATGGTCTTCGGGTCATCGACCGGCTCTCTCAATTCATCCATGGCTTTGCTTTCGAGACTATCATCAGCCAGATCGTGAGAGTTCATCTTCTCTTGAGCTTCTTTTGCCAATCCATCCTGATCGTCGTAATCGAGGTGCCCCCACCCGGGAATAGTAGGGACAGGATTATCGGGATCGCCGTATTGAATAATGTCATTGTGGAGGACGACATTGACATCGTTGGCTCTCACCTTATTGACGATATGGGTCACATCTTCGATGTAACTGTCAACAAAGGAGTAGATCGCCCTCTGCGATCCGGTCATCTGCTTACCGATTGAATATTGGGATCGCTCTGCTGGGAGAACTTCACGCTGATATTTTATATGATGAGGATCAGCAGCTTTCATGGCGTCATATTGTGCTTGGCTCCAGTAGCCCGATCCGACAAGCCATGATTGCATAAGGGTATCCTGATTTTTATAGAAATCCTCGCCGATCTGTTTCAATTCGGGATATTTACTTTCCATATAGGCGACTCTCGCCCTTGCCTTTTCTGATCCCGCCTCATCTGGAGTGTAGCCCATAGAGTCAGGAAAGACCTTCTTCCCTCTCGCCAGAACGTCAACGGCTCTCTTCATCGTCATGTATGTATCGAGAATAGATCCATTATTGCCATCATACTTGAGATATTCTTTCGGTATCCTGCTGAGCATGGCCTTGACAGATTCCGATCCCTCGATGATATTGCCATCAGGGTCAACCATGTTTTTATAAAGAATGTCGTGCGCTGTGGTATCCGCTCCCACCATGAGACTGGCCGCCAGATCAAGTTTGTCCTTGAGAGGGAGATCGATATTTGACGCGGCTGTTCTCTTGGCAAGAAAATCGGTAAAGTTCTTGATCCTGTATTGATTGTCCACCGTTGCGGCATAGATCCTTCTTATCCTCTCATCAAGAGGCATATTGCGGGATTGCGTTTTCTGGCGTCCTTGTTTCTGGGCGCGCTCGATGTCATTATCCGTTGTTGGATTTTTCTTTAGAGCATCCTGATTCTTCTGATCCTCTGCCTGCGCGTCGAGCTTCGCCTTCTGCGCCAGTGCCAACTTCTGCGCCTGGGCTGCTTCTTCCGGCGTCCCTTTTTGCGGCGGCTGAAGTTCCGACATATCTTTGATCTTGCCCGCGATGTCCCTGGGGTTGGCCGCTCCGACACCACCGATCATCTGCTTTGTCGCTGGGTCTTTTTGCAGGATTTTCAACATCTCTTGCTTATCTCCTGCCTTGGATGCAGCCTGAATTGCTGTCTGATCTTCGGGAGACATTTTCTTGTAAGTATCCATCATCTGATCGGCCATTGTCTGCGCCTTGGCAAGATCATCTCCCTTGAGATAAGGGATCGTACCCTGCGGAGTGGTTCCTACCTGCCCCGGTGGTTGCTCTTGGCCTGGGGCAATCTGGGGCGTCTCCTGCGATTCTGGTGCGGGTGTTGTTTCTGTTGGCGCTGCTCCTGCCGTTTCTGGCGCGATCCCTGTTTCCGCCGCCGCGCCTCCTGGTATGGCAAACACGGATGATCCTCCGAGCATGGCCATGAACAGATCCAACGCGCCCACAGCCGCACCCGTTTTAAGTGCCGCGGGGAGTATGCCTTTGCGTTCTTCAGGGGTCATTGCCGCGGCGGATGCGGCAGTACCGGTAGCCATGCTCACGCCCCCGGTTATCGGGCGCGAGAGTACCGCTGGCAGACCCTTGACGGCTTTTCCAACCAGCCCTCCGGTTGTCTCCATGACAGGGCCAAGAATGGCGTTCTGAGCGCCCTGCTGTGAGATGGGATTAGTCCTCGTTATAGCATTGACTAGCTGAGAGGTTAATTCACCGCGTCCTGCCGCCGCCAATATCTGCTCCCATAGCGGCGCAGTTTCTAACGCTCCTGCGCCAAGACCAGCGACATCTGCAACCCCTCCGGTTGCCGCCGACGCAACCATCCAAGGAGCCACTGTCCCCACCGTGCTTCCGATCTCCCCCGCTATATTTGCAGCAGGAGTGTTAGCATAAGGATCGGCCTGCATCTTCGCCACGTCCTGTGGTTGCCACGCGGAGAGATGCGATCCCTGGGCAGCCCCGTAACTTAATTTCTGCGCTATTCCAGTGACTGCCTTCTGCCGTTCTGTTAAAGGCGGCGGAGTTCTACCGCTCTGGATGGCCTGCATCTGGAGCGAATTGTCAACGAGCGCGCCGACGAAATCTGAAGCATCGAGGCCGATGCGCTTCGCTTCGCTGCCGATTGTCTGCCATATATCCGGCTGCCCTGCTGGAGGATTCAATGAAGGCGTAGAATTGCCGGCGAACACACCGCCGAGGCCGGTATAATGTGTCTGTGCTGGGGCAGGCGGCGCGGGAGCCGCTGGAGCCGGAGCCGCTGGAGCCGGATACATCCCCTGTTGGACCGTATCCAGAAAAGAGCTATCAAAAGGCATATGATCACTTCCTAGCTTGTGGCCGTTGTGGTAGTAGTCGTTGAAGCTGCTCCGGGATTATACAGTTGTTCGAGATACGCCGTCATCGTAGAAGGGTTGATCCCCTGCGCCTGATAACCTGCCGTGCCATTGACGATCATGTTGTATAGTTGATAATAGGCTTTCTTGCCTGAAGGATCTCCCGTCGAGGCAACCATTTTCCACCACCTACGCTGCAAATCACTATATGCGCCTGCTAGGTTTTCATCTTGCAACTGCTTTGCTGCTGTTAATCCGCTACTATCTACGCCTGCTCCTGCCGCTTTCCCTGTCTTAGGCAGATAATGCCAGCCATATTCATACTGTGCTAGATTTTGTTTCTCTGCTTCATTCGTAAGATTATCGTAGTAGTTTACAATTGCCTGCCTATTTTCCGCCGTATTGTTCCCTTCCGTTTGTAAGAAGGACATGACTTCTTTAAGTTCCTCTGAATGCAATTGCGCTTCTTGCGTGTTCCCGGCTAAAGTGAGAGAGGCGATTCCTTCGTTGCCTTTCGTCATAATATCCTTCAGATCTGTGCCAAGATTTCCCGCCGCATTGGCATAATCCGTGGAGAATTGATTGCCGATGTCTGCCTGTTCAGCCATAGCCGATCCGGGGGTTCGATGGGCGTAGGTTGCATTTCGTGTATTGATGTAATCCTGATAGCTCAAGTTGGAAGTGAGCTGAGCATATTTCTGCTGAGCTTCAGTCATGTTTTCTTGAATGTCCTCTTGAGCGGATTGCAAGGCTGCCGACTGCTGGGTGCCCAGAGCCTTCTGCTGTCCGGCGTCAAAATAACTCATAAGGTCATTGATGTTCTGCTGAGTGATATCCGATGACGGATTATAGGGATTCAGCGCATAAGCGCTCGCCTGATATTGATTCCACTGATCTTGGGTCAGGTAGGTCTCCCCGTTCACAATGGAATATTGCGACGGATTGAGTTGGGCGTATCCCCCTCCCTGCAACGGAACCATAGCCATCCCGGTTGAAGAATCATAATACGTGCCTGGCGCGAGATCTTGTATCCATGTCGTATTCGGCGGGGCTTGAGCCTGAGCCGCGGCAGTCTGAGCAGTAGTAGGCCCTGCAGGAGTCGCTTGGGACGCTAAATATTGGTTGTAATCATCCAGCGTAAATGACGGTCCGGCAGCAGATGCCGGATTCGCCGCCGTAGTTGTGCCGGCTGTAGTCGCAGGCGGGGCCACCGGAGGTGTCACTGGCGGGGTGAGAGTCGCCGGGGTTATTGTCCCTGCTGGCGGTCTTGCCGCTATTGCCGCTGCCGCCATTGGTCCTGCCTGATTTTGCGGTTGGTTGAAGAGATACGGGCTGCTGCTTGTGGTCATCACAATTCACTCCTTAATATTTCGATCTTCTCATCTAACTCGGCCATTTTTCTCGGAATCTATTGCCGTCATTGGATATGGAGATATGACGGGCAATTGATAGATCGGCAGGGCCATTACTTCACCACCTTTTCAACGACGGTCATAGAGCCCGCCAACAATTCCTGAATATAGTCTGTCGATCTCAGGTGAATCATATTGGTGTACCCTTCCATTACCCCCGGTATATTCGGAAGAGAGCTTTGCAAGTGCTGAAAAGTCGTCCCGGTAAACAGCATCGGCGGGCAGGCGATCTCCGACACTCCATCCGTCGAGGCGGCGACGTTCAATTTAAAATTGTTCGCCGGCAGAGCCTGGATGTGGAAGGTCTTTGGCTTGACTCTGATCGTCGCGGGGAACGGCCCCAGGATCATGTCGTTATCGATAGGATTTCCATCGTCGGTCTTAGTTGACGGGTTGAGACTGATGAAATGATTCGTAGAGAGTCCCGCATAAAGCAGCGGCGCTCCCATGTATGACGTTGAGAACGTGGCGGCGCAGGTCAGGACATAGGGTAAAGAGTAGATGAACCACTCCTTTTCTAATTGGTCGAAGACGTAAACCGTCGTTGTCGTAGATTCCGGGAAGCAGAGCCAGAATTGCATATTCCACTGGACGGCAAAAGCAGAGCCGGGATTGGCCTCCTGCCGAAGGTAATAGTCAATCGCGTCGGAGATGTGTTGCGGCTGGCCACCGGAAGCATACTGGTAGACCTTCAGATCCGCCCCCAAGAAATACGCGATCAGCCCGACAAGGGCGCATTGATCCCGAGAATACATCCCAAGAGGATACGGAACGTCTGCTGAAAAGTTTGCAACGCTTGTGCCATAGACTCTATTGCATTTTTGCGGCATCAGCACAACGGCGTGATCGGGAAAGGGGATCACGTTGAAGACAGGCTGTGAAGAATCCAGTGAGGCATTTATATTGCTTTTGAGTGGCCAATAATCAAGACTCTCCTGCCCAGCATTGGGTAAACCTTCGGATATAACGTCGTTATATCGTATCATATACGCTTCCGGCGTGGTCTGCTGATACAGGAACACCCATCCTGCGACGTTGGCGCAACCCTGGGCCATGGGGAGAGGCCCATCCGCGGTAAGTTCCTGAAGAATCGGTTGCAGATTATCGGCATTGATGTCGTAGTAAGCCTGCATTACCCCATTAACCAGGATCAGATACGTATCGCTGACGAGTGAAAGCCCTGGCGGGGTGGTCAGCTGCACCTGCGTATAAGTGCATGAGTGGAAACCGCTACCTCCGAAGGCAGTGGCGCCCACCTCAATCCAGGTATTGGCGGTTGCATCCCATCGCATCAAGGCACCCCCTGCGACCTCCACGAGTAGCTTCGGTGTTACACCCTGGGTTGCAGCCGCATGCAATGACACCGGAGCCGACGATAGGGCGTAGGGATTGGTGGTGCAACCGGGGCGCGTTCTTAGTCTCTTGTTGATCGTATAGACATTCTTGGCAGAGGAAAACTGCCCCAACTTGCGATCAGGGTTGCAATTAACGCCGCCCCACAGCCATTCTGCGCCTTCGTATGATTTGCGCTCCTGGACCAGCTTGGCATTGGCCTGGATGAAGCTCAGAGGATCGGCATCAGTCTGAGCCTTCGCCCTGGCCGCTACCTGCTGCTGTTTTAACTTGGTCAAATTCTGTTTCTGATTCATCTGCACGAAATCGAGAATCATGATGTACCTCCTAGATTATTTCCGTGAAATATTTTGTTACTCATGAATCAATGGACCAGAAGCCCGATATCCTCGCCTGCTTGGGACTTCCACAAGTCACCATAAAAGTTCAGAATATAGTTGACACGCTCGGGATCGGGCTTTACGTCTTCAAGCGCTCTCCTCCGATCTTCAACCAGTTTTATAAATCCAGGGGCATCCGCCGAAACCCAGATAGACTCGTCTTCGAACCTTAACTTGGCCTTCTCACAGAACAGCGCCATGGCATCCAGGAGCGCCCGAAGCCAGAGTTTGCCGCTAAGCCGAGCCGCCTGGATCTCTTCCGGGAGTTCTTCATCAGGCGTCATGGGGGGACCGGCCAAAGCTATTCTCTCACGTAAAAAACAGTCGACTATAAATGCTGAGGTAATGTATTTGGCTGCTTTCTGCCGGCGATCGCCTTGGTTCAATGGGTTGCTGAACTGCTCATCTGGCATCTGGATCATCCTTTCCGCAACTGCCTGCATCCTCTTGGATAGAGGGTGCATCTTCTCGTTTCATCCGGAGCACGACTATTGTCCTTGCTTTGTTTACCAGCGCTTCTACCGGTTCGAAAAGGTTCAGGTCAAGATATTCCTTCACCGACATCGGTTCCAGTCTGGCCGGCGTTTTCTGCACCGGCTTCCGTTTTGTGTCAATGACTCTCCAAGGATGTTCCATATCCGGCAATCACTCACCCCCTCGGGTAGAAGTTTTACTTAACCAATCTTCCATGTTTGACTCCCAATATTCGCTGTAGCACGTCAGGACTTTATCAAAAGTTTTCTGATCGAGTTCCGCATCGGCCAGTTGCGATCGGCGGCTTTCAATCCACTCCATCAGCGGAGGGTACCAAGTAAGCACCATCTGATCGAGGGGAACGCCAATCTGATCAGCAAATACCTCCAAGGCTGTAAGATAAGCCTTGAGATCGCTCTTGCTGGACTTAATAGTGGCTTCAATCTCAGTCGGAAGCTCATAATCTTTACGCAGGTATTCCAGGTACATCGCATGAGCTTTTTCTGCTACGGCCAAGCGTTTTTCCACTACCAGCCAATCAAGCGCTGCGGATGCAACCACAATCCGAGAAGAGTCCATTCGTCCGACATAGTCTGCATCGCCCATGATGTAATGCTGATCCAGACAGGAATCCTCGAGCTGCCTGGCTTCTGCCTCATCCCCCAGGGCTAACGCGGCTAACATCAGCTTAAAGCGTTCGCTTGCTTCCACCTGCGGGTAATCCTTGGTCAAGTCTTTCATGCCAATCGCCTCCCTGAATATTTTCGTCACCGCGCCCCTGCCTGCAGTTGTCCTGTCATCACCACAGCAACACTCTGATTACAGCACCGGGCTTCCGCTACGGCTTTATTCACGTCTGCAACGCCGGGCGGCGCCTCTCCATCGAGGTGAACAACCAGCACGGTAGGCTCCGACAGCGGAATCAGCCTGCTCTCCAATTTATCGAGACGCTGCCTTATGTTCATTGCAATTCCGCCTTTCGTATGCTTTGCCAACTCTCGTGGTCGGTACCAGGCTTCACGAGATACAGATTTAAAAAGGCGGAATCCGATTGCCAGTCAGAATCCAGAAGGGCAACTTTCGTAGCCTTGATCGCCTCATCAAGTTGCTCATCGCTCATCGCGCTGCACTTACCTGGCAGACCATCTGGGTTGGCCAATAACTCCTGGGCTTTCTTCAAGCCTGCACTATTTAACAGGGCCGGCGCATTTAAGCTGAGAATAACCAGGTCGATTTCTCCTTTGGTCAAATTATCAAACCGGTCTGGCTGTTTTGGCTGCCGTTTCGCTTCAAGCACTTGTAGGCGTTTCTCGATGTTCATCTACATTGCTCCTTATCTGCCTGAGCCTGCTCCAAGGCCTCAAGCCTGGTCAATATGTCCTCTATCTCAACACTTTTGATCGCTGTCTCCAGGATGGTCTTTGCCGCCGATACTCTACTGCTTGTAGGGGCTTCCTTATCAAGCATGATCTCCCGCAGGGTTGACACCGCTTCGCCAGTTACCTGCAGCAACCTGGTGATCGACTGCTCCACTACCTGCCGCTTGGCTGCCCGGTAGCATTCCTGAAAGTCAGGTTGCTGCATCCAGCGCCACAGGGTTACTTCGCCAACCCCGCAGAATACAGCCGCTTCTTTAATAGTTGGTTGTTCCAGGAGGCAGGAGATCGCCGTTTCCTGTTTGCGTGATAACCTCGCTGAAGGCTTCAAAAATTATCGCCGCCTTTCATTGAACGCGCCAAGAAGATACCATGGACTCATCCATCATTCAAGAAGCCCCGCTTTTTTCGCGGCAGCCAGGATTGCCAGGCCGCGCTTGTCGGTGATGCTGCCCTGTTGTAGTCGAAGTTCCTGCAACCCAATTGCAACCTTCTTCACGTTCTCGGGTACCCATTTATTCAACCTGTCGAGATCGTTGCTGATAAAAAACAGATGTTCCCTCAATTCATCTGACCAGACCTGCACGTACTTTTGCTTGACAAACCGCTCCCGAGTCTGGATAGCCTCAGAAGGGTCCGGTCCGGCAATGGTCGGGGGTTGGTGATCATTAAAATACTGGATCGCCTTTAGATTGGCCTGCCGCCATTGCTCCAGGGCCTCCTTGAATTCGGCCAGGATGTCCGCGGCGTCTTCGCGCCATTCGAAATCCCTGACGGCAAACGAAGCCGCGTCAAACCTTGCGTTGGCCTGGCACAGTTCCCCCGCCAGCGTAGGCTGGTGCTGCTCGATGTAGCGCTGCCAACCGGGGCGCTCCAGTGCGGCCAATTCGCGGTATGCTGCATCGTAAAGGGTGCCTGGACTTTCGTTAAGCTCCTGTTTCATTGTAATTTTTCTCCCTTCGGTTATTTGCTTGCCTTGCCCGTATTAACCCCTTGCCTCGTTTCAAGCCTGCCGCCCATATGCCCGGGTGTTCCTTCAGCAGCGCCAGCAGTTCCTTTTCATACAAGACCAGCCGGCAGCGCGGCAGGCGGATCTCGATCTCCCGGCTCAATGGATGATCACCTCCGGCAAGCCCAGCCTCTGCTCCAGGTATTCAAGCCCCGCTACAAGCATCACGTTTAGCATATCTGCCATAGAAACCTGTTCGTCGTAGCCAAGAGCAGTTACCCCTTGCGCTATCCGTGTGATACGTTCCATTTGTGGTTCAGTAAGAACAATCTCATATAGGTTATGGTTCATTTGATGATCACCCCGCCCAGCTTTTTCTTTGCGATATGCAGCAGCCGCAGGTCTCCGATGGTCACAATATGCCCGGCCTGGTATCCCTCGGCCAATAACTCCAGCTCGCGCAGGGTATAGGTTACATATCCAGCCGGTGCCAGGTTGCGCCGGGTGTCGGAGTCCACAACTGCGATCACTTCGCCGCCCAGGACCGCGCCGCCCAGGTTCGCGCTTCTCACCAGGCAGTATCCCTTTTGCCGTATCTGCTCACGGCAGGCAGCGCCCAGGGCGATGCACTCGTCAGGCGTGCCGGTGGTCAGCTTGTCAGCATCGGCAGGCGGTCGCTGCCGCAGGTAGACAAGCGCATCCTGCTTATGCGCCCGCAGTTCCTCCAGCATGGGCTTAACGGTGGCCGCGTCAACCTCTCGCCCAGGCGCCAAGGCATAACGGATCTGATCGCCATCAATGGTAAGCGAATAACCAGCGCGCTCAAGTTCAAGGACCGCGTTCATCAGATCGCCCCCTCAGAAAAAAGATCGCGTTGCACCGTACCCGCACCCCTTAAAAAAACGTCTCCGTTGTCTCCATTGTCTCCGTCTGGTGACATGGGAGACGTTGGAGACATATTTTTCGGGTGTGTCAGGGTGCTTTCATGATCATTTTTTTGATCGTCGGCAAGCCCCATGCTCTTTTTAAGGTTCCTTATTTGTTCATCATCAGGCCACAGATAAAACCGGACGCCTCCATGACGGCGCGCTGATTGCAGACCGAGCTGCCCCAATATCCTGCCTACACTCCGGGGATCAATCTGCTTCGCTTCCGGCAGACCGACATTGACAACCGCCGCAACATCGGCAACGGCAATCGCGCCCTTAATAAACTTATCCTGCTCCTTACATTCAAGGAAGGCCAGGAAAACACGGGCCGGGAAGGTGTCGGCCTTTTCGCTGAGACGTTGCTGCTGGTAGTCCTCGATCAGCTTTTGCATGGCATACTCAAGGCATGGACATACCATGCGGATCATCTGCATAATCGGCTTTGTTATGTCTCCAAGCCGTCCATCGCAGGGCTTATCTATCCGAGGCAGATCGTCCCGCAAGTGTCTTGCCCGGAAAGCGACCAGCCGCTCCTTGAATGGCAGCGATGTTTCCGGCCTCACATCGTTATTGAATGTGCGCCCCGCTTCGGGCAGGTTTATCGTCAGCGCCCGGGTCTCCAGTATGTGATTTACGCTCCTGTTGGTGGCAATCAGGGTGGGTCCGAAAATATCATAATATTGGCTGTCCCGGTACAGGCCGCGCTCAGGCCATAGCACCCGCCGGACACGCTGCCCACGCTCGAACCGTCCGAGTATGATGTCCTCGCTGTGTTCTTTTTCAACCTTTCGCCACAAGTCCATCGTGTCAATGAACAAAGTCGCCCTAAATTCAGCGGCATACCGCACCAGATGAGTGTCGCGGACAGTTGTTTCATGGACGCCTCGATAACAGACATAGGCCGAACCTTTGCCTGTCCTACTCTTGCCGCGCTCCGGCACTCCTTCATAGTCGATCTCCGGGAGGTAGTCTAATTTCTCCTGCTGGTAGGTCAGCATATCATAGGCCGCCAGCAGGATATAATAATTGTCGCTTGGCAGTACCGATATTGCCGTATGGTACTCAACGAGGTCTGCAAACAACTGCCGGTCATTGTCAAGCGCATACCAATTTAAAACCTCGCTTGCTCTTGGCAGCATGAACGGCATGGATTCACGGCTTGGTGGGCAGACAATTTTTCCGTCAACCGTTGTCGTGCCGCACACCTGTAATTCTGTCTCCGATGTCTCCGCGATAAGAAAGGCCGGCAGACCGTTGTCATTTTCAACGATGTCCACCAGGCCAGGGAATACCGCCGCAGGCTCTAGATTCGAATCATCCTGCGCGGCAGGTTCATCATCAGCCCGGAGCATAGTGATCTTTTTCTTGACCTTATCATCAATCGCTGATCGGTAGTTGCCGACAGGCTTTAACCGCTTGATCAGGTTACGCTTGAGCGTTTCCCGGTCGATTGGATCATCCGTCAAGGCGATGCCGTCAATCGCATCCTCGACGTAGGAGCGCAGCGCCTCGGTCATGGTTTTCTCGCCGATCTGCTTCCTGAGTTCCTGATCAATCAGGTCAAACACTTGCCGGATGTCGATCAGTTCCTTTTCCTGTAAAGCTTCTTCGGTGTATTGCTTCATCCTTGCTTCCAATGCTTCCTTATCTTTAGTGGTCATCATGCCGCGATCACCATCCCTAACAGCCCCAACTTCCCAGCCTGAGCAGCATCCTGGCTGGCTTGCTTTTCCCTCAGAGTGCCAAATTGAAGTAGGTCTAGAATGTCGTCCGCATAGCTCAACCTGTCGCAGTAATCCGCCCTCATGTCATCCGGGGTCTCCAATATCAGTCAGAGGCAGCGCCGATATGCGGCCAGCCGGACATAAGCCCGGTGCGCCCAGCCCCTCAACGCTCGCTGAGCCTCGATCTGCTCCGTTGCTGCTTTGAGTTCTTCTTTCACTTGTTGCCTATCACGGATCCGTTCTACCGGCAGGCCGAATCTCGCCGCGATATCATGCGCCGCCGCAAGAGGACGGACATTCAGCAGACGGGCAATAAACGAAACGCTGTCACCGTTAGCGCCGCAGGCGAAGCAGTAGAAGCCATCATCATAGACGTAAAAAGAAGGTCTGTGGTCATCATGAAAGGGGCATAGTGCGTATTTTCCATGCATCACTACACCATAGCGTTCAAGAACTTCTTGAATAGGAATCACCTTCACTTGCTGGAAAACATTGCTCCGATGTGGTATACTTTTCATGGACATTTAGAGACCCATCCTCTCGCCTGCCGCCGGGCG
>JBEKFU010000001.1:0-65307 GCA_050013155.1 Thermacetogeniaceae bacterium | reverse complement strand
TTCTGAAAGGCTTGCGGCAGAAGGAATCTCCGGACGGAACCTTCAAACCAGGCGCCACCGTCACCAGGGCGGAGTTTGCCACCATGCTGGTCAATGCCCTCGGCCAGAACACTGCCGGCACGACCGGCCAGTTCACGGACGTCACACCCGATTCCTGGTGCTACAACTCCGTCAACACCGCCGTCTATGCCGGCCTGGTCTCCGGCACGGGTGATCACCTGTTTGCTCCCAACGCAGCGATCACCAGGGAGCAGATGGCCGTGATGGTGGCTCATGCCCTGGGAACCAGGGCTCCCACCGTTGACGGGACCGAGCTGACTGCCTTCAGCGACAGATCGGCGGTCAGCAGTTGGGCAGTCACCGGCATGGAAGAGGGCGTCAAGTCGGGGATCGTCAGCGGGATGAACACCGACACGCTTGCCCCCGATGACGACGCCACCAGGGCACAGGCAGCGGTGATGATTTACAAGATGCTCACCGTCCTAGGCAAGTAAGTACAGTTCAAAAAGAGCGTACCCGGTAATTTGGTGGGTACGCTCTTTTCATTTTGCCACATTAAGCAGATACCGGTCAGGGGAGTTTCGGTTTTGGGCTTTTTACTATCTTGAACCCGTATTTTGCTGCTATCTCTTTCGCAAGGGCATTAACCCTGTCAATCCTTTCCTGCGGTTTTAGATATCTGGTTTCGATATAATTCCATAACCGTATCTCATGAACATCCCTGAGGGCAGACTCTTCGTCCTTTATCTCCTCGAACCACGCACGCTCTTCCGGCGTCAATCGGCTTAAATCCCTCATTCTATCACCTCCAATGGGTTGAATATTTCCAGCGTTCTATATCCCTCAAGCGTGACAATCACGTTTTCTGTGTTCCTGACCTAATTTTACCCGCGATGACTACCCGCTCTAATGCCCCCGCTTCTCCTCCGCATCCGGGCTTACAGCCCGGCCTGAAGAATGCGGAGTACATGAAGCGGTGGGATAAGAGCGGCTACGTCCCTGGATTAACGATTTCTAAGCTTCAGTGGGGGAAGGCAATCCCCCACTGAAGCTTAGAAATCGTTAAATCGCCAGCACCATAGGAACCTGCACTACGGGCTGCAGTGAGTGTCTTAAGAAAACGCTAATAAGATGACTGCTGCATATTGCATATTCCATCGGAGACCATTGATTCCGTTCTCAGTCCACCGATTCCGAAGCAATCGACCACCGCCCGATCACCTTGGTGCGCCTGCGCCCTTCCTCGAAAAGCCGCTCGATTCAGATTGGTGGTGCCGGTTGCTTTATAATGAGCCGGCGGCAGTTTAAGGTTAGCAAGACAGCTTTCATATAGGACTGTAGTAGGAAATTGATATACAATGCTTGCGGATCTGTGAAAACGTTGTATAGTAAATAGTAGTAAGAAACTGAAAAAGGCAAACCCGGTGAAAACTGGGGACGCAAAGCTACGAGTCTAATGCCGAGAGGCTATGACGGTCGGGTTGCCAGTGAGGGGTAGTAAAAATATAAACCCTCGTTTTGGGCATCCCCAGACGGGGGTTATATTTTAGACTAAAGGAGGACAAACATGGCTGGTCTTACAGAAGATGGACAAGATAAGAAATCGGAAGCAGGTAATAAATCTGGTTCCACTGCTACTAAAGTCGTTTTTGGTATCGTTCTTATTGCTTTAGTATGCGGAGGCTTATTTTTCATCAAGCAAGCACATGCCACCGCCGCAGCCCCATCCTCAACAATAACCTATACTTATGATTTAGGGGAGATAATTACTAATCTTTCGGATACCAGTGATATGAAATACATAAAGACTTCGATTGTACTGGTAACCAGTGACAAAACAGTGGAAACCGAGATAAAGAACAATGAACCTCAGTTACGTGACTGCCTAATCAGCCTATTTAACAGCGAAACAGGCGAAGATTTTTTGAATAATCGTGTAAAGATTAAGGATCTATCAATGGACAGTCTCAATAAGGATTTAACCAGCGGAAAGGTCACAAACATCTATTTTTCTGATCTTGTAATGCAGTGATATTCACTTGCTTTTGTAAACTACCCCCGCTTCCGCTCCGCTCAGAAGCGGGAGCTGTGGTATAATGAAAATGCAAACTGAAAAAGGCAAACCCGGTGAAAGCCGGGGACGCAAAGCCAACGAGTCTAAAGCCGCAAGGCCATGACGGTCGGGTTGCCAGTTTAGATCGGATGTAAACCCCTATTCCGGCAACCCGGAATAGGGGTTATCTGTTTTAAAAGATGAAAAGGATGTATGAATCAATGTAAAAACCGGTAAAAAGCCGCCTACTGGGCGGCCGCTTTTTCAATAATAAGGTGTTGCTGTCAAGGCCCGGAATAGGTCACCGTAATCGCTTGCTGGGACTGGTCCCAGTCAACCTTGCATCCTATTTTTCTGCTATAAAACGCAACGGAAGCATAGTGTGTCCAGGTGGAACCATTATTGAGGAACGCCCCATATCTTACGGCAAGCTCACAATTTCATGGTTTCAAAACGTTCCAAAATCGCTGTCATCAAGGGCAATGATGTCAGATGGCCTGATCGCGTTCTTCTTGGGAGATTTGCCGCCTGGGGGCCTGGACTGCATGCCGGACTGTCCCGCAGCTGCCGTGCCATCCTTGCGTTGCTGCTGCGACAGTATCATGTCCCTGATCATTGACAGAATCTCGGGGGTGATCCCCTCCGGCAGCCCGGAAGCTGCCATGTCGAAACCCTGCTTTCTCAGGTTGAACTTGTCCAGCATCTGCTTGAGCTGCAGGGACTGGCTGGACAGTTCCTCGCTGGCGGAGGCGGATTCCTCGGCGCTGGCGGTCACCTGCTGGGTTACCTGGTCCACCTGGGAGAGTCCCTGGTTGATCTGGCCGATGCCCTGGGCCTGCTCCTTGGAGGCGGAGGCGATCTCCCCGATCAGGTCGGTCACCTTGGTGGCGCCCGAGACTATCTCTTCCAGGGCCCTGGATGTGTCTTCGGCGATCCTGGTGCCCACCCCGGTCTTCTTGATGGAGCCTTCGATCATCTCGGCGGTCTCCTTGGCGGCGGCGGCGCTTCTCTGGGCGAGGTTCCGGACCTCCTCGGCCACCACTGTGAAGCCCTTGCCGTGCTTGCCGGCCCTGGCTGCCTCGACGGCGGCGTTAAGGGCCAGGAGGTTGGTCTGGAAGGCGATCTCGTCGATCGCCTTGATGATCTTGGAGATGCTGGCCGCGGACTCGTTGATGTCGTTCATGGCCTTGACCATGTTGCTCATCTGTTCTTCGCCCTTCTCGGCGCTGACCCTTGCCTGGGCGGCCAGTTGGTTGGCCTGGGTGGCGTTTTCGGCGTTCATGTTGGTCTGGGAGGTCAGCTCGTGCATGGAGGCGGTGATCTCTTCGAGGGAGCTGGCCGATTCCGTGGCCGCCTGGGACAGGTACTGGCTGGAGTCGGAGACCTGGCGCGCCCCGGTGGCCACCTGATCCGCTGCCACGGAGACCTGGTTCATGATGTCGTTGAGGGATGCCAGAGTGGCGTTGAGGT
Organism: Thermacetogeniaceae bacterium; assembly: GCA_050013155.1. Taxonomy (GTDB): domain Bacteria; phylum Bacillota; class DSM-12270; order Thermacetogeniales; family Thermacetogeniaceae; genus Palsa-1188. Next base: position 61,784 of record JBEKFU010000001.1, on the reverse strand, counting down.
TGTCCTTGATGACGGCGTGGTCGCCCATGTAGTCTCCCTTCACCTCCACGTCCAGGTTGCCCTTGGCCATCTCCCTGAGGCATTCGGAGGCCTCGTTGACCGGCATGACCACGGCGTCCAGCGTCTCGTTCACTCCCTGGACGATGCGGCGAAAATCACCCTGATGCCTTGAAATATCGGCCCTTGTTGACAGGCGCCCTTCGATTGCCGCCATATGTAACATTTCAGCATCCGTGATGAGGTTTTTCAGGTTGATCCTCACCTGCTCGATGGTCTCGTTGATGAAGGCCTTCTTGCCTGGGAACGTTTCCAGCAGGGCTTCAAAGTTGCCCCTGCCGAACTCGGCGATGCAGGCCATCGCTTTCTTCTTGACGGCGATGTGGCCGTCCACCATCTTGTTGATGTAATCAGCCATGATTCTGTATGTTCCCTCGAACTTCTCAATAGGGATCACCACGTCGATGTCGCCGGCGTCATGCTCGCTGCTCATGTTGTTCATCTCGGCTAAGAAATTCCACAGGTTGTCTCTCAGGCGCTCAATCGTATCGTTAATGAAGGCATTCTTGCCGGGAAACTGCTCCAGCGGTGCTTCTAGATTGCCTCTGCCAATCTCCTCGACGCAGGCCATCGTCATCTTCATGACGGCGATGTGGCCGTCCACCATCTTGTTGACGCTATCAGCCATGGTTCTGTATGCTCCCTCGAGCTTCTCAATAGGGATCACCACGTCGATGTCCCCGGCGTCATGCTCGCTGCTCATATGGTTAATCTCACCGATCAGCAAATCGATGGCGCTCATCATCTTGATAAAAGCTGGCGCCAACTGGTCATTTTCGCATCTCCGACCGATTTCCTTAAAGACCTTTAAATCGCTGAGATCTCCGTTACCGATTTTAATCACCGTTTCCTGGACGCGTATTACATTTTCCAACGTCCCGTTTATGGCGTTTTTAAGCTCATTCCAGACACCCGGATAGTCCTTGGACATCTTCTTGGTCAGGTCGTTTACCGCCATCCTTTCCAGGCATACGGTGAGGTCTCCGAGCGGGTTCGCCATGGAATCGATCAGGCCGTTCATGCCCTGTACAATCTCTTTGTAGGCGCCGTGGAGCTTTTCGGCATCCCCGCGCCGGGTGAGAACACCCCCGGAAACTGCCTCGGTCAGGGATCCCATCTGGCTGAGGATGCCCTTTATCTCTTCGGTGAGATTGTTCAGCATGTTCTTGATGTTGTTGAAACCTCCGCTGTACTCCTCCATGATATGATCCGGGATGTCACCCTTAGAGATACGCTCGATGTAATCAGCAGCAACCAGCAGCGGGTTGATGAAGCCGTCAAGTATCTCGTTGATGCCATCCACCAGGGCCTTGTAATCCCCCTCGGCGACGACCCGGGCTCTCGCTGAAAGATCCCCGGCCTTGGCCTTGTCAACCAGTTCTTGCACCGCCTGCAGCGCTAGCTTCTGGCCAGTGCGATCTATGATCACCTCGATGACCCCTGTGATATCTCCTTTGGAATCAAAGGTCGGGGTGGGCCTGTACTCGAAGAAATACCTCTTGTCCTTGATTGTCGCCCAGGTCTCGATAAAGGCGCTGTCACCAGAGAGGCTCCTCTGCACGCCGCTCTCCTCTGAATTGATCAGGGAGGTGATGGAAGTTCCCTTGAGCTGCTCTCTCTTTTTGCCCACCAACTCCGCAAAGGCGTTATTACCGCGAACAATTTTTCCGTCTCTATCTACAACAAACACGGGTACATGAAGTGCATCGAACACTAATAAATCCTTCTCGCCGTTCTTTGCGGCAGCCCCGTCGTTCGCTTCCATAACTACGCGTCATCCTCCCTTGTCAAATAGTAGTCTCTCTAGTAATGCCATATATGAATAGACTTTAATTCATCCCATAAATCTTTCCCTTGTTTTGATACTAAATTTAAAAAGTTTTGGACAACTGTTGGGTCAAACTGTGTACCCGCATGTTTTTTTATTTCTTCAATACATTCCTTTGGTGATAAGCTATCACGATATAAACGTGGTCCAATCATGGCATCAATGGCGTCCGCTAAAGCGACAATCCTCGCACCGGCATGAATGGATTCCCCTTTTAATTTGAGATAACCATTTCCATCCCAATGTTCGTGATGATAACGAATATAAGGAACTAACCAAATCAAATTTTTATAATCCTTCATAATTTCCGTACCATAAGTTACATGTTCCCGCATTAAAGTCCATTCCTCATCGGTCAGCAGTCTGGGGGCTAAAATAATATCTTCGGAGATTTTACATTTCCCGATATCATGCAGTATTGCACCATTAAATAATTCATCTAATTTCCAACCAGTTAATCCCATTTCTGAACCGATCCTATGGCTTAATAATGCAACTGTAGAGCTGTGCTCCCAAGTCGCTAAATCATAATTCCTAATTTTATTAATCAACAGTGAAAGTTGTTCCTCTTCTTCTTTGCTACTAACATTAAATGACAAGCTCACCAAGCCACATTTAAAATTCATTGTAATTAATGGCTCAGTGATTAAATCAACATTTCTTGTTAGTCTCGGGGGGGTATGTCTTAATTTAACACCCCCTCTATTTAATTGTTTGCATACTTGACTAATTAAGATATTGCAAAATTCTTCTAATGAACTCTGATATATCTGTGATGATATAGCTATAAGTCCGCCAATTAAACGTTCAGTAAGCTTTGACGCAACTTCTTTCCCAATAGTTAATATTATTTCGCCTTCCATATCGCCTGTAACGGTTGTTAAAAAGCTTACTCCGCTATCACACTGAGTAATTTTATCCGATATATCAGTTCCATCCAATTCATCACTTGTAAATCCAAGCTGCTCCAACATAATTAAAGTGGCATCTTTAAATTGTGTCAGTAAATCACTTTCTACCATACGATGACCACTCCTATAGCGCAGAAACGACCTCTCTCACTTTATCATCTTTAAATGGCTTTATAATAAAATTTCGTGCACCAGATTTTATTGCTTGCACAATGTAGTCTTCATATCCTAAAGCAGAAACCATCACAACTTTCGCCTTTGAATCATATTGCATGATCTCAGATAAAGCACACATACCATCCATTACAGGCATTGTAATGTCCAGTGTCACGATATCTGGCTTCATTTTCTTATATTGTTCTACAGCTTGAACTCCGTCTGAAGCCTCTCCTATCACAGTGAGACCAATACCTTCAAGGATAGCCTTAAGTTTTGTTCTCATGAACGCAGTATCGTCAACAACAAGAACAGACTTGGGCATATTAGTTACCCCCTTTTATTTCTAATCCAAGGCTCAAATTTAAGTGGCCCCTTTTTGATGGAATAACAACCCTATACACACTATCATTCATATATTGTTGAAGTTTTATATCTTTTCCTATAACTAGTGTTGGTGGTGTTATCTCAACTTTAAAATGAAGATTTGAAATAAATGCTCCTGCGAACATATTTGCCAATTCACATAGAGTACTTTTAACTACATCATTCAATGTTCGCAATTCTTCACTAGTCATAATGCTTGCTATGGAAATTGCAGCATCTTCATCTAGTATGAAAGCGAGGCTCCCCCGCAGTCCCCCGGCAAGCCCGATGATAACAGCAACATCAAACTGTTCCACGTTTTCTTCCTTGATAAAAAACAAATTGCTCGTTTCAATACCTAACTCATTTAATACATTCCTGGTTGATATTACTAGGGTATGAACATATTGCGTCATCTGCTAATCTCCCCAGATTAATTAATTGCCTTTGCTTATTAATTCTAAACAGTTAACGACCAAGGCAATTGTACCGTCACCTAGAATAGTGGCGCCGCTTATTATTTGATCGCCGGTTAAATTTTCCGGAAGCGGTTTTACCAGTATCTCCTGGTCGTTTATTATCTGGTCCACCTCAACTCCCATTTTATTTTCGCCGTCCGTGATTATAACAGTGGAAAGCTCCGTTTTCTCGCTATAAGGCAGACCAAAAACCTCAGCCAAAGAAATGATACCTATTAGCTCCCCTCTATTTACCAATATCCTCTCCCCCCTTGCAGACATCAGGTCGTTGCAATTCACCTTAAGCGATTCCACCAAATTATCGATGGGAAAAACAAATATCTGGTTATCTATTCTGGTGAGCAACCCTTTTGTAATAGCCAGCGTAAGGGGCAGCTGGACTGTGATCTTTGTACCTTTCATTAATTGACTGAAGACATTGACTGAACCCTTTAAGGCAGAAATGTTGTTTCTGACAACATCCATGCCCACCCCCCTGCCAGATACATCTGTAGTTTTTTCAGCCGTACTAAATCCCGGCGCAAAAATTAAATTTGTCAGTTGTTTTTTTGTCATCCCAGCAGCCTGTATGCTTGTTATAAATCCTTTGTCTATTGCCTTCCTTCTTACCTTTTCTACATCGATCCCCCTACCGTCGTCCTCAATTTCGATAATGATGCTTCTTCCCCGGTTAAATGCCCTTAAGATAATTTTTCCCTCGGGGCTCTTTCCAGCAGACTCTCTCTCTTCTGGCATCTCGATCCCGTGGTCAAGAGAGTTTCTCACCATATGCATCAGAGGATCACCTATTTTTTCAATAATGGTCTTGTCTAGTTCAGTGTTTTCTCCCTCCATCACGAGAAATATTCTTTTCCCGGATTGCATAGAATAGTCCCTGATGACGCGTGGGAATTTTTGAAATACATGTTTAACTTCAACCATCCTCGCCGATAACGTCGTTTGTTCCATATCTTTATAGATACGGTCAATTTGAATTCCGGTTTCTTTAATCTCTTTACTTAAAGAGGGAAGGTTATATTCTGTATTAATTTTGCGTACAAGCTGAACGATCGTATTCTTTATTGTCGCAAGTTCACCACTTAGATTGATAAGTTTGGTTAATTTATCTTCACTTACCCTAATCGTTTTACTGGAAATGTCTATGGTCTTACTAACAACATTTGTGCTATTTTCAATATTTCCGTTGTTCTTGATAATATTTTCTCTAGCATCCTTTATTTCATCTAATATATTTTTGTTAATAATTTGCCCCTGATCTTCCTTGATAACTGTCACTAATTCAGGCAATAAATCCATCGTTTTAAAAAATATATCAATTATATTCGGTAATAACTTCAACTTGTCGGCTCTAACTTCTTCAAGCAAGGTCTCGATATTCTGAAAGACTTCCAGGACTACTTGAGCATTATTCACATTATGGGATTCCTTTGAGAAAGAACTGATCAATAATCCGATGTTTCCTTTTAAAGAATGGATGACCCTGAAAAGCTCGCAGATCAATTCGTTGTTATTAGGGTTGTTGCTCAAAGAAACCAAGAGTTCATCGCATACATACGAGTAGTTTTCTTCGACTTCTAAAATAAAGGACTCTGTTAGATCTATCTCCAATTGATCATTGCTGCTATCATAATCAATTTGTCCAGTGTTTTTTGTCCCAGATAAAATAATATTATTAATTTTTTCTAACAAGAAATCAATGTTAATTTTATTAATATAATCTATATTATTAATATTACTACTGGCATTTCTAGACACATTCATTATATCTTCAAAGTCATCCAATATTTCATTAATAATTCCAATATATGATTCATACAAATTATTATTGTTAATAAAAACCATAAGGCGCTGTAACTCATAACATATCCTATTGATCTCAATAAATTCACACAGAGAAGAGTATTTTTTAATATATTCCAAATGAGGTTCAATTAAGGAAATATCATTCCTCATTTCCGCGAGCGCCCTGCCAATGCTAGTAATACCATATTGTATAATGTTCTTATTTATCACAATGATCACCTAATTCTTTAAGGCTTGCAAAATATATTCGTATTCTTCACGTTTATCGTCCTAAATTTATTTAAAAGGTTATTAAATGTCTCTGCATGACCTAAATAAATAAATCCACCAGGCTTTAGAGAATCAAAAAAATTATTTATTGCTCTACTTTTTATATCATCATCAAAATATATTAATACATTACGGCAAAATATCAGATCAAAATAATCCAATCTATCACGATTTAATATATTTCCGTACTGAAAATTAACCAGCCGCTTTACCTCATCGTTCACCAGGTATTTATCCTTACTTAGTTTAAAATACTTTATTAGGTATTCATCGGGGACATCCTTAACAGATCGTTCGTTAAATACTCCACGTTCTGCTTCATCCAAAACTCGAGTATTAATATCTGTGCCCGTTATTTCAATCTCCCATTTAGAAGGATCAGGCAGCAACTCCAGCAGGATTATGGTCAATGTGTACGGTTCTTCACCAGTAGAGCAACCTGCGCTCCATACTCTTATGTTGCGAGTTTTATTTTTTTCACGGATTAAAATAGGTAGAGCCGTTTCTGCAAAATTGTCAAGTTGATCGAAATCTCTGAAAAAATATGTTTCATTTATCGTTATATCGTTGATCAATTTTTGAATATGATATTCTTCTTTTGTATATTTAAGCAAACGATAGTAATCTTTTGAGCTTGATAATCGTAAATTTTTTATATTATCGTTAATCCTTCGCTCAACGAAATATTTTTTATTTTCATCAAATGATATTCCCGTTTCCTTATAGATTAATTCTACAATCTTATCATAATATTCATCTTGAGACATCAATGACCTCCAATCTTGTTGCTTTTTTATTCAATGCTAACTTCTCTATCTGTGACCATAATCTAGTAATTTTTTGAGTGGCTCCATTTATCGATTCTATTAACTTTATTTCCGTAACCGGAGCAACTAAAAAATCATAAATCCCGCCCTCAAAGGCCTGCACCAGCGAATCTATGGACGGCTCCAACTTTACGACAATAATTTCAGTGAATACATCATAGTCCTTGATAAAGCGAACCAGCTCCAAATATTCTTCATTATTATAGGAGTAAATTATCACTATATGGTGCTTCTCTGTCTTAAATGATGCTTCGGCTTCCGGAATAGAGGCCACATATTTAATGCTGTATTTATTGCTGCTCAGACCAATATCACTGAGTTCCTCGTTTACAACCAGGACATTCATTTGTTTCTGCAACTCGTCTCCACCTTTCAGATCAAAAAAAGCTTGGGACGGACTCGAATAAAGCGCTAAACCGGTTATAGTTCTAGGCAAAAACAGGTGCCTTCGATTACGGGTCGTTAAGTGAACCACTTTCCCCTCAGCAGTTAAAGCTTCCTTAAAAGTGCGGAGATGTTCATACTCCTCCAGCTCGAGAACTTCGACCTCGCTTAAATCTATAAAATAATATTTTATATCGTCCTGCTTTACGTACGCCAATAAAATGTTCCGATCAATATGTTTATCAGTTAGTTTTATGAGCCGAAACATTTCTTGTGTGCAATTCATAGGGAACAGCTCTTCCCAGATAGAAATGATCTGTTTTTCTATTATTAGCGCTAACTCAATATATTGAAGATCAAGCCATATTTTCAATGTTTTAACCAGGATGAATAGCCGATCATATAGGTCTGGTTGGATATATTGTAAATTATTCATTAACATTTTTTCCAATAGTTCAATCGATTGATTATTTTCATCAACTTCACCATTCCAAATCTCATGTGCCAATTCTTCAAAGTTACGAACGAGGAAATCCAAAATACTCTTAGGAACTGCTCTTTTATTCCTGTTTTCATTAAGGAATAACATATGGATCTGTTCAACATCTTGAATTTTTAGATTATCTGCAATTGCTGAATAAGTTTCATTAGTTGTTATAACTATTTCATCTAAATTTCCTGTAATTTTAAAATATATTATAGTTCCTAAATCGCTTAACCTTTTTTCTATTAGAACTTGCTTAACATTTAACATGTCTGTGTTTATTTTAAAAGATAAGTTAATATAAACTAAATTCTTATATTGATCATTATTTATAGTTCTATTATTGGTATTATTAATATCATCCTTAACTTTATCTAATAACATTACGCTCTTACCGGTCTTGAGTTTGCCTATCTTTTTTAAAAGCTCTTCCTGTCTTACCTTGAATTCATCAATTATTGAACCTGCCTTGTAGCCGGCGATAAGATCCTGCATAAGATCTACTGCGTTCAGAATCAGGCCGACTATCTCATCGCTAACTTTCTGGTCGCTCTGCCTATAGGGAACCAGTAAATCTTCCAGGTGATGCGCAATCTCTGCTAGCGGAAAGAATTCTATCATCTGTGCGCCACCCTTAATGCTATGCACAGCCCGGAAGACTTTATTCATTGCCTCCAGGTCGATCCCGGAGTGTTCAACTTCCAGGATCGCCCGGGAGGCTTCGATTAGCATTTCCTCTGACTCAATTAAAAAAATGTAATCTTCATCACTTTTTTTGCTTGCCATGTTCATATTCACCTGTTATATCCTTTTTACGGCTTTTTCTATTTCCTTTGCTATTTTGGAACTCGGTGCCACAATATCAGCCCCGCCTCTCTCGATAGCCTCGCGAGGCATCCCAAACACCACCGCTGTTTCTTCACTCTCTGCAATAGTAATCCCGCCCGCCTTTTTGATATTGACCATTCCTTCCGCTCCGTCCGAACCCATTCCAGTTAGCAAAACACCGACAGTTTTGGAAGCATAGGTCTCCACCACAGAATCCATGGTCACGTCAACTGAAGGCATGAATAAGGAATCGCTCGGATTCGGGGTTAACCTGACCCTATTGTAAGGAGTTTCCAATTTTATTATTAGATGCAAACCGCCTGGCGCCACCAATCCTTTATTTTGAATTAGATAGTCCCCGGTCTTGGCCTCGCTAAAGCCCAACTGGCAGTTATCATTTAACCTTTTGGCAAAAGAAGTGGTAAAGGTTGGCGGCATATGCTGCACTACAAGTACTGCAGCGTTCAAATCTGGTGGTAATTCGGGTAAAATCTCTGCCAGTGTCCGGGGGCCACCCGTGGAGGCGCCGATAACTACTATCTTTTGGGCGAAGTTATTGCTTACATTTCTCTGTACTTTTGTAGCCGCTCTTGATGCAATAGATCTGCGAGTACGGACCACGTGCTTCTTTTTGATTCTGGCAGCCAATTTGATTTTTGATATCAGCTCTTTCCCAATTACATGCAGGTTCGATGACACTGTTCCGGAAGGCTTAGCGACAAAGTCGAAGGCGCCGAGTTCGAGTGCTTCAAAGGTTAGCAGGGCTCCTTCCTGAGTGAGCGAACTGAGCATTACTACTTGAGCTTCCGGATGTTGTTCGTTCAGGTAAAGCAGGCATGTCAAGCCGTCCATGACTGGCATATTTACATCTAGGGTTATGACATCGGGCGCAAATTCTTTATCCTTACTTAAAGCATCTTCTCCATCCCTTGCGGTGGCCACCACCTCGATATCCCGATCGTTGTCTATGATCTGCCTGATCGTTCTTCGCATCATTGCCGAGTCGTCTACCACTAAAACTCTAATTTTATCGCTCATTCGCCAACCATCCTATTCGGGGTTCTGAATCTCTTCGGGCGCCTTCCTGGGCGCCTCTTTTATGATCTTTTTTGTGGTCTCTTTTGACATCTCTTTGGATTTACTGCTCTTGGCCGCAGCTCCTTTCTTGTCAGATTGTATTTTCACCTCGATTTCTTTGTCGTAATTTAAAACGCTGCTCAGGTTCAAAATCATGACCATCCTTTTGCCTTCGTTCAACTTGGCTACTCCGCCGATTAAATCAGCCTCAACGCTTTGCTCCAGTATACCAGGAGTATTCTCGATCAATCCTTTTTCAAAACGGAGTACTTCGGTTACGGCATCAACAATTATCCCTGTCTTCTTTTCATTAAAATCAACAATGATTATTCGGGTGGAATCATCCTTTTGTCTTTCCGGCAGGCTGAAACGGTTACGAAGACTTAAAGCCGGTATTATGTTCCCCCTCAAGTTCACGAGACCTTCGATATACCGAGGCGCTCCCGGCATGCGTATGGCCTCGGTCATGCGGTTGATTTCCTGAACTTCATTGACATTTATGGCATATTCATCCGAACCCAGGCGAAACGCAACTAACTGTTCTTCATCCAAGACGTTTTGACCTTCCTTCTTTTCTATCTCCGCCTCTGCATCGATCTCGCTGAGTTTCTGGATCATTTCATCCGGCAACAGATTATTGATATCTAAACACATCAGCAATCTTGATCCGTTATTCAGCTTGGCGACCCCGCGGATCTTTTCGGCGCCGTCCTTGCCTAAAAAGGTTGGGGTTGGCTCTATGGTGCTTCTGAGTACATGGATAACCTCTCGCACTCTGTCCACCCTAAAGCCAGTCCGCAGTTTCCCCAAATCTACGATGATCACCCTGGCCTGATCGTCTTTTGTTACCTCGGGCATATCAAAATACACTCGCATATTAATAATGGGAATCAACTGGTTGCGGATGGAAACCAACCCTTCAACATATTGCATGGTATCTGGAACCGCGGTTATTTCAGGCACCCGGATAATTTCCTTGACATTCATGATGTCAAAGGCGTACTCCTCGTTTCCCACTAAAAAGGTCACTAACTGGTCTTCATCGATTATATTGACTTCACCTGCTTCTGTTTCAGCGATGACAGAATGCAAAGAGTTCTCGTTCACCGCATCCAGACCATGAACCAAGAGCAGATCCAGGTTAAGGATCATAATCAGGCGCTGGCCGCCATCGAGCTTGACCACGCCTTCAAGATATTCTGTTTCTACATCACAAACAGCAGGTGGTTTCTCGATGACATTTGTTTGCACGCGCAATACTTCCATGACCCGGTCAACTACAATACCCGTGTCTACCCCGTGGATATCCAGAACTACCACACGCGTGCTTTCATCGTGCGCTTTTCTATCCATGCCGAAAAGCAAGCGACCATCGATGACGGGCAATAATGATCCCCTCAGGTTACTGACGCCGTCCAGATACGCAGGAGCCTTGGGTACTTTAGTAACTCCCGTGTACCTGATAATTTCTCTAACCCTCATTATGTTCACAGCAAACTCGCTGTTGTCTAAATAAAAGGTGACTAATTGCTGTTCACTAAAGGCTTTACTGCCATTCAGGTTGTCGTTTTCCACTTTAATCCCTCCTACATAGTTTGAAGCTCATCCGCCAGGCCTGAGATCTCTTCGATGGCTTCTGCCAGCTCCTGCATACCCTTGGCTTGTTCCTGAGCCGCAACCAGTGCTTCCTTAGTCGCTTTCTCACCTTCCTGCGCAGCAGATGCAATTTGATCGACACCTTTTCGGCATTGTTCCAGCCCCACCAAGGCCTCTTCCGCACCCTGCATTATCTCCTCGGAGGCGCTTAAAATATCGATCATGCTGCCCTCAACAATATTAAGGTTGCCCGTGCTCTTTTTAGCCTTCTCAACTTCCTGATAGGTTGCTTTGGTATTCAATTCAATATCCGCCGTGACCTTTTGAATCTGATTTTGGATGTTTCGGACTAAATCCTTGATCTTATCTGCGTTATCTGCCGATTCGTTTGCCAACATCCGGATGTCTCCGGCCACCACCGAGAACCCGCGGCCATACTCGCCGGCTCTTGCGGCCTCTACGGAGCCGTTGACGGCCAGCATGTTGGTTTGGATAGTGACGTTGGCAATGGCATCGACTATCTTGTCGATCTTTCTGGTTGTTTCTTCTAATGCCTTGATATTGCGTGCAGACTGCAGACTGGCATCCGCAGCGCTGGTAACCCCTACAATCAGTTTATCCACATTTTCCTTATTTTCACCCAGAATTTTTTGTAAATCCGCAATAATTGTGGCCGCTTCGTTACCCCTCACCTTCATCTGTGTAGAGGCTGAAACCAACCGCTCGGAAAGAGCGGCGCTTTTATCGGTGAGTTCGCCTTGGGTTTTCGTCCCTTGAAACAGATCCTGAAAGGCACGCATGATCTGATCTGATGACTTATTTGCCTGTTCTACATTGGCCGACAGTTCCTCTGCTGCCGAGGCGAGTTCTTCGGAAGATTTTTGCGCATCTGTAGAAACTTTCAAATCATCCGCCATTTGGGACAATTCGTTGGCCGCCGAGGCGATCTCCGTGAAGGCACGGTTTTGTTCCGCTAGGGATTGGTTTACTTCTTCGGATGCAGCCCCTTGCTCTTCCGCCGCCGATGCTATCTGCTCAGCGAACCCGAGAAATTCCTTGGCGCCCGTATTGGCGTCTTTTGCATTCTGTGAGATCTCCACTGCTCCCTTTTGAACTGCAACCATGTCAGTGTCTATTTTTCCCAAGTCCTCGGTAATCTTTTTCCCTTTATCTACCTCGCCACTGGCCGCGGAACTCGCACCCTCTACGTCCTTCACAACAACCTTGACATTATCCTGAATTTCCGAGACCAAGGAGCGTATATCCCGGGCCGACTTCTCGGATATTTCGGCCAGGTTTCTTACTTCGTCGGCAACCACGGCAAATCCGCGTCCATGCTCACCCGCTCTCGCTGCCTCTATTGCGGCGTTTAAAGCCAGTAAATTGGTCTGATCGGCGATGCGAACTACTGCCTCGACAATGTTGCCGATCTCCACTGATTGTTTTTCCAAGTCTGCAACCAGCTTGGCAGAATTAAGATTGGATTCTGCACTAAGCTTGATTCCTTCTATTAAAGTCGCAATATCGTCGCTGGTAGTTTTGACTAGTTTTTGGGATATGTTAATCTTATCAAGCGAGTCTCCCGACCTTTGTTCAGCAATTATGGCGGCCTTCTCAATTTGATTGGTTGCCGCCCTGGATTCTTCGGATGCCTGGGCGGCCTCCTCTGCCCCGGTGGCAATCTGACTTATCGTTGAACCTAACTCTGTCGCGGCATTGCTGGCCTCTTCGACGCTCGAAGATAGTTGCTCTGTTGCGGTGGCTATCCGCTCAGCCAACTGTTGTTGTTTTGCAAGAGTGCGCGCACGTGCTTTTTCTAATGCTTTCTTTTTGGCTAGATCCCTTTTTTGAGCCATGTCTTCACTTGAATCCTTACTTTCGGCCTGCTGTTTGGCTAAGTTGCCTTCGAAACGCTCCCTGCCAGGTCTTGCCAATTTTTTTTCCATCGCTACTGCCATCGTTACTCCTCCTTAGATTTTTTGGTAACTTTATTAAGTAGCAAAATTCATGCCATTACGTCATATACAGACATTACTAATCAGGTGTTTTTCAATGCATTAATCTCCGGTTTCGTTTCGCCCCGTGTATTTAAGACCAAATTTCATCCCTAATTAGCTCATGGTGGTTTTCCAGGGGAATTGTATTTCTTTGATGCCCAATTCTTCAGCATGTCCAGCAGTTCCTCAAAGGCAATTTTTAACTGGGCAAATTCCAATACTAAGTTGGCGTGTTCGTTCATTACCCTCTCTCGCTCCCGGTTCTCCTGCTCGATCCTCTCAAGAGTAGCCATAAGCTCATCTATTATCAGGGGCTTGCCTAACAGAGCATATGCCCGATTGTTCATTACAGAAATGATCGTGTCTGGATCTAGATAACCCGTCATAATCACTACCTTGGCATCATGGTTGAGAGAGCGGAGCTGCTGAAGCACCTGAATCCCGTTCATGTCAGGCATATAAAAGTCAGTGATCACAACATCAAAGACACTCTGTTTATACATCTCTATTGCCTTCTTAGGCATGGTAAAAGTTTGGCAAGTATTTCTTAAGTTAAGGATTGAAGCCAAGCTTTTCAGACAGCTTTCATCATCATCGATCAGTAATATGTTCACAGTAAGCCTCCAGGAATAGTTGAAAGTCTTTGCAAATAAGAAATCTGCTATTGGATGTAGAGCAAATATTGTGCCAAAGAAAAACTCCAAAAGAAAAAGAGGCTCAGTGTCCTTTAGGAACAAGGGGCCGTAATACAGCAAGAAGAATGAATATAAACAACAAAACGAGATGACCGGTCCGGTCATCCCCTAAATACCGTGACAGTGGCATACCCTTCGGCATGCCACTGTCACGATCTAACTTATTTTTGATTTCACTGCGAAACCCCTACTTTGGGTTCAGTGATACAATATATTGTGGCTATCATAGTTAGGGATACTACATGAAGTATACTAGTTGACCAAAAGAGACTTTTTGCATCAGAATCAGTCTTAGATAAGTCCTAGTCGATGCAATCTTCGGTAAAGAGTGCGAAGTGGAATCTGAAGATTTTTTGCCGCCTTTGTCTTATTACCTTTATTTATTTTCAACGCCTCTACAATCATTCTATCGGTAACAGACTGATTGGTTGTAGGAAGAGATATATCCGGTACATATTTGAACAAAGAACCCAAGTAGTCTTTCTTTAATTCGGTATCATCGAACATTACGGCTACCCATTCAATTACATTCTTTAGCTCTCTAGTATTTCCTGGCCAGTGATAAGAGATCAGAACCTGGGCGGCTTCAGAACTTATCTTCCTAAAATTCTTGCCTTTTTCCTCGGCAAATCGAGTTAGGAACATTTCTGTCAGAGGGATGATTGAGTCTCTGCACTCCCTTAATGGATGCAGTTGAATACGGGCAGCATTCAAGCGGTAAAAAAGATCCTGGCGGAAGGTTCCCTCCTTTACCCTTTTTTCAATATCCCCATTGGTGGCACAGATGATGCGGACATTCGTTTTAATCTTTTTCAGTCCTCCAACCCGGTAAAACTCTTTTTCCTGGAGGACGCGCAGCAATTTCGTCTGCAGTTCTATCGGCATCTCGGTTACTTCGTCCAGAAAGAGTGTGCCCCCACAAGCTAGATCAAGCTTTCCCTGTCGTCCCTTGGGCAGGCCACCGGTAAAAGAACCGGCTTCGTATCCAAACAATTCGCTTTCAAAGACACTGGCTGGAAGGGCTGCACAGTTGAGATCCACAAATGGAGAGGAATCTCCCTCCTCCCCAAAATGTATTAACCTGGCGATCACTTCTTTGCCGGTACCCGTTTCGCCTTCTATCAATACTGGTAGGGAACGGTCGTGGTGAAGTATCTTCACTTGTTCAATCAGAGGCGCCATGCGATCGGAAAAGTAGATATCAGGGCTTTGGATTATGCTTTTAGCATAGAGAGCCTTGAAGCATGAAGGCTCTTGCATGGTTTCCGCCGTAGCAGCCTTGACCGTAGCTTCGAACTCGCTAGTCAAAACTCGGTTCTCTCTCTTAAGGGCTAGATGCTCCGCAACACGTTCGATCAACACGACCAGTTCTTTGAAGTTGATCGGCTTGAGCAGATAGTCAAAAGCCCCTAAGCGCAGGGCCTCAATGGCTGTTTGCATATCCCCGAATCCGGTGAAAAGGATTACTGCAACCTCTTGATTGGCTGGAAGGGCTCGAATTTTTTTCAGCAGTTCAATGCCCGACATGCGCGGCATCCTGATATCCGTGAGAATCAGGTGAAACTCATGGAGTTTAATAGCCTCTATAGCAGCGTATCCGTCTAGGCACTCTGTTACCTGGTGTCCCAAGGTATCCAACAATTTGGCCAATACGCCTCTGTTTTTTTCATCGTCATCCACGAGCAGGATATACATTCTGATGCCACCTATTTTCGCTATTTTTAAATGGCGGGAAGTTGGACCGTGAAGGTTGCCCCACCATTGACGTTGTTTTGTGCATCGATGCTTCCGTTGAATCTCTCAATGATCGATTGTGCTATAGACAAGCCAAGCCCCATTCCCTCTCCGATTATTTTGGTGGTAAACAGCGGTTCAAAGATCCTGTCTTTTATATCGTCACAAATTCCCGTAGCATTATCTGCAATTTCTATTACCGCTTTGTTTTTTTGCGAAAACGTTCTAATCACTATTTCTTTTTCACGCTTGTCGACCGAGTCCAATGCATACATCGCGTTTGTCAAAAGATTTAGCACCAACTCTTCATACCCGCTTGCCGTGCCAACAACTTCCAGTAGATTTTCGTCAACTTCGATCTTGGTTATTATTCCATGATTTGACAACCGCTGCCCGAGAATATTTATTATGCTTCTAACAGCCTTATTCAGATTACATGGTGTTTCCTCATTTTGACGACCGGCATTTGCAAAAGAGCGCATTTGGTTTATCAGTGTGTTGATCCGTTCTGCTTGACCGGCGATATCCTTCAGGCTCTTAATAAAATCTTCCAGTTTAAAAAGACCTTGGCTATACAGATAAAGCATGCCGTCGGCCAATAACTTGATCGCATTCAACGGCTGGGCAATTTCATGCACGATTCCGGCAGATAACGTGCTAAGGGAGGATAGCCTTTGCATCCTTTCCTGTTGCTCCAGAAGAAGCTGCCTTTCACGCTTGGTCTCTTCCTCTTCGGTAATATCGCGAAAACTCTTTATATACTGCAAAACATTGCCCTCTTCATCTCTGCTGGCGTTGATAACGAACCCTTCCAGGTACGACGTGCCATCCTTGCGTTTGTTCCAGGTTTCGCCGCGATAGGATTCGGCGCTTGACAATGCTGCATCATATCCCAGAATACCTATTTTCTGTCCGATCACATCTTCCTCGTTGTATCCTGTCATTCCCGTAAATGCAGGATTTATTCTCTGGACAACGCCATCACGGCTGATAACAATGATCCCCGTCAGAGTATTTTCGAACACTTCATTGGCAATCAGGAGTTTTTCCTCCTGCTGCCTGCGCAGGGTGATATTCCTGATTATGCTCAAGAGAATCCGGTCGCCATTGACTGTTGTGCCCTGGGAACTCACCTCTACCGGAAAGACGCTCCCGTCCTTTCTGAGGTGGTACGTTTCAAACGCAATGCCTCTCTCGTCTGCCTGTTTCATCTGCTCATCTACAAGCTGGCGCTCGTCTTCTGTACGCAGATCATAGATAGTCATCCCTAGTAACTCTACGCGTGAATAGCCGTACTCTTTCACTGCGGCCTCATTCGCCTCGATAATCCGGCCATCACTACGGCGAACATACAGTATGATGTCGCGGTTATAAGTAGATAGCAGGATATACTTGTCCCTTAACTCTTGGGCATTCTTGCTATCGGTGATGTCAGTGAAGTATCCGATTGTCGCCGGCCCATCCGGCAGTTCTATGCGAGCAGTCTCTACATAAAAGGGAAATTGCGAACCGTCTTTCTTCAGCCCAACTGTTTCATATGTACGCGGCGCCTCTTTTCCTTGCTCCCTGCCCCTTGCTATCTCCTCGACCTGACTGCGGCACTGTGGCGCTATCTGATCAAGAAGCGGTGTCCCCTCCAGCTCGGTGACGCTTGCATATCCAAACATGTCAAGATAAGCCCGGTTGGCCATCAGCGTTTTGCCTGCCCGGGCGATCCCTATTCCTACCAGGGCCTCCTCGAATAGTGTGCGGAATTTTTCCTCGCTCTGTTTGGTGGCTTTCTCTGCCTTTTTGATCCCGCTGATGTCTAGCAAAAAGGCGATGCTCTGGTTCGTTCCAGGGATCATGGAAACGGTAATGATGACTTGTTTGACATCACCTTTCCTCGCTATGAACGCTGTTTCATACTGCTTTGGAGCGGAATCCGGATCAGCCCTTCTCAGGTTGTGGTACCCGATCATGTCGTCAAGATAATCCTGGATAATAAACTCCTTCCAGCTTTTTTTGCCCTCGATCTCCCCTTTGGCATAGCCACTTAGAGTTTCGAACTCCCTGTTTATAAGGGATATGGTGGTGTCTTCCTCGATGATCACGGCAGCCGTTCCGGTGGCATTGAAGATCATCCGGTACTTTTCCTCTGATTTACGCAACGCCTCTTCCGCCTGTTTGCGCTCGGTGATGTCCCGGGCCACGCTCAGCACAAATTGCTTGCCCCCTATATCAACAACCCTGGCGTTGACCTCGATAGGAAACCGGGAACCGTCCTTGCGGGAGTTGACTGCCTCGAACACGCAGCAGCCTTTCGTTCTCAGTTCATTGATTCTGAGCCGCTGACCCTTGGCAGACTCCAGGGTATTCAGTTCAAACACGTTCTTCTGCATTATCTCTTCCCTGGTGTAGCCGTAGAACCTGCAGGCGACCTCGTTGACGT
The DNA here is from genome assembly GCA_050013155.1 of Thermacetogeniaceae bacterium. Classification (GTDB taxonomy): domain Bacteria; phylum Bacillota; class DSM-12270; order Thermacetogeniales; family Thermacetogeniaceae; genus Palsa-1188. The sequence continues at coordinate 43,861 of JBEKFU010000001.1, read as the reverse complement.
AGTGTAACCGGCCCTCGAAGTCGTGCAGGACGATGGAATCGTTGGCGCTGTCCAGGAGTTGCGCCCTGAGCGCCAGCTCATCCTCTGATCGTTTACGCTCGGTGATGTCGACATGCATACCGATAGCACCCGCATAGCTGCCAGTTTCCACGATCAGGCGATAGCGCTCTCGGCTTTCCCGCAGCGCTTGCTCGTTCTGCCTGTTCCTACGCCTGGCTCTGGTATCGCGCAGCTCCCTCTCGACAGCAGGAATGAGCCTGGCCGGGTTGCCCTTCAGTATGAAGTCGTGAGCGCCGGCTTTCATGGCTTCCACTGCAACATCCTCGCCGACTTGACCTGTCATGAGGATGAAGGAAAGGTCGGGGTCTTTGTCTTGCAACAGCTTCAGGGCATCCAGGCCGCTAAAACGCGGCATCGAGTATTCCGAGATCACGAGATCCCATTCCAGCCGATTGAGGGCGTCAGCCATAGCTTCGGGCGTTTCCACTATTTCGTAGGCCGGGTCATAGCCACCGCCCTGCAATGCGTTAATCGACAAGGCCGCATCATTTTCTGAATCCTCTACGATCAAAACCTTGATGGGTTTTTTCATTCTTTTGCCTCCCAATAATGACAATAATTTATATGTAAAGAAATATATTCCTTAATTAAAACATACATTTAGACATTGTTCTACTTGTTTTATCCTTCAATAGTTATCATCGGCGAATGTCTCCAGTTACCTTAATACAGTACGGCTGTTATAACACGCCAGGCGAGGTTCAACGAGTTCTTGGCTTCAGTGGGGGCTTGCTTTCCCCCACTGAAGCTTATCAGTAAAACTTGGCTTGCGCTGAGCCGACCCAGAGGGTACCCAGCGAAGGCGGAAGCCTTAGTTGCACTGATCCAGGGGCTTAGCGCCACTTAGCTCCCACTTCAGTGGAAGTCTAGTGGCGGTTAGCCATCGGGTAAATCGTTGAACCAGTGACGTAGTCGCTCTTATCCCACCGCTTCAGAGAAGCGGGGGCATTAGAGCGAGTAGTCATCTGGTAAAATGGACCCTGCAAGACCTTGCTTGGCAAGGCAGCTTTCGATGAAATGAGAAACCTTCCGGGAGAAGCTCCCAGGCTTGTCCTGTGGGAGATTCACTTCTAAGACAACATAGTCACAATATAGGCATTGCATGCGTTCAAGGAATTTTTGGGCGGCAAATGGGCGGCAAATAGCATTTTCATGAGACCCGGGAAATAATAACGGCACCGCAAGGGATTGCGGTGCCTATAATTTACTGGTGAGCCATCGGGGACTCGAACCCCGGACACCCTGATTAAAAGTCAGGTGCGCTTATACTCATTTTACACCCGCAATCAACGTCTTGCCACTATCCATGCACTGGCCAGATTCATCAGTGAACACAGCCCGGAGCATATTGCCTGGTGCGCAGAGATTCGTTCCATCCCATTCATAGCCCCTTTCGGGGATGCGTGTGGACCAAAATGAAGATGGCAAACTGCTTGACAAGCCAATAGTCTATTGTGCTCTAACATTAAGTGATTTTATGCCCTTTTTAAGCCGGTTTTTTTTCACAAAAGGTATTGCAAACGCTTAATAGCGTTGCTAGAATTAAATATAAGGGTTTGATAATAAAAAGACTCCTGAAAAAGGCAAACCTGGTGAAAGCCGGAGACGCAAAGCCAACGAGTCTAAAGCCGCAAGGCGATGACGGTCGGGTTGCCAGTGAGAGGATAATAACCTCTGTTTCGGGTACCCCGGGACAGGGGTTTAATTTTAGATATATGGCCTCAAGTTCCACTGGCATCAATTAGCTCCGGGAAGATTTCTAAAAGATTGGCGCCATGGAGGGGATCTCCGGTGAGTGTCCGTAATTGCCCAGAATGTGGGCGACTCTTCGACTTCGTGTTTGTAAACATGTGCCCGGAGTGTCTTGAGAAAGAAGAAAGTTGCACTAAAGTGGTGAGGGATTACCTGGAGGAAAACCCCGCCTCTAAAATTTCCAAGGTCAGTGAGGCTACGGGTGTCAGCGCCAAGACAATAATCCGAATGCTTAAAAGCGGTATGTTGGAAGATGTTTGCAGAGAGAAGAACATCAAGCTGCTCACCTGTGAACGCTGTGGAGAGCCCATTTCCGATGGACGCTTTTGCCGGAAGTGCCGTGAATACATGACCGGTGTCCTTTGCAAGTTGATGGAATCTGGCAATGTTCCTGGCAATAAAGAAGAGGAGAGCGGAGAGAGTCGCAATAATGCTCATTTTACTGAGCATTTCGCCAGATAGCCCGGATTGTGGAGGTCGTCGACTGCTATCTCCTCTGCCGGTGCAGCAGCTTGCCGATCCCCCTGTACCTGAGTTCGATAGCGCCCTCCGGGCAGAGTTCCTGGCAGCAGAAGCATCTGATGCAGTTGTCCATGTTCCAGCGGGGCATGGATTTGCCACCCTTCTCCATCATACTGATCACTTTTGGCTTCACAGGGCAGATATCGAAGCACCGGCGGCATCCGATGCACCTGTCCTGGCGCAGGGCGGGATCGGGAACCATGGCTCCCCGGAGCAGCGGCGTCACTAAGGTGAAAAACCTGTTTGCGGAATCGGAAGAGCTTCTTGCCAGCTTGAAGCGGGTGGTTTTCAGGCGTTCGATGCTCTCGCCGAGCACTTCTATCTCCTGGGGCAGCACCGCCCCCCACCTGCTTTCGTACGCCTCTTTCAAGGCAGGAATCTCCAGCGGATCGCTGTAGCCGATCAACCTCGCCGCCACGGAATCCACGGCGCTGAGGCTCTGCCCCATGATCAGCGCATTCAACTGGTACGGGCTGCCGTTGCTCGGCCCGTTCCCCTCCATGGCGGTGATCCCGTCCAGGATCGCGAAGCCGGTGCCCAACGCAGTGTTCAGGTCGAGCAGCATCCGGCTGAAGTTCCGGACATCGGTCATCCTGGTGTGCCAGGCCGGTTTCTGGAGTCCGGGCACGCACCCGAACTGGTTCTTGATCGCTCCTGTCATAAAAGCCAGGCCATGCGTCTTGAGCCTGGGCAGGGTGATCAGCACGCCGGCCTCGTAGGGCGCCTTGGCAATCTCCCAGGACTTGCACAGCAGGGCGTCCTCGCACTTGACGTGAAGGGATTCCTTGAAGTCTTCAAACTTCACCCCGTAACGCCCGGCTACCTCCAAGAGACCGGCCTTTTCGGCCGCCCTCCGGGGATCGCCGAAGCCCGGGGAATCGCCGAAGGAAAGTTTCTCCGAGTAGTCCCTGACAATCAGTACCACGGCTTCAAAGACAGCGTGATGGGTGACCACGAGAGACCCCGGCGCCTCGACGCTGAGCAGATTGGGCTTGAGCAGCACCGAACTGCCTGCAGGGATCAGGCGCCGCAGGAAGGACTCGCCCCCCAGCAGCCCGAAACCATCCCTCAGTTTTTGCTCGAGTAGGTCGACGTCGTACGATGGACACTCTATCAGGGCGACCTGTTCCATGCATAGCACCCCTCTCGTCAAGTCATTGTACAAGCGCTTTAAATATAACACCTTTTATTTTCTCTTTCATCTCAAGATCGGGGAGTCGGATGATGGAAATGATACGCCTCAGCTATACGTTGCAGCTATGCGTTTCAGCAATGCGCCTCAGGCCATTCGGCCAACACTGCCTGTGGGACCCGCCAGCTTGTCTACCCCCATGCATTATGCTACACTGAAAACGAGGCTGAATTGGAAACGGGAGGAACGGCAGGTGTACAAGGCCCTTCTCTTTGATCTGGACGGCACGCTGCTGCCGATGGATTTGGATGTCTTCATGAAAGCCTACTTTCACGGCGTCACCCGCAAGTTTGCCCACCTGCTGCGACCGGATAAGCTGATCAGCGATATCCTGCATGGAACCGCCGTCATGGTCAAGAACTGCGACCGGAGCCGCACCAACAGAGAGGTCTTCTGGTCAGACTTCGCCACCCGCGTCGGTTCCCCCGCCGAGGTCCTGGAGCCGATGTTTGATGAGTTCTACGACCGGGAATTTGCCAGCCTCAAACAGGTCACGGGTCCAAACCCCCTGGCCCGTCCCTTGATGGAGGGTTTATTCCGGAAGGGGTTTCGGGTGGCGATCGCCACCAACCCGATCTTTCCGGAGCGGGCGATCAGGGAACGGTTGCGCTGGCTGGAGATCGACGACCTGCCCTTTGACTTGGTCACCACTTACGAGACGATGCATTTCTGCAAACCCAATCCTGAATATTACATAGAGGTGCTCGAGTTGCTGGGCGCTGCTCCAGGGGAATGCCTGATGATCGGTAATGACGTGGAAGAGGACCTGGTTGCCGGAAACTTGGGCATAAAAACATTTCTGGTAGAGGATTGGCTTCAGAACACCAAAAACTTGCCCATCAAGGCCGATCACCGCGGCTCATTCGCGGACCTGGCAGCCTACCTTGACAATCTTTGCGTGCCTGTCAGCAATAACAGGCTAACAAGTTCGACAAATAGATGACATATTCTTTTTATCACAGATGACTACCCGCTCTAATACCCCCGCTTCTGAAGCGGGGGTATTAGAGTGAACTTGTTGAATACTATATTTTGCTTAACACAGAGGGATAAAAAATGGCAGTGGATTTTGTTCATCTGCACGTGCATAGCGAGTACAGCCTCCTGGACGGGGCGGCGCGGCTCAAGGACCTGGTGAGGAGCGCCGCCGACCTGGGCATGACCTCCTTGGCCCTGACCGACCACGGGGTCATGTATGGTGTGGTGGATTTTTACAAGCTGTGCAAGCAGCACGGCATCCATCCGATCCTGGGCTGTGAGGCCTATGTGGCTACCCGGGGCCGCCTGGACAAGACTCCTCACGTGGACTCGTCCCAATACCACCTGTTGCTGTTGGCGGAGAACGACACCGGCTATAAAAATCTCCTGAAATTGGTCTCAGCGGCGCACCTGGAGGGCTTTTACTACAAGCCAAGGGTTGACCGGGAACTGCTGGCCGAGCACAGCCAGGGCCTGATCGCCCTGAGCGCCTGCCTGGGCGGTGAGATCCCCACCGCCCTGATGGCGGGCGACCGGAAAAAGGCCGCGGAGGCAGCGGGAGTATATCGGGAGATCTTCGGGCAAAACAACTTTTTCCTGGAAATAATGGACCACGGGCTGAGGGAGCAGCAGCCGGTCAATGCCGGGCTCAGGGAGCTGTCCCGGTCGCTGGGCATTCCCCTGGTGGCAACCAACGACCTCCACTACGTCCGTAAGGAGGACGCCTCGGTCCAGGATGTGCTGCTCTGCATCCAGACCGGCAAGACCATCAAGGAAGAGAACCGGATGCGCTTCGAGTCCCAGGAGTTTTACCTGAAGTCGGCTGCGGAGATGGCCGCTGTCTTTCCGGATGACCCGGAGGCCCTGCGCCAAACCCTGGAGATCGCCGAGCGCTGCCAGGTGGACTTTGATTTCAACCACCTGTACCTGCCCGAGTACCAGGTTCCCGAGGGTGAGAGCCTGGACTCATACCTGGCCAAACTCTGCGAGGGGGGCATGAACCGGCGCTTCCCCGAGGGGATCCCGGCGGTGGCCCGGGAGCGCTTGGATTATGAGTTGTCGGTGCTCCGGCAGATGGGTTTTGCCGGCTACTTCCTGATCGTGCAGGATTTTCTCAACTGGGCGCGCCAGCACCGAATTCCAGTGGGGCCCGGACGTGGTTCGGCCGTTGGGTCGATGGTCTCCTATGCGCTCGGCATCACCGACCTCAATCCCCTGAAATACGGCCTCATCTTCGAGCGTTTTCTCAACCCGGAACGGATCACCATGCCGGACATCGACATAGACATCTGTTACGAGCGCCGGAGCGAGGTGATCGATTACGTGGTGAGCAAGTATGGGGCCGACCACGTGTCGCAGATCATCACCTTCGGCACCATGTTGGCAAGGGGCGCCATCCGTGATGTCGGCCGGGTGCTCAATGTTCCCCTGGCTGAAGTCGACCGGATCGCCAAGCTGGTGCCGGAGGAGTTGGGAATCTCCCTGGACCGGGCGCTGGAGACCTCGCCGGAGTTGAGGCAGCTCTATGACGAGGATGCGCAGGTGCACCAGTTGGTGGACCTGGCGCAGGCGATCGAAGGGATGCCCCGCCATGCTTCCACCCACGCCGCCGGGGTGGTGATCACCAGGGAGCCCCTGACCCACTACCTGCCACTGCAGCGTACCGGAGAAGTTATCACTACCCAGTTTCCCAAGGAGACGGTGGAGGAGATTGGCCTGCTCAAGATGGACCTGCTCGGCCTGCGCACCCTGACGGTGATCGGCGACACACTGCGGATCATCGAGGAAAGGGAGAAGCTCAGACTGGACTTGGACCAGTTACGGTTGGATGACCCGGCCACCTACGCCATGCTGAGCGCCGGCGAGACGGTGGGCGTGTTCCAATTGGAAAGCTCGGGCATGCGTCACATTCTAAGGAATATGAAGCCGCAGCGTTTTGAGGACCTGGTCCCCCTAGTCGCCCTGTACCGTCCGGGCCCCCTGAAGAGCGGCATGGTAGACGACTTCATCAGCCGCAAGAACGGCCAGACCAGGGTGGAATACCCGCACCCGGTGCTGGAATCGATCCTCAGCGAGACCTACGGGGTGATCCTGTACCAGGAGCAGGTGATGCAGGTCTCCAGCGATTTGGCTGGTTTCAGCATGGCCCAGGCCGATTCCCTGCGGCGGGCGATGGGCAAGAAGAAGCCGGAAGCGATCGCCAAGATGCGGGAGACTTTTGTCAAAGGAGCGGGCGAGCGCCAGGTAGATCCCAAGACCGCGGGGTCGATCTTCGACCTGATGGAGAACTTTGCCGGCTATGGTTTTAATAAGAGCCATAGCGCCGCCTATGCCCTGATCGCCTACCAGACCGCCTACTTCAAGGCCAATCACCCGGTCGCCCTGCTGGCCGCCCTGCTCACCAGCGTCCGGGGCAACTCCGACAAGGTCTCCTTTTACATTCAGGAGTGCCGGCGGCTGAACATCGAGATCCTGCCCCCGGATGTCAAGGAGAGCCTGACCAACTTTACCGTGGTCGGCGACAAGCGGATCCGGTTCGGCCTGGGGGCGGTGAAGAATGTCGGCGAGGGGGCGGTGGCGGCGATTATCGAGGCCTGCAAGACGGGTGGCGCTTTCCGCTCCCTGGACGATTTCTGCGAGCGGGTGGACCTGCGCCAAGTCAACAAGCGGGTGGTGGAGAGCCTGATCCTGTGCGGGGCTTTTGACTCGCTGCAGGGGCGCCGCTCCCAGTTGGTGGCGGTACTCGACGACTGCATGGAGACTGTCCAGGCCAACCGCCGGAATCAGGGCACCCAGGCTGATGGCCAGGTCTCCCTGTTCGACATCCTGGATGAGCCCGCGACAGGTCATGTCCGGCGCTCCCTGCCGGATGTACCGGAATATCCACCCCGGGAGCTGTTAGCCTACGAGAAGGAAATGCTCGGCTTTTACATCAGCGGCCACCCCCTCGAGGGCTCCCGGGATATCCTGGCCGGACGGACGACTTATTCCATCGGCGAGCTCTCCCAGTGCAAGGATGGTGACCGGGTGACCCTGGGGGGCATCGTCTCGGGCTTGAAGCGGGGCACCACCAGGCGGGGTGACGGCAAGATCACCTTCACTATCGAGGACTTGGGTGGAAACGTGGAGGTGGTGTTCATCCAGAAAAGCAACAGCAAGAACTCCCACCCGCCTGAGGATGATGCCTTAGTATTGGTGACGGGGAGAGTCAGCCAGCAGGAAGAGACTTGCCGGATCTTCGCAGACGAGATCACCCCTCTGGAGATCAGGCCGGCTAAAACCGATCATGTCTTGTATATCCGGATCAACCCCCAAGCGGGCAACCCGGAGTCAGTCGAGAGGCTGCGGGTACTCTTCATCCAGCACCGCGGGCCGACCCCGGTCCTGCTCTATTTTGTGCGGCAGAAGAAGCTGATCAGGACCGATGCCTCCTTCTGGGTTGACGCCACGCCGGAACTCTGTTATCAGATCGAAGGGTTGTGCGGCCCGGGCTCCTGTTTCCTGCTTGACAGGGAATCAGAACTGTTATCACAGCCGGCGGCGGGCAGTCACAGCCTCTGAGATACAACTTTTTGATAGATCAGTAAGATCATGGTATTATAAACGTAAAGGAGGATGTGCCATGATGGAAGATGAAGTGCGGTCCGAATATATTGCCATAAAAGCCCTGGAGAACGGAGTGACCCTGATCGGCCTCACCCGCGGCCGCGATACCAAGCTCACCCATACGGAGAAGTTGGACAAGGGAGAGGTCATGATGGCCCAGTTTACTGAAAATACGTCGGCCATGAAGGTCAGGGGCAAGGCCGTCATCTATACGCGGTTCGGAAACATTGAAACATTTACAGAATAGCTCCATATAGCCCCGGGATACAGCCGTCGACTGACGACCAAAGCTTTTGTTCTTCCAACCACCAACCACTAATAGGATGGGGAGGGGCAGCAGGTGTGGACAGTAGTTTACATTGCGCAAAACAGGACTAACGCTGAAATGATCAAAGAGATCTTGAGCGCAGAGGGACTTTTGGTGATGCTCCGCCCGGCTGGCATTCCTCAGTTCGGCGCCGGCGACGCCTTCGAAGTCCTGGTTCCGGAGTCTGAAGCGGAATCAGCGCATGAGATCTTGAGCGGCGCCGACCCTATCTGATACAGAAGTCATGCACTCCGCATTCTTCAGGCCAGGCCGAAGGCCTGGATGCGGAGGAGGCAAGAGGCCAGAGGTCAGAAAAAGCAAAAGGAAAATGCAAAAATTATGATAAAAAAATTTTGACATCCGGCCTGTGTGCAGGCGGGGCTTTCCTCCTCCGCATCCGGGCTTCCGGCATCCGACCTCTGATTTGTGAGGAGTGACTACATGTTCAAGGACCTGTTCCGCAAGCCACAAAGATACATCACTGTGCGCTCCGACGCTGTGACCCAGGAAAAAGGGACGCTGTGGATCAAGTGCCCGGAATGCGGAGAGATACTCTATGCGCGCGAGCTGGAGAAAAACTTGAATGTCTGCCGCAAATGCAGCCACCACTTCCGGCTGTCAGCGCCCGAGCGGTTGGCGATCACCCTCGACGAGGACAGCTTTCAAGAGATGGATGCGGACCTGGACGCCGTTGATCCGCTATCCTTCCCGGAATACAAGGACAAGCTGGCCCGCGCCCAGGAAACTACAGGATTGCAGGATGCCATCCTTACAGGGGGGGGCACGATCCTGGGCTGGCCGGTGCTGGTTGGGGCGTTCGAACCCCATTTTATCATGGGAAGCATGGGGAGCATTGTCGGAGAAAAGATAACCAGGCTGGCTGAGCGGGCGATTGAGAAAAAACTGCCGTTGCTGCTGTTCTCTGCCTCCGGTGGCGCCCGGATGCAGGAGGGGGTCTTCTCGCTGATGCAGATGGCCAAAACCAGCGCAGCCATAGCCAGACTGAACGAGGCCGGGATTTTGTATATTTCAGTGCTGACTGACCCCACTACCGGAGGGGTCACCGCCAGCTTCGCCACCCTGGGGGACATTATCATCGCCGAACCGGGCGCCCTGATCGGATTTGCCGGGCGGCGAGTGACGGAGCAGACCCTGAAGGAGAAGCTTCCCCCCGACTTCCAGACTGCTGAATTCTGCCTGAAGCACGGTCTGATCGACCTGGTGGCGCCGCGGCAGGACCTGAAGACGACTCTCGCCCGGATTATCTCATTGCACTCCGGTCCTCAACCCTGCCTCGAGGTTCGAGGTTAGAGTTTCGAGATTCGAAGGAAAAAGGCAAATCGAGGTTCGAGGTTCGAAGTTAGATTGAAGAAAGAATTTGCAAAAGCCGATACCTATATACTTGTTTTGAAGAAACATTTTAAGAAACGCGGCACCCGGCACTTTCGATTTTTGTTTCGCTCACAAACAAGGAAGCGAGTATAAGAACTAAGACTTACACCCGCGCTTATAACTTGGAGTAAGCCAAGTTTCTATAAAAATCGAACATCGAACTTCGAGAAAGGCGGACTGGCTGGCAAAGATGCTGCTTGATTTTGAAAAACCGCTGGTGGAATTGGAAAACAAAATAACGGAGTTGAAGAACTACACCGGAGAGAAGGGGATCGATCTCGGGGTGGAGATCGAGATCCTGGAAAGGCGCGCCCTGGACCTGAAAAAGGAGATCTATCAGAACCTGACACCATGGCAACGCACTCAGTTGGCCCGCCACGTCGAGCGGCCAAACGCCCTGGATTATATAAAGATGTTGTTCACCGACTGGCTGCCGTTGTCTGGAGACCGGTTTTGCGGGGACGATCCCGCTATCGTGGGCGGTATCGGTAAGTTTGAGGATATTCCGGTAACGGTGATCGGGCAGGTGAAGGGCCATAACACCAAGGAGAACCTGGCCCGGAACTTTGGGATGGCTCATCCGGAAGGTTTTCGCAAATGCCTGCGCCTGGTGCAGCAGGCAGCCAAGTTTCACCGCCCGGTGATCTCTTTCATCGACACTCCCGGCGCCTATTCAGGCATCGATGCCGAGGAGGGCGGCCAGGCTTGGGCGATCGCCAGCAACCTCCATGCCTTTGCTCAAGTAAGGACTCCCGTGATCTCCGTGATCACCGGTGAGGGTGGCAGCGGCGGAGCCCTGGCCCTGGGGGTCGGCGATGCCCTGTTGATGCTTGAGAACGCGATTTTTTCCGTGATCTCCCCCGAAGGATGCGCCGCCATCCTCTGGAAGGATGCCAGCAAGGCGTCCGAAGCGGCCGACGCCATGAAGTTGACTGCTTCGGAACTGTTGCGCCTGGGGTTGATCGACGGTATTGTTCCCGAGCCGTTGGGCGGCGCCCACCGCGACCCCCAGGGGAGCGCCGGCGCCTTGCGCCAGGAGCTGAGGCAGGTCTTGCAGGCGCTACGGCAGATCGACCCGGACACCCTGGTCGAACTGCGCTGGAAACGCCTCCGCAGCATAGGGTCATCCAAGTAGGGAACAATAAGGCTAATTCAAACTTCGCTTCGTTTGAATGTAGGGGGGGGGGGCAGCTTGATGCGTCCTGTGAACAGGATCGGTGTCTTGACCAGCGGCGGCGACGCCCCGGGCATGAATGCTGCAGTGCGGGCCGTGGTGCGCAAGGCGATCTACCAGGGGCTGGAGGTCGTCGGCATCAAGCGCGGGTACTGTGGCCTGTTGAAAAAGGAGTTTATCCCACTCAACCTGAGGTCTGTCGGGGATATCATCCAGCGCGGCGGAACGATGCTGCGCACTTCCCGCTGCGAGGAGTTCAAGTCCCAGCAGGGCATACTCGAAGGGGTGCGCAACCTCCAGGAACAGGGCGTCGAGGGGCTGGCGGTGATCGGGGGGGATGGCTCCTTGAGGGGGGCGCTGGCCCTGGCCAATTACGGTATACCGGTGGTCGGGATACCGGCCACCATCGACAACGACCTTGAAGGGACCGATTACTCCATCGGCTATGACACCGCTCTCAACAACGTGGTGGATGCAATCAACAAGATCAGGGATACCGCCACCTCTCATGAACGCACCTTTATCATCGAAGTGATGGGTCACAAATCCGGTCATATTGCCCTGATTGCAGGCCTGGCGGGAGGGGCGGAATCGATCCTGATACCGGAAGTCCCCTACGACATCGATGAACTTATCTTCAAGCTGGACAGGGGCATCAACCGGGGCAAGCTGCACAGCATCATCGTCGTCGCCGAGGGGGCGGGCAGCGGGGTGGAGATCGGCGAACAGATCCGGCAGCGCACCGGCCACGAGACCCGGGTGACGATATTGGGGTACCTGCAGCGCGGCGGCGCTCCCACTGTGGTTGACCGCTTGCTGGCAAGCCGCATGGGGGCAAGGGCGGTTGACATGATCCTTCGGGGTGAGACCGGCAAGATGGTGGGGGTAAGGGCCCGGAACCTGGTGGCGGTCGATCTCGAAGAAGTGCTGCAGCAAAAGCGGGAGCTGGACATGGAGCTTTATGAACTGGCTGAGATTCTCTCGATTTAAGAGGTGAGTTGCGAGCGCGCCCGGTCCACCGGACCCGGCACCGCCGCTTTAGCGGGCGCGGAAGCGGAAATAGTAGGCATGGCAGGCTCTGAGTTTCCGGGCGCCAGTGCCCGCTTGGCGGGCACAGAGGTCGGAAGCTGGAGGCCTGATGTCGGAAATAGCAAAAAACTTTTGGCATCAAACATAGTGCATCGTATGTTCCGGCTTCCGACCGGTGGGCTCCCGTGCGCCGCATTCCCGGTGTGCACGTCAGCTCCGCCAATGCCAACAAGAATCTCGCTTCTAATCTCACACTTCGCACATCCCAAGAGGAGGGGGCGCTGATGAAAAAGACCAAGATCGTCTGCACCATTGGACCTGCGAGTAGTACCCTGGAGACTATCAGACAACTGCTCAAGGCTGGCATGGATGTGGCGCGCCTGAATTTCTCCCACGGTACTCACGAGGAGCATGCCGCCCGCCTGGCAACCTTGCGGTATGCGGCTAAGGAACTGGATAAGACCCTGGCAATCATGCTGGATACCAAGGGTCCTGAAATCCGCATCGGTTTTTTAAGGGGAGGCAGGGTCAATCTGCAGGATGGCGCCCGGGTGACCCTGACCACCGAGGAGATCGAGGGGGACGAGAGCAGGATCTCCGTCACCTATAAAGGCCTGCCTCACTCCGTGCGATCAGGCAGCAGTATTCTTCTGGCCGATGGAAATATCGGGCTCAGAGTGGTGGAAGTCCGCGACCAGGATGTCCTGTGCGAAGTGCTGTTTGGCGGTGAATTGTCCGATCAGAAAGGGGTCAACCTGCCGGGTGTGCACCTGGACCTGCCGGCGGTGACCGACAAGGATATCGCCGATATCAACTTCGGGATCGAGCACCAGGTTGATTTTATCGCCGCCTCCTTCGTGCGCCAGGCGGCGGATGTGATCGCCATCAGGCGCCTGCTGGAGGCCAAGGATGCGGATATCCACATCATCGCCAAGATCGAAAACCAAGAGGGGGTCAAGAACCTCGAAGAGATCATCAAGGTGGCCGACGGGGTGATGGTGGCCCGGGGCGACCTGGGGGTTGAGATCCCTGCCGAAGAAGTCCCCCTGATGCAGAAGGTGATCATCAGCAGGTGCAACCACGCCGGCAAGCCGGTGGTCACGGCCACCCAGATGCTGGAATCGATGATCCATAATCCGCGGCCAACCCGGGCGGAGGCCAGTGACGTGGCCAACGCCATCCTGGACGGCACCGACGCCGTGATGCTCTCGGGCGAGACCGCGGCCGGCAAGTACCCGGTAGAGGCGGTCAAGGTTATGGCCAGGATTGCCGAACGCACCGAGGAGTCGCTGAATTACGCCCAGTTGCTGCAGCAGCGGAGGGCTTCCACCAGCCCCACCATCACCGACGCTATCAGCTATGCCACCTGCACCACCGCCCAAGACCTGGGGGCGGCGGTCATCGTCACCTCCACCAAGTCCGGCTTCACGGCCCGCAACGTTTCCAAGTACAGGCCCAAAGCTCCGATTGTGGCGGTCAGCCCGAGCGAGCAGGTATGCCGCAAGCTGTGCCTGGTCTGGGGAGCGCAGCCCTTGAGCGTGCCCGTGATCAACAACACCGACCAGATGATCAAGGAGGCCGTGGAAATCAGCCTGGCCAAGGGGCTGATCAGGTGCGGCGACCTGATCGTGATCACCGCCGGCGTTCCTGTCGGGGTGACGGGCATGACCAACCTGCTCAAGGTCCACATAGTCGGCGAGGTGCTGGCACGGGGGACCGGGATCGGCAACCGGGCGGTGATCGGCAAGGTGCGTATCTGCAAAAAACCGGAGGAAGCAAAGTCGAGGGTGAGCACCGGCGACATTCTGGTAACCATCAATACCGACCGTGACTTCATCCCCGGCATGCAGAAGGCCGGGGCGATTATCACCGAAGAGGGCGGAATAACCTCCCACGCCGCGGTGGTTGGCATCAATCTGGGCATTCCCGTGGTGGTGGGGGTGGGAGGCGCCACCGAGATCCTGCGCGACGGCGGCACGATTACAGTTGACAGCATGCGCGGGCTGATTTACAAGGGGGCCACCACGGTTCTCTAAGGTAGAGGCGGGGGGAGGACGTTGTACCACGATTATCTTCTTGCCCTGGCTGAACAAGGAAACGTGGAAGCATTCTGGGCTTTGACCGAACAGCATCTCGGCATGGTCTTCAACAAGATCTGGTTCCTCACCGGAAGCGCTGACGAGACCAGGCGAATGATGAAAAGCGGGCTGGTCAGGGCCTGGATGCAGGTCCAACTGACGCGGGGGCTGCCATCTTTCCCCGTTTTTTTGAGCCGCACGGTGATCGAAACCGCTCTGACGCAACTGAACAGGCCTGCCCGACAGGGGCCACTCTCCTCGCTTGACAGGGAGTTGGAGGCTGAGGACAGCCGGTTGATAGCCTGGTTCCGCCGGCTCAACCACCTGCAGCGCAGGGTAGTCATCCTGCGCTACTTCGAGAGTCTGACCCTGAAAGAGATCGCCTCCGTTCTCGGAAAAAGTGACGAGCGGGTGGCTTCAGCCTTGATGGAGGCCCTGGAGTCTTTTGAAATGCCGTAGGGGAGAACTGGTTGATGGGCTCTGACTGTGATTACACCCGGAAGCATCTCTGTGCCTATCTGGGGCGGGAGATCGAAGTCAGGGAAGGGGAATGGATCAGCTTTCATCTCCAGCACTGCTCCGACTGCCGCGCTGCCTATCTGCAGTTCTATAACAGGCAGGATCATTTGCGCCGTGCCCTGAGGAACTGGGCAAGCGACAGCCGCCTGCCGGATGGCTGGAGCCTGGACCTCTGGAGCGGCCTGATGGCCTTCTGCAACGATGCCGGAAGACGCCGCGGACTGATCTGGCGTATTTGGGCGTCCGGCCGGCGCATCGTGAGATGGACCGCCATTATCGCCGTAGTAATTGCCCTGCTTATTTTTATCTCCCCCTTTTTCTTCTGGTTGGCAAATCGACTGCCCTATTACGGGCCCTGGGCGTCGAGGCTGGTGGCGCCTGTCATGCGCACCCGGCTTGACCGGTGATTTTTTTTGGGGTAGAGTGTGTAGCAGAGGTCAGAAGCAAGAGGTCAGAAGTCGGAAAAAGCAAAAAACTTCTACCGTAAATTGGATATCCGACATCCGACTTCCGGTCGCGTCTGTTATGCGGACACCCGCTTCTGAAAACAGAGGCATGATGCAGTGCCGGTACCGGGTGCCGCGCCTGCAAGCAGGCACCAGATGGGAGTGGCCGGAAAAAACATTCCGACATCCGACATCATGCATCCGACATCTGTGTAGGGGGGATTCAAGTGCTGGAGATCGTGGATCTTCATGTCGAGGTGGACAACAAGCCGATCCTGCAGGGGGTCAACCTGCACGTCAGACCCGGCGAAACTCACGTCCTGTTTGGCCCCAACGGCTCCGGGAAGACAACCCTGGTCGGGGCGATCATGGGCTTTAGCCGGTACCGGATCACTGCCGGGAAGTTCGTGTTTAAAGGCCGGGACATCACGTCCCTGTCTGTTCATGAGAGGGCGGAACTGGGTATCGGCCTCGCCTTTCAACGCCCGCCGGTGCTAAGGGGCGTCTCTTTGGCAGATTTGCTCAAGATCTCCGCCAGGGGCCGGAGTGGCAACCCGGATGATGCAGCCAAAACCCTGAACTTGGATGGTTTTCTGTCCCGGGACGTCAATTATGGTTTCTCCGGAGGCGAGGTCAAACGTTCCGAGATGCTGCAACTGCTGGCTCAGGAGCCGGACCTGGTGCTCCTGGACGAACCGGAGTCCGGGGTAGATCTGGAAAATATCGTCCTGATCGGACACGCTATCAACCAACTGTTGCAGAAGGACGGTGTAAAAGGCCAGGAGTGCTCCCGGCGGGAGATGAAAACCGGCCGCCGGAAAGCTGGGCTGATCATCACCCATACCGGCTACATCCTCGATTACGTCCCTGCCGATGTGGGACACGTCCTGTACGAGGGTAAGCTTTCCTGCAGCGGGATCAACCCCCGTGAGCTGTTGGGCTGCATTCACGAGATGGGATACGGCGAATGCACCCGGTGCGTGATGTGAGGAGGAAGATGGATGGCGGACGAACTGCATGCCAAGGCCAAGAGCGCGGCGCTCAAAAAGGCTACCTTTGGAGAAGAGATCGATTTCGGACTGTATAAAGATCAGGGTCAACTCCACGATTACCTGCCCAAACTTGAAGACCTGCCCCGGGCCGAGCAGCAGGACATGCTCAAGGTAGGGGTCGACGTCTCCGGGAAAGGCCGGACCGGCACTTATATTCAAAAGGACCATTCGGTGATCCACAACAGCATCAACCAGGACGGCCTGGAAGTGATCAGCATCACCGAGGCCCTGGAGAAGTACTCCTGGCTCCAGGATTACTATTGGAAGAACGTGGCGGTGGATGCGGACATGTACACCGCCCGGGCGGAACTGCACCGGGAGCACGGCTACTTTATCCGGGTGCTGCCGGGGGTGAAGACGGTCTGGCCGGTCCAGGCCTGTCTCTATATCAGCCAGGAGGGCCTGATCCAGGACGTGCACAACATCATCATCGCCGAAGAGGGATCGGAGCTCGACATCATCACCGGCTGCACCACCGGCCACGGAGTGGATGCCGGGATGCATATCGGGGTGTCCGAGTTTTACGTCAAGAAGAACGCCACCATCAGCTTCACCATGGTGCACAACTGGGCCGAGAATGTGGCGGTGCGCCCCCGGACCGGCTGCACGGTGGAGGAGGGTGGGGCCTACCTGTCCAATTATATCTGCATGAAACCGGTGCGCAGCCTGCAGATGTACCCCACCGCCACCCTGCTGGGCAAGAACAGCCTGGCCCGGTTCCACTCCATCCTGGTGGCCCAGCCGGAATCCCACATGGACGTGGGTTCCCGGGTGATCCTGCGGGGCGAGGGGAGCCGGGCGGAGATCATTGCCCGCTCGGTGACCAGGGGCGGCTACATCATGAACCGCGGCCACCTGCTGGGCGAGGCGGCGGGGGCCAAGGGGCACCTGGAGTGCCGCGGCCTGATGCTGTCCCCCCGCGGGGTGATCGCCGCCATCCCGGAGCTGGAGGCCCGTGTCAGCGGGGTGGAATTGTCCCATGAGGCGGCGGTGGGCAAGATCGCCGAGGAGGAGATCGAGTACCTGATGGCCCGGGGCTTGTCCGAGGAGGAGGCCACCGCCACCATCGTCCGCGGTTTCTTGAACGTCAAGATCATGGGGCTGCCGCCGGTGCTCGAGCAGGAAGTGCAGCATGCGATCGAACTGAGCGAACTGTCAGGGCTCTAGGGTTGCTGTAGGTGGTAGTCGTAAATAATCTTTGATATCCGGGCGATCTCCCTGAAGCCGGACTTCACCTCCGGCTGGCCGCGGGAGAGGATCGCCAGCAAATAGGGGCGACCCGGCAGGAAGATGATGCCGACATCGTTGGCGACTCCATCCAGGTCGCCTTCTTTGTGGGCCACCCGGACCGAGTCCGGCAGCAGGAGCGGGAGACCATAGTGCCAGACCGGATGCGCCATGTCATCCAGCAGCCTGGCGCCCAGGTCGGGTTCCCTGGCAGCAAAATCCAACACCCACCGCAGGCAACAGGCCATGTCACGGGGGGTCGTGCAGTGTTCCCCGTTTGGTTGGGGATGCTTCATCCCCAGTTGCTCCATGTAGCGCAGAACGTTCGGAGCCCCCAGGAAGCGCTTGATCATCCGGTAGGCGATGTTGTCCGACAGGGTGATGGCCACCCCGGCCAGGGCGCGCAGGGTAAAGCGGTCCCCTTCTGCCGCGATGTATTGCAGGTAGCCCGAACCGCCGCTGTAGTCGTCAATGGCCCGGTAGGCCAGCCGCTGTTCCAGGGTATGGTGTCCGGCTGCCACCTGTTCATACAGGTAGAGCACGTAGGCCACCTTCAGGCAACTTGCCTGAACGAACAGCTCATCCTCGTCGATCCCGAAGCTCTTTCCGGTGTTCACATCCTGGCAGCAGATCCCGTAGCTTCCCGGCTTCTGCGCCAGGTAGCGGCGCAACTCCGCAGCCAGGGGGGCGTAGTCGATGCCTTCATCGATACTCATGAGGCACACTCCCTTCCATGCGGCCACCAGTCAAACCCTGCATTGCCGAGCATGGTTCAATGACCACCGTATGCCGCCGCCCCCAAGAATATGTCGATCCTTTCCCGATGTGGCCGTGATTTGTGCTTTTAACGGGATGGTGCTATAATTAATCTACAATTTGGACAACGAGCAAGCAGTCCGGGTGATCGCGCCTGCCAGAGCCGAAAGGTGGCAGGTGAGGAAAGTCCGGGCTCCATAGGGCAGGGTGCTGGGTAACGCCCAGTGGGGGTAACCCTAAGGCAAGTGCCACAGAAATGTGAACCGCCCCGCGTGATTCACGCGGAGCAAGGGTGGAACGGTGCGGTAAGAGCGCACCAGCGGTCAGGCGACTGGCCGGCTAGGTAAACCCCACCTGGAGCAAGACCGAATAGGGAGGCTATGGGGTGGCCCGCTCCGCCTCCGGGTAGGTTGCTGGAGGCCTCAGGCAACTGGGGTCCTAGAGAAATGATCATCGCCCTCAGACTTTGAGGGAACAGAACCCGGCTTACAGGACTGCTTGCCCTGGAAAGCAAGGCGCGAGGAGGGAACAATGAGTTCCCGGCTTCGCGCCTTTTTATTTTCCGTTAACGGTTCGGTGCTATTATGAAAATCTATGTCCGCCCTCCGCAAACCAGCTACCTGCTTGGGGTTAGAAGAGCGTTTGGCCCACTAGACTCATTGGTTATCTTTTTGGGGCAGTTGTTATGAAAGTTAGGGGATTTCGTTTTTTAAGAGGCGGGGTTCAACAAGTTCTTGGCTTCAGTGGGGGACTGCCTTCCCCCCACTGAAGCTTAGAACTCGTTAATACAGGGACGTAGCCGCTCTTATCCCACCGCTTCGGAGAAGCGGGGGCATTAGAGCGGGTAGTCATCGCGGATAAACTATTTTTAATGGCAGACACAAGAACCGTCCCCTATCTTTTGTGTTGAATGGTACCGGTTGTCTCTGTATGGTAAAATTGGATCACAGCGCGCCACCGGTCCATGCGCCCGGAGTGCTCCGGGCGCAGGAGAATAGCCGTATAAGGATCAGTATATGTTAAAGCTTGAAATCAGGGTCTGTTTTGGGGGTTGACGGCATGGAACTGCCCCTTCCCGAGGCGGTCAGGAGGGCCTGCGCCTTGCTGGCGGCAGACAGCAAGCAGGCCTACGTGGTTGGTGGGGGGATCAGAGACCTGATCCTGGGAATTACCCCGTCGGATTGGGACCTGGCCACGGATGCCTCACCCCGCGAAGCGGCCGCCATTTTCGCCAGGGCCGGCTGCAAGGTGCTGCCGACAGGGGTCAAGTATGGCACGATCACCGTATACATAGGAGACTTTCCGATAGAGGTGACCACCTTCAGGATCGAAGGCGGGTACCGCGACCGGCGACGCCCGGACGGTGTCCACTTTGTGGGGGAGATCGAACAGGACCTGGCCCGGAGGGACTTCACCATCAACGCCATCGCCTACGACCCGCTACGGTCGCTGATCACCGACCCCTGCTCCGGAATGCGGGACATGGCGGACCTGCAGCTCAGGGCGGTAGGCGACCCGGAGGCAAGGATCGGCGAGGATGCCCTGCGGATCATGAGGGCGATCCGCATCGCCGCGGATTACGGTTTGCGTATCGAGTCCGGAACCTGGCACGCGATTGTCCGGAATGCCGACCTGATCAACAAGATTTCGGCCGAGAGAACGAGGGATGAACTGAACCGGACGCTGATGGCCGCCAACTATATGGATGGGTTGCAGCACCTGCTCCAGGCCGGGCTGCTGTTCCTGATCATCCCCGAACTGAGCGAGAGCTGGCTTTTTCCCCAGTTCCACCCCTCTCACCAGCACGACGTGCTGAACCACACCCTGGAGGCCATGCGCTACGTCCCGGCTGACCTGGAGTTGCGCCTGGCAGTCCTGCTGCACGACGTTGCCAAGCCCCGGTGCTTCAGCCGCGGCGCCGACGGCAGGGGGCATTTTTACGGCCATAACCTGATGAGCGTTCAGATGGCGGAGGATATCCTGCAACGGCTGCATTACAGTATTCGTACCGTCAGGCAGGTCTCTCTGCTGGTGAGGGAGCACATGTTGAGCCTGCAGATGCGCCACCCGGCCATACGCAGGCTGATCTCCAGGGTGGGGCGGGCAGCCATTCCGGGCCTGCTGGCAGTCAAGGAGGCGGACCTGCTGGCTCACAGCACCGATCTCATCGTGCATACCCTGCCTGAGTGGGAGGCCTTTCAAGCCCGTTTGCATGAAGTCCTGGCGGAGGAGGCGGCCTTCAACCTGAGCGATCTCGCCATCAACGGGACAGATCTGCTGGAAGCCCTGGATTGCCAGCCCGGGCCGCTGATCGGGGCGGTCCTGAAAGCCCTGTGGGACGAAGTGCTGGCGCAGCCCCAAAAAAACAAGCGCAGCTACCTCCTGACCAGGGCCGGGGAGATCAAAAAAGTAATGAGTAAAAAAGTGATGAGTAATGAGTCTAAAAAGAATCAAAAAAAGTAATGAGTAAAAAAAGGTAACTGCTCAACCTGTAAAAGATTAAGACAGGTGATCTCAGCTCGAAATGGTTTGGTTGGCTTGCTAATGCCGCTCCACCCCACCCAGTGGGTGCCCGGGGTGCTCATGATGTTCGCTGCGCTCACCCAACAAGGTGACCACATGTAACAGGTCGCTCACCAGCATCAGCCAGCCAACTACATCGTCCGGGTGGTATTTCAACTGACGTAAAATTGAATTAGGTTTAACCTGAGTAATTACAAAAAAGTAATGAGTATGTCATCACTCATCACTCATCACTTTTTTACAATCCCAACCCCAGGCGCTCTCCCAGCATGACGGGGAGACCTGCCCGGGTTACTTTATGCCGGGTCAGGTTGAAATCGTAAGGAACGTGCCTGAAGGTGACGGTGTTGCCGTCCCCGTCATAGATCAGGTATGATGCCCCCGGCTTACCGTCCCGGGCCTGGCCGATGCTACCGGGATTGATCAGGTACAGCCTGTCATCCTGCAGGCTGAATTCGAGAGGCTGGTTCTGCTCCAGTAACTCCCGGGTTGTCTTGCGGTCATAGGAGTATAGGGCGCGTTGGTGGGTGTGGCCGAAGAAACAGACGGCCAACCGGGGATGCTGCGATACCAGGACGTCAAAGGCGAAGCTGGCGCTTGCCGGGGAAAAGATGTAGTCGTAGGGGTGGCTGGGAGAGCCGTGTACTGCCAGGAACAGATCATCGACCAGCGCCTGCTCCGGTAATTGCGTCAGCCACGCCTTGTTGTTGTCGGAGAGGTGGCGCTCGGTCCACAGGAGGGCTTCCTGGGCAACCGGATTAAAATCTTCAATGCCGCAGATGCCGACCACGGCATCGTCATGGTTTCCTCTCAGGCAAAGAAAGCCGCGGCTGCGGCAGAGTTCCGCGCACTCGTTAGGATTGGCATAATAACCGACAATGTCGCCCAAGCAGACAACCTTCTGAACATCCTGCCGGTCAATGTCCTCCAAGGCCACCTGGAAGGCCTCCAGATTGGCGTGAATATCGCTGATTATTGCATAGCGCATCCGGTTGCAGGCTCCCTTCCGGATTTGCCAGAATCTCCGGAGTACCCTTCTATTTTCGGAGACATGCTGATGTTTGTCAATAACAAGTTGTTTTTGGGCCAGGCGCGAGGGGGAGCGCCAGACTCCCGGAACCTCGCCCGCTACTATCAGGGAGCTGAAGCAGGGAGGCTGGCGCCTTGTGATAAGCTCTAAGCTGTCGGCCGGCAGCAGACGCTTGCGCCTTTGACAGCAGTCGTTAATGCAGCCGCAGCAAGAGGACATGAGGTGGGTTTTAAACGATCAGTTCCTCGTCTACCGGATAGGTCACGCTTCCGTTGCACTGGGGACACTGCAGCAGGTGGACGCACTGGCCGTCCCCGGTTACGGTCCTGTCCCAGGCGGTTTCGACATCCTGTCCTTCATAGTGGCCATAAGGATCGCAGTAGCTCTCCAGTCCGCCGTAATCGATCATCTTGGCGCCACAATCCGGGCAGTTATGCTCAAGCTGTGACAATCCGTTGCAAACCGGGCATCCGGTGCCCATTCTCTTCACCTCGCTTTTATGAGAGCCAGTTAATACAGTGATGTAGCCGCTCTTACCTGTGTGCCGTTTTTCTTTCAGGCCGGGCGTTAGCCCGGATAACGGCGCCCACCGCTTCGGATGTACTCCGCATTCTTCAGGCCGGGCTGTAAGCCCGGATGCGGAGGAAGCGGGGGCATTAGAGCGGGTAGTCATCTGTGGTAACCATATTGTCCGATAATCTCCCCGGGGTTATGCATCCCGGGGCGGCGGTATTGTATGATGAATACATTGCTGCAAGCAGTTGACTTTCTATAACCCATATTTCATAATTAGTTCATGAAAACGGAAGACTGTAGTCAGGCGAGTTCAGGTTTGTAAGCGGGCGAAGATGTCCTCGGCAGGAACCAGTTCCCAAGAGGGCATTTGTTGTTTATCCGGGGCGGTTCCGGGTCCCCGGTGGACACATGAGGCGAGACGAGGGCAAGCCTTACGGCTTTGTGAGAGGTGTAGGGGATGGAACGGGCGCGCATAATGATAGCGATGGCAAAGGACGAACAGCGGAACAGTCTCAAGCTGCTGCTGGCAAGGGGCTCGTACCAGGTTGTGGGCGAAGCCGGGGACGGATCGCAGGCGCTACGGCAGGCCAGGAGCCTTGACCCGGACCTGGTACTGACAGATGTTGACCTGCCGGGCGTTAACTGTTTTGAACTCTGCAGGGCGCTCAACCAGGATAGACGCACCCCGGTGCTGTTGGTCTCCCAGCAGGCCTTTCTCTTTCTC
The DNA here is from genome assembly GCA_050013155.1 of Thermacetogeniaceae bacterium. Lineage (GTDB taxonomy): Bacteria > Bacillota > DSM-12270 > Thermacetogeniales > Thermacetogeniaceae > Palsa-1188. Next base: position 20,978 of record JBEKFU010000001.1, on the reverse strand, counting down.
CAACTGGAGGAGCGTTTCAAGAATTACCCGATCTGTTATGTGACCAGGCCGCTGTCGGAATATAACCTGTTTCCGGCCATCGAGAGCCTGTTCAGATGCCATAAGTACATTCAGGGCCTGGAGGCGGAGATCGCCGACCTGCAGGAGAAGATCGAGACCAGGAAGCTGGTGGAGCGGGCCAAGGGCCTGCTCATGGAACAATTGAGAGCGAACGAAGCCGAGGCCTACCGCCGCATGCAAAAGCAGAGCATGGACAAGTGCCTGTCGATGCGCAAGGTGGCTGAAGCCATCATTCTGGCCTACGACTTGAACAAGTGACCGGCGCCGGTCTGAAAGCGCTCTTGAAATGCTTGCCCAGCCGGCGCTTGGCCGGGTATAGCGTGGGGTCTCTGACGTAACTATTCAGGGTAGTCCATCACAAAGCTTACGGCTGACGGAACCCCACCAGAGGGTACCCAACCCTTCGAGCTAAGATGCCGTGCTTTTAGATCCTTTATTAGGCAGCCTGAGCAGTTATAAAATGATAAAATAAGATAACAAAACGCAGGAGGTATTTCAGGAAATGATCACCAAGACCAAGGAAGACGTGCTCAGCATTGCTCATGACCGTGGAGTGCAGTTCATCAGGCTCCAGTTCACCGATATTCTGGGGACTCTTAAGAACGTGGCCATCACGGCGGAGCAGTTGGAAAAGGCCTTGACTGAAGGGATCATGTTTGACGGTTCATCGATTGAAGGGTTTGTCAGGATTGAAGAGTCCGACATGTACCTGATCCCGGACACCAACAGCTTCACCATTTTTCCCTGGCGCGGCCGGGACGGATCCGTCGCCAGGCTGATCTGCGACATTTACAACCCCGACGGCACGCCCTTTGTGGGCTGCCCGCGCTATGCCCTGAAAAAGGTGCTGGCTGAGGCCAGGGAACTGGGCTACACCATGAACGTCGGCCCCGAGGCGGAATTCTTCCTGTTCAACACGGATCAATCAGGCCGCCCCACCGTTACCACCCATGATGAGGGCGGCTACTTCGACATGAGCCCCCTGGACCGTGCCGAGGACACCCGGAGGGACATAGTCCTGGCCCTGAAAGAGATGGGGTTTGACGTGGAGGCGTCCCATCACGAAGTCGCCCCCGGGCAGCACGAGATCGACTTCCGGTACGACGACGCCCTGACCACTGCCGACAATGTGGTCACCTTCAAATACGTGGTGCGCTCGATTGCCCAACTGCACGGGTTGCATGCCACCTTCATGCCCAAGCCCGTGTTCGGCATCAACGGTTCGGGCATGCACGTCAACCAATCCCTGTTTGCCAACGGCACGAACGCCTTCTATGATCCTTCAAAGCCCCTGCAGCTCTCCAGCGTGGCCATGCATTACCTGGGTGGGTTGCTCACCCATGTCAGGGGCTTGACGGCCATCACCAACCCGCTCGTCAACTCTTACAAGAGGCTGGTGCCCGATTACGAGGCGCCCGTCTATATCGCCTGGTCGCCCCGGAACCGGAGCCCGCTGGTGCGTGTTCCCGCCCGCCGGGATCAGGGGACCAGCTTCGAGTTTCGCAGCCCGGACCCGTCCTGCAACCCGTACCTGGCCTTTGCCGTCAACCTCAAGGCGGGCCTTGACGGCATCAAGAATCAGATCGTGCCGCCCCCTCCGGTAGACCAGAATCTCTTTAAGATGTCCGAGCAGGAACGGCAGAGCCTGGGCATCGGCTGCCTGCCCGGCACCCTGGGAGAAGCCCTGGAGGAACTCAAGCAGGACAAACTGATCCAGGAGGCCCTCGGCCCCCACATCTACAAAAAATTCGTGGCCGCCAAGACCCTCGAGTGGAATGAGTACCAGGTCCAGGTGCATCCCTGGGAGCAAAACATGTATCTGAACAAGTATTGATCGAGCACGAAGATCCTTTGATTTGAAGCAGTTTGGAATAAGTTTAGTGGGATCGGCACTTTTGAATGTTCCAGAAGACTTTGAAACCAGAATGCTGGATTTAAAAAAATACGAGTATATATACTCCCGCACTGCGGGCATTTTTCTTCAGCTTTCCACTTCTCCCTTTCCACAGTATCCGTAACCGGGGGCAGGATCTATCCCATGGCAGTAAGTACATTGTATTCAAGCGTATTGACAGGCAAAAGTAGATTGTAATTTACAACAGGTGCTGATATAATCGCAAATACGAGTATTTAAGCCTAGTAAGTGGGGGACGGAAGCATGGAGAGGATCGACAGTCAGGGCCTGCATTACCGCGATTTGAACGAGATGATCAGGCGCCTGGCGGAAGAAGGGATACGGGAGTTTCAGCTCGACAACGTCAACGGACAGCGCTATCTGGGTACCGGCCTGGCGTATCCCGATATCAGGATGGTGGTCAACGGAGTGCCGGGCAACGACCTGGCCTCATTCATGAACGGCCCGGAGATCACGATCAATGACAACGCCCAGGATGCCATCGCCAACACCATGAACGCCGGCCAGGTTACGGTGCACGGCCACGCCGGCGACGTGCTGGGCTACGGGATGCGCGGCGGGCGGCTGTTTATCAAGGGAAACGTGGGGTACCGGGTGGGGATCCACATGAAAGAATACAAGAAGCAGGTCCCGGTGTTGATCGCCGGCGGGACGGCGGGGGACTTTCTAGGAGAATATATGGCCGGAGGGATCCTGGTGCTGCTCGGTTTGGAGCGGCAGCCGGGGGTGCCTCTGGCCGGTGACTATCTGGGGACGGGCATGCACGGCGGTGTGATCTATTTGAGAGGCGAGGTCGACCCCTTCACCCTGGGCAAAGAGGTGTCCGTCTTCGATCTTGACGAGGCGGACTGGAGTCTCCTGGGCCCGCACCTGCAGGATTTCTGCGCCGGCTTCGGATATAGTTACGATGAGGTTTGCGCCGGGAAGTTCTGCAAGCTGATACCGGTTTCCCACCGGCCCTACGGAAGGCTCTACTGCTATTAGGCCAGAGGGAGGAGTCAAGGGTTGGACTACCAGGTGATTGTCATCGGGGCAGGCCCGGGGGGCTACCCGGCAGCCCTGAAAGCGGCCCGCATGGGGGCCAGGGTCTGTATCGTCGAGGCCAAGCAGGTCGGCGGGACCTGTCTGAATAGAGGTTGCATCCCGACCAAGGCGCTGGTGGAAAGCGCCTCGGCGCTGAGGCGCGCCCGCAAGGCCGGGGAGTTCGGGGTGGAGGCAGGCGAACTCGCCCTGAACTACAGCCGGGTCAGATCTCGTCAGGAGGAGATCGTCACCAGGTTGAGGGCTGGGGTCCAGTTCCTGTTGGAGAGCAACAAGATCGAGCCGGTGCGGGCACACGGGCGCCTGGCCGGCAGCAACCAGGTGGACCTGGTATTTGACGGCGGCAGGACCGAACGGATCACCGGCGACAAGATCATTGTTGCCACCGGCTCGGAGCCCTTGCTGCCGCAGTCCATGGGCTATGACGGGGATGTGGTGCTGTCCAGCACGGAGATGCTTCAGTTGGAGGAACTCCCCGAGACTCTGTTGATCGTCGGTGGGGGCGTGATCGGCTGCGAGTTTGCAGGGATCTGCGCCGCCATGGGCGTCCAGGTGACCCTGGTGGAGGCCCAGCCGACCATCCTCCCGTTCATCGATGAGGACCTGGCCCGGAGGCTGCAGGTCATGCTGAAGCAACAGGGGATCGACCTGAAGACCAAGACCAAGATCCTGGAGGTGGCCCGGGACGGGCGGCGCGCCAGGGTCTCTCTGAGCGACGGCGCCGAGGTGGTGGCCGACAAGGTGTTGATTGCGGTCGGCCGCAGCCTGAACACGGCAGGCATCGGACTGGAGCCGGCAGGAGTGGCTACAGCCTCCGGAACAGTAGTCATCGACGATAATATGGAAACAACCGTCCCCGGCGTCTACGCAGTTGGTGACATCACCGGGAAGGCCCTGCTCGCCCACGTGGCCACCGCCCAGGGAGCGGCGGCAGCGGCAAACGCCCTGGGCGCCTCGCGGACGGTGGATTACGGCGCCATCCCCAACTGTATCTTTACCTATCCGGAGATCGGGAGCGTCGGCATCACCAGCCGGGAGGCCAAGACCCGGGGCATCCCGCTGAAGATCGGCAAGTCTCTCTTCATAGCCAACGGCAAGGCTTTGTGCGAGGGCGAGCCGGACGGCTTCGTGAAGGTGCTGGCCGCTGCGGACACCGGCCGTATGTTGGGCCTGCATATCATCGGACCGCACGCCACCGAACTGATTGCCGGGGGGGCGCTGGCAGTGCGTTGGGGGCTGACCCTGTCGCAGTTCAGCGACACCATCCACGCCCATCCGACCCTGTCCGAGGCCGTGAGAGAGGCGGCAGAGGCGGCTGGGGATTGAACGAGGTTCGAGGTTCGAAAGAGAAAGGCAAATCGAACATCGAGCTTCGAGAAGGCAAACATCCGTTTTGCGGGAGGGGATCTCAGGGATGGATATAGTGCTGCCGTTTCTGGCCGAGGGCGTGGATGAGGCCACCGTATCCTTTTGGAAGGTGGATGAAGGAGACGACGTGGCGACCGAAGATGAACTGGTAGAGATGTTTACCAGCAAGGCCGTCTTCAGCGTTCCCTCCCCTACCGGTGGTATGGTGGAAGAGATCATCGCCACAGAGGGAGAAGTGGTCAGGGTCGGCCAGGCTCTGTGCCGCATAAATGAGAAGTGAGAAGGGCCAACGACTATCTTGAGAGGAGAAGCTCATGGCCAAACGATATGCGGTTTTTTGGGGATGCCAGATACCGGCCCGCCTCCCCTTTTTAGAGAAATCGACACGCCTCATATTGAAGCGGGTGGGCATCGAGCCGGTGGACCTGCCGGGCTTCACCTGCTGCCCGGACAGAAGCGTGGTGGGCAACTATTCGGAAGAGACCTGGATTCTGGTTGCGGCCCGCAACCTGGCCCTGGCCGAACAGTCCGGCCTGCCCCTGCTGACACCCTGCAACGGCTGCTACAGCACTCTGAAGACCGTGCTCGGCAACATCATGGATTCGGCAGCATTGAGGGAAAAAGTGACCTCCCAGTTGAGGACGGTCGGCCTGGACTTCCAGGGCAAGGCCGTGGTCAGGCACCTGATCGAGGTGCTGCACGACGACGTCACCCCGGCCCGGATCAGCGGACTGGTCACCCGCCCGATGCGCGGGCTGAAGATAGCCGTACACTATGGCTGCCACATGATGCGCCCGGCTAACCGGCTTCGCTTCGACGATCCTCTGCACCCGGAGAAATACGATACCCTGGTCAGGGCGCTGGGGGCGGAATCGGCGCCATACGAGACCAAGATGCTCTGCTGCGGCAGCGGACTGGGGTTTACGGGATCCCAGGAAGAAGCCACCATGATGCTGCGCAAGAAGCTGCAGGATTTGAGCGGCAGGGTCGATGCCCTGACCGCGGTCTGCCCTGCCTGCTTCATTCAATATGACCAGCGTCAGTATATTCTGCAGCGCCAGGGAGAGCGGCTGAACCTGCCGGTGTTCACCTATCCCGAACTGCTCGGGTTGGCCATGGGCATCCCCGGCGAGGACCTCGGACTTCGGGAGCACCGGGTCGGCCTGGAACCTTTCTTCAAGGCCTGGAGCAAGCAAACCGGAACGCTGGACGCGATCAGAGACCGGATCGACCTAGCCGATGTCAAGCGCTGCTATGACTGCGGCGCCTGCGAGGACGACTGCCCGGTTGCCCAGGTGAGCAGCAGTTTCCAGCCCCGGGACCTGATCGGCAGCCTGCTGCAGGGCAACCTGGATGAACTATTGAAAGACAAGGCTGTCTGGCAGTGCCTGGAGTGCCATACCTGCTCCGAGCTCTGCCCTCAGAAGTTTGGCATGGAAAAGGTTTTTACGGCTTTAAAACACCTGGCCCTGGAGAGGGGTACCGCTCCGTCGCCGCTGCAGGGTGGAATCAAGGGCTTCCTGCAGACAGGCAGGCTAGGCGCTATTGACGAGAAGGCACGTAAAAAGTTGGGCCTGGATGCTCTTCCCCCTGGGGGAGAAGCGGAACTCCAACAACTGCTGGGTTTATCGCCGGATCGTTAAAGAGCACTGGCAATGGGGGAGGAGTTTACATGAGGGGGACTGTCCCGCGCATCCCGTCGGGATGCTCCATCACCGGCATATTGAATAGAAAAGCCAAGCGCTTCAGCGGGGCCGATGTGATCAAGTCCATCAGGCTGATGCATGACCGGTCCAATGGTCTGGGCGGCGGTTTTGCCGGCTACGGGATCTACCCGCAGTACAGGGACCACTATGCCTTCCACCTTCTTTACCATAAAGAGACCAGCCAGCATGAGACTGAGCACTTTTTGGAAAAAAGCTTTTTCATTGACTGCAGCGAACCGATCCCGACGCGCCCCCATCCCCGGATCACCGATACCCCCATCCTGTGGCGCTATTTTTTGAGGGTGAAGCCTTACGTGGTGGAGCAGTTCTCGGCCAGGCAAAACGAGCGGCGGCCGACCGGGCGCCTGGCGGATGTCGGCTATGAAGAGAAGAACTTTGTCGTCAAGCAGGTCATGGAGATCAACCAGAAGATCGATGGGGCCTTCGTCGCCTCCAGCGGCAAGAACATGGGGGTGTTCAAGGGGGTGGGTTTCCCCGAGGACATCGGCGAGTTCTACCGGGTTGAGGAGTACGAGGGCTACATGTGGACCTCTCACGGGCGGTTTCCCACCAACACTCCCGGCTGGTGGGGCGGCGCCCACCCCTTCACCATTCTGGACTGGTCCGTGGTGCACAACGGGGAGATCTCTTCCTATGGAATCAACCGGCGCTACCTGGAGGCGTTCGGCTATCACTGCACCCTGCAGACCGATACCGAAGTGATCGCCTACCTCTTCGATCTGTTGCACCGCAGGCAGGGGCTGTCCCTGGAGACTACCTGCCTGGCCCTGTCAGCACCATTCTGGAAGGAGATCGACCGCTACCCCGAGCCCAGACGGGAGGTAGTCACGGCCATCAGGCAGGTCTACGGCTCCGCCATGTTGAACGGGCCCTTCAGCCTGGTGGTCGGCTTCAACGGCGGGATGATCGGGATCACCGACCGGATCAAGCTGCGCCCCCTGGTCTGCGGACAGAAAGACGAAGTGGTCTACCTGTCCAGCGAGGAGAGCGCCATCAGGGAGATCTGCCCGGCACCCGACCGGATCTGGACGATCAGGGCCGGGGAGCCGATCATAGTAAAGCTGGATGAGGGGGTGCAGCCATGATGAGGAGCCTGGTGTCACCAGATTTTCTGGTCAAGATAGATCACCAGCAGTGCCGGCGCTGCAAGCGGTGTGTGCAGGGCTGCGGTTTTGGAGCGCTGAGCTTCCTGGACCGGGTGGCGCCCGATAATTCCAAGTGCGTCGCCTGCCAGCGCTGCGTGGCCTTCTGTCCTGAAGGGGCGATCACGGTAGTGCAGAATCCGCTCACCTTCAAGGGCAACGATTACTGGACGGCAAAAGATATCAAGTCCATCTACAAACAGGCCGAGGCCGGTGGCATGCTGCTGACCGGCATGGGCAACGACCGCCCCTACGGCAGCTACTTTGACCATATGGTGCTGGATGCCTGCCAGGTGACCAACCCGTCCATCGACCCCCTGCGGGAGCCGATGGAGTTGCGGACGTACCTGGGGAGCAAGCCCAACGCCCTGGAGTTTGAGGAAAGGGACGGCGGTGCGGTGCTGACCACCAGGCTCGGCCCCCAGGTGGTCCTGGAAACCCCGATCATCTTTGCCGCCATGTCCTACGGAGCGATCAGCCTGCAGGCCCACAAGGCCCTGGCCCGGGCGGCCTCGCTCAGCGGTTCGCTCATGAACACCGGGGAGGGCGGCCTGCATAAAGAGCTCTACCCCTACAGCGACCGGATCATCGTCCAGGTGGCTTCCGGGCGCTTCGGCGTCAACCAGGAGTACCTGGACCGGGGGGTGGCGGTGGAGATCAAGATCGGCCAGGGGGCGAAGCCGGGCATTGGCGGCCACCTCCCGGGCGAAAAAGTCAACCAGGAGGTCTCCCAGACCAGGATGATTCCCGAGGGCACCGACGCCCTCTCACCGGCGCCACATCACGACATCTACTCCATCGAGGACCTGTCGCAACTGATCTACTCCTTGAAGGAGGCTACCCGCTATACCAAGCCGGTCGGGGTCAAGATCGCCGCCGTGCACAACGTGGCGGCCATCGCCAGCGGCATCGTCCGGGCGGGGGCGGATTTCGTCTACATCGACGGCTTCCGGGGTGGCACCGGGGCGGCTCCCACCATGATCCGGGACAACGTCGGCATTCCCATCGAGATGGCGATTGCCTCCGTAGACGATCGGATGCGCCAGGAGGGTATCCGCAACCAGGCGACCCTGATTGCGGCAGGCGGTATTCGCAACAGCGGCGACGTGGCCAAGGCCATCGCCCTGGGGGCGGACGTGGTCGCCATCGGGACGGCGGCTCTGGTGGCCATGGGCTGCCACCTGTGTCAGAAATGCAATACCGGCAACTGCTCCTGGGGGATCGCCACCCAGCGCCCGGAGCTGACCCGGCGCCTGGAGACGGAAGAGGCCACCGAACGGCTGGTCAACCTGCTGCGCGGCTGGTCGCTGGAGTTGAAGGACTTCCTGGGCGCCCTCGGGCTGAACGCCATCGAGAGCCTGCGGGGCAGCCGGGACCGCCTGCGGGGTGTCGGCCTCAACCAGGTGGAGCTGGACGTGCTGGGGATAAAGCCCGCCGGGCGTTAACAGAGGCCAGAGGCAAGATTTCGGAAGCAGGAAAAAACAGCTAACATTCTGACATCCGATATCTGTTTACAGTGACAAGCGGGCGCCGCGACTGCCAGCGGCGAAGGCCTGGCATGTGGAATCAGGGAAGATTTTAAAGCAGATTAAAAAGCCAGGACATACGTAGCCCCGGCTTTTTGCGCTATATGAAATTAGTGAGATTTAGTAGGTCTTGACGTCGTGAGCGCCGTGCTGGCGCAGAATATGGGCGGCGTCATCGAGCTTGGGGCCGCTGCTGTGAACGGCCACCAGGGTCTTGCCCTGCTTGACGTCCTCCTCGTAGTGATGGCTCTCCTCAGCGGGGATGCCCCAGTCGATCAGGCCTCCGGCGATGCCACCGGTGACAGCGCCGGACAGCAGCCCGGCGATCGGCCCTGCGGCGATCAGGGGGCCGATGCCGGGAATGAACAGGGCGCCTGCTCCAACGGCCAGGCCGGCCACGCCTCCCAGTACACCGCCGGTGGTGATCCCGTCCAGGTTGGAGTCTGTTTTGCCCCCCATGGTGAGACCGGAGGATTGACACTGGTTATCATCGTGGGTGACTACGGAGATCTCTTTGTCAAACCCCTTGTTGCGCAGTTCCTGTACCGACCTCTCGGCCTGGTCGTGGCTGTCGAATATGCCAAGAGCAACTGATGTCATGCTGATACCTCCCGGTTCTGATTTTATCTTTATTATTTGAAGAGTCCGGTGCATTTATGTAACACTTTAACGCTGATGATGAATGCGTTATCCGGCTTATTCCTTTTTTGGCCACCGCATATCATCCCCCTTTCAGCGAGACCATGTTCTATGTATAATATAGCTATGATCCCAGAAAATGCATCAAGTTAAATGCTATTTGGGGTGCTCATCCCGCGCTAAGCCCCTGGATCAGTGCAACTAAGGCTTCCGCCTTCGCGGGGTACCCGACCCAGAGGGTACCCCGGTCGGCTCGGCGCAAGCCAAGTTTTACTGATAAGCTTCAGTGGGGGAAAGCAATCCCCCTCTGAAGCCAAGACCCAGTTGAACACCCCGAGGGGTGGGTTTTACCGCACGTTTTTGGTAAAATCAGAACTGGTAAATGACTGTTTTTTAAGGAAGGAAGACCTATGGCTGCGGTTGTTTCAGTGGTGGGGCATGCGAATGCGGGGAAGACAACGCTGATCGCCAGGTTGATCAGCAGCCTGGCGGCCAGAGGCTACCGGGTGGCCGCGGTCAAGCACGCCGCTCACGGTTACGAGATCGACAGCAGGGGGAAGGATTCCTGGCAGTTCTTTCAGGCGGGGGCTAACCGGGTGCTGGTAGTCGGCCCGGAATCTCTGACGGTGCACACTCGACACGACCGGGAGCCGACCCTGTCCGAGCTCGGCAGCAGGATGGACGGTGTCGACCTGATCCTGGCCGAAGGATTCAAGTCCCAGACGGGGCCGAAGATTGAAGTGCTGCGCCAGGGATACTCGGAGGGAAGGCTGTCTCTGGGCTCAGACCTGATCGCGGTGGTAAGCGACTGCCCGCTTGACGGCGGCGTGTCATGCTTCAGGCCTGATCAGGTCGAGCCGCTGGCGGACTTTATCGAGAGCCGCTTCCTACAGAATGGTGGACGGTGCCCCACCCGCTAAAGCGGGTACCCGGCGGGCGCGGCGTGACGCGATAATTGAAAGCCAAAGTCTAACTGCTAACCTCTCACCTCTCACATCCCAGGTCGTTGATGACCAGCCCGGTGAGGACCTTCGGATAGAAGTAGGTGGACTTCTGGGGCATCTTATCACCCGCGGCGGCGACCGCGGTCACCTGTTCGATCCGCGTCGGGTTCAGGATAAAGGACAACTGCGCCCGGCCGCTGGCAGCCGCCTGGAGCGCCTCCGCCTCATCCCTGGTGTAGGTCAGGTTCTCCTGCTGCGACAGCGCCTCCTGTTCCAGCCCGAGCAGCCTGTTCAGGATCAGTACGTGCAGCACCGCCACGTCCAGGCTGCACCACGCCTCGGATTTTTGGGGGACAAGCTGCCTGACCCGGACGCGGTCTTGCAGGGTCAACAGGTAGGCCGCCGGTTCCGGGGTGACCATCATCAGGATCGCGTGGTCCGGCTGCAGGCGGTCGGCGAGCAGTTTCTGCGCCTGCCCGGCGGAGGGAAGGGCGATCTTTTCCACTGCAAAGTCCTCATGTAGCAACTCCTTGAGGAGAGCCAGGTCCAGGGCCGGCAGGCTGTGCACGATCCGGTGGGTGGGCAGGATTACCAGCCCCGGGTCGGCGGTGTTTACCAGATACATGAGGATATGCGCCGCCCCCGGACAGCGATCTTTTTCCGAGCGGTAATAGTTCAGGGCGGTCTCGTAGCGGTGGTGGCCGTCTGCGATGTAGAGGGGGCGGCCCCCGAGGGCGGTGGTCACCTTCTGATGCACGGCGGGGTCGGTGATTACCCAGAGCTTGTTGATGATGCCGGAGTCATCGACCAGGTCCAACTGCGGCGGCGCCTTTTTTATCCTGTCGAAATCACGCTCCAGGTCCGGCCCGGTATCCTCGTAATAGGAAAAGACCGGGCTGAAGTTGGCCCGGCAGGCCGCCAGCAGGGCCAGCCGGTCCGCCTTGGGCTTGGACAGGGTCTCTTCGTGGGGCCGGATCTGACCGGTGGCGTATTCTTCGAGAGCCACCCGGGCAAAAAAGCCGGTCCTGCGGAACCAGCGCCCACCCTGCTGAAATGACTGCTCATGTAGGTAGATTGCCGCATCCGGCTCCCGGATCAGAATGCCGGATCGCAGCCAGTCCCGGTAGTCAGTTGCGGCGCGGGTATAGCGGTTGGCGCCGTCATCGTCGGTGGGGTATTGTCGGCCGTACTCCAGGCGGATCACGTTATAGGGATGCCGCTCGTAATATCTTTGCTGCGCTGCGGCGTCGATCACATCGTAGGGCGGTGTCACCACTACCGCCACGTCCGGTGTCTTGCCGGTGTTGTACCTGATGCCATGAAATGGAATAACTTCCGCCAAAGCCATCACTCTCCCGATGCTCACCTTATTGTAATATGTATCTGAGCGGCAAACAAGGAAGCTTTTGCACTGCGGTATTGAAAACTCTGTCAGGTAATGTTTTAATTCATGTTGTACGTGGTTGGAGAAGTGGAATCGGAACGAAGGGGAAAGCAGGGAAAACCATGCTGGTCGACTATCATACCCATCCCCTGGGGCACAGAGGGGGATGCTATACAGAGGAGTCGCTGGAACCATACCTGGCCGCGGCCCGGGAACAGCAGATCGAAGAGATTGGCCTGTCGGACCACGATGAATACTGCCAGGGCATCGACTTTGAACTGGTGGCTGCGCTGGCCGGGCGGTTCCCTTCCCTGAAGGTGAAAAACGGTATGGAGTTTGACTTCATGCCCGGCAGGGAGCGAAAGATCTTCTCCATATCCAGACGCCTTCCCTTTGATTACCTGATCGGGTCGGTACACGAGATCGGTGACTGGATGTTTGACCACCCGGATTATCAGGCGTTTTATTCGCAATGGGATATAAACGAGCTTTACCGAACATATTTTAGTTTAATAGAGGAGCTTGCCCGATCCGGCCTGTTTGACATCGTCGGACATTTTGACCTGATAAAGGTGTTCGGCTATCGGCCGGCGGGACCTGTATTATCCCTGGCCGGCCCAGCCTTGCAGGCGATCAAGGAGGGCGGACTGACGGTCGAGGTCAATACCAGGGGCTGTTATAAGCCCTGCGCGGAGATCTACCCTGCCGCGGAACTGCTGCAGAAATGCTACGAACTCGATATTCCGGTAACCCTCGGCTCAGATGCGCATGAAGTAGAAGAGACCGGAAGAGACCTCCACGCGGCGCGCCAGCTTTTATACCGGATCGGGTACCGCAGGCTGTCGACTTTTTCAAGGCGCCAGAGGATCATGCAGCCCCTCTGAGGTTTGCCCATCCTACAACTGTCCGATGACTGGCCGGGGCTGCCAATCCGCACAGGGATGCCGCAGCCTGTGAGCCCCGCCCATCTCACTGGGATTAAGGAGCCGTCTTAGATGGATTTTGTCCTGCTGTTTGTGAGCCTGGGAATTATTCTGGCGGCAGCGGAGATCTTTACCAACAGTGTGGAATGGCTGGGGCTACGCCTACACCTGGCAGAAGGCGCCGTCGGCAGCATCCTGGCGGCGGTGGGCACAGCCCTGCCCGAGTCCCTGATCCCGCTGATCGCCTTTCTCACCAGCAAAGGCTTGCAGCAGGTGCAGGTGGGCATCGGAGCGATCATCGGCGCTCCCTTCATGCTCAGCACCCTCGCCTTTTTCATCAGCGGCCTGGTGGTGGTGCTGGAAGCCCGAAAGCGGTCAAACTTCCCGCGCCTGGAAATCAACCCGGGGATCATCCAGCGGGATCTGCTGTTCTTTTTCTTCGGCTACAGCCTTGGCATCTGTGCCGCCTTCGCCCCCGACCGGTGGAAGACCGCCCTGATGATGATGCTGCTGGGGGGTTACTTATTCTATATATTTTTAACCCTCAGGAGGACCTCGGCTCATGGCCAGACACCGGACCTTCACCCGCTGTTCTTCAGCGCCGGAAGAAACAGGCCGCGCCTCGTCATGATCCTTCTTCAGGTTGTGTTTGCAGTCGGTCTGCTGATCGGCGGGGCAGAGCTGTTCATTCACCAGGTCACCGCCATCTCCCTGTTGCTGGGCATCCCCACCTTCTTCCTGTCTCTGATCGTCGCCCCTATAGCCACAGAACTGCCTGAGAAGTTCAACAGCATTATCTGGCTCAGGCGGGGCAAGGATACCCTGGCGATCGGCAATATCACCGGAGCGATGGTCTTTCAGAGCGCTATCCTGCCCAGCATCGGCATTATGACCGGCAACTGGCATTATGTGACTGGCTCGCTGACGCCGATACTGTTGACTTGCGCCTCCGCCGGATTGGTGTATCTCAGTATGAAGTTTGGAAAAAACCTGAACGCTTTCATTCTCCTGATGGGAGGGCTCTTCTACCTGGTCTTTCTTGGGACAACCCTGCTGCAACCAATAATAATGGCGCTTCACTGAAACGCTCCCACCAGATCTTTACCGGACAGCCCTTTACGGACCGTTCGATAGGTGGTAACTTTTAAGGGGACTTTCGAGCGGGAGAGAGGGGGAGGCCGCCTGAGTCTTCTGTTCATCTTTACGACTGCCTACGTGGTCGCCCTGTCGGGTGCCCTGATGCCTGGACCATTGCTGACGGTGACCATCAAGGAAAGCTTGCAGCAAGGCTGGCGGTCCGGGCTGTTGACCACCGCCGGCCACGGTCTGGTCGAAATCGCTCTGCTGGCGCTGTTTGCCCTGGGGCTGAACCGCTTGCTGCACCTGCAGTGGATATCCATGGTGATCGGCATCGGCGGTGGGCTGGCACTGCTGTACATGGGTGTGGACATCTGCCATAGCGCTCTCAGAGGGGCTACGGGTCTTGACCTCGAACAGGATGGAGGCGGCGTCGTCCGGTTGGGGACGGCATCCCGCCTGTCTTCACTGAAGTTGGGCCTCATCGCCACCGTGGCCAATCCCTACTGGGTCTTATGGTGGTTTACCATCGGCATTCTCTACGTCACCCAGGCGCTCCAGGCAGGCATTATCGGTCTGGGCTCATTTTACACCGGTCATATTCTGGCGGATTTGAGCTGGTATGTCTTTGTCGCCGGTGCTGTCGCCACTGGAAAAAGATGGCTGAGCACCGCCGCTTACCGGGGTATCCTGGGAGTCTGCGGCATTTTTCTGTTAGTACTGGCGGCATACTTCATTTATCGAGGTATTGGCACGGCAATGCTGCTATAGAAAGGCCGGGGGCACCCTGTTCGTTGGTTGTTGGTCAGTCGTGCCGTACCGTAAACAGGAACACGCGTATCATCGATGACTGATGGCCAAGGCCTTTTAACATCTAACTCACTTCACACACGCCACTAACCACAAAAGTGCGGCCAGCCATCTTAAAAAACCTGAAAACGATGGGGGTGCAACGCAACGATGAACGCCTATGATCAGGCTCATGAATTGGCCAGGGCTCTGAAGGCTTCGGGTGAATACCGGACATGGCTGGACTCCAGGAAGCAACTCGAGGCGGACCCGAAGAACAAGGAGATGCTGAACGAGCTGCGGCGCCTGCAGTGGGAGCTGGAAATGGACATGGCCATGGGGCGAGAAGTGGACGCGAACAAAAAGCAGCGATTGCAGCAGGTGTCCGAACTCATCAACCTCAATCCGACCCTGAGGGACCACCTGGGCGCTGAGTACCGGTTTGCCCAACTCATGGCTGACATTCAGAAGATCCTGGCTGACGCCCTGAACGAGTGGTTCAAGGATGCCGGGGATGTCTTAGAAAAGATGGAGAAGTAAGGCGGCGGTTAGACCGGGAACAGCGGTTCCTGACTGGCAGTTCCTACACTTTGAGACTGTCGCAACCAGGGGAGTCGGTATGGCCCGGCTGGCGCCAACAACTGTAAAATGATAATATTAGGAAACTGATTTGCTAGGAAGTCTTGCATTGACAGCGCCAAGCCCTCCGGGTATAATCTGTCTAGTTTGCATTTATCCGGTACTACACAACGCTTGCCGCTCTAATACCCCCGCTTCTTTGAAGCGGCGGGATAAGAGCGGATAAGTCTCCGATAACGATTTCTAAGCTTCAGTGGGGGAAAGCAAACCCCCACTGAAGCTAAGAACTCAGTTGATGGCGTCCGGGGACGCAACGCAATCTGGGATGAGGGGAAGGATTTCAGGAGATGCTGCCAACGCCGTGCCGCTATTCTCTAGTCGCTGCATCTGCAGAAGGGGAACACGAATTAACCGCCTTTGACAAGGCGCTTCTCAAAGCGGGAATAGGCAACGTCAATTTGCTCAGGGTGAGCAGCATACTGCCCCCTGGCGCAGTCTATGAAGCCAGGCTGGATATTCCGCCAGGTTCTCTGGTCCCGATCGCTTACGGCACACTGGTCTGCGCCGAGACGGGCGCTCACATTGCCGCTGCTGTAGCGGTGGGGATAGGGGCCGGGGCGGGGGACTTCGGAGTGATCATGGAGTTTGCCGGCCATTGTGGCCGCCAGGATGCAGAGCGCCGTGTAAGTGAGATGGTGGTCGAAGCCTTCCAGCACCGGGGGATGAAGCCGGCGGAGATCAAGGTGGCTGCAGCCGAGCACCTGGTTGTCGCCTGTGGCTGTGTCTTTGCAGCGGTGCCGCTGTGGTACTAAGATATTGCGGGGAAAGGAAGCGTAGGCATGGAGGTATGGTTCACCGAGCTACAGTATTCCGGGCTTAAAATAACCTGCAAGGTGCTGCAGACACTACACCGGGAGATGAGCCCCTTTCAGGAGATCGTAGTCCTGGATACGGAAATGTTCGGACGGATGCTGGTGCTTGACGGGGCGATTCAGGCGACTATTGCCGATGAGTTCGTCTACCACGAGATGCTGGCTCACGTGCCCGTCTGTTCACACCCTGATCCCAAGGATGTCCTGATCATCGGCGGCGGAGACGGGGGTTGCGCACGGGAGGTGCTTCGGCACCAGCAGATCGGGAGCGTCACCCAGGTGGAGATCGACCGGCGGGTGGTGGATGTGAGCCGGCACTTCCTGCCAGAACTGGCCTGCTCTTTCGATAACCCCCGGATGTCAGTATGCTTTGAAGACGGCATTGCCTTCGTCAAGGATAAGGAAGCCTGCTATGACGTGATCCTGGTGGACGCCCCGGATCCGGTTGGGATGGCGGCGGGCCTCTTCAGCCGGGAGTTTTACGAGTCGCTCTACCGGGCCCTGCGGCCGGACGGCATCTTTGCCTCCCAGACGGAGTCGCCATTCTTCAATAAGGACCTGATCAACAAGGTATATGGCGGCGTCAGCAGCATCTTCCCGATTACCGGACTCTACCTGGCCAACGTGCCCACGTACCCCAGCGGCCTCTGGAGCTTCACCATTGGCAGCAAGAAATACGACCCTGCGCAGGGCCCGACGGAAACAGCCGGGTCTATGGCCGGCCAGGGGCTGCGCTACTATACCCCCGAGGTGCACCGGGCGGCCTTTGCATTACCCCCGTTTGTCCAGGCTCTTTTAAGGTATGGGGACACACCCCGCGCCGGGGTACCCGCTTCAGCGGGTCGGGCACCCGGGGAATGTCCCCGATGAACGGGGACACGCACCGAGCCCGGAGAGCACCCGGTGAATGTCCCCGATGCAGGAGGTCACCCCTTGAACCTCAGCGAACTATGTACCAGCAACAGATCATTTTTGGAGAGCCGGGACGATTACCGGAATGCCCGGATCATCCTGTATGGCGCACCACTCGATATCACCTCCAGCTTTCGCACGGGCTCCTGGGATGCTCCCCAGGCGGTGCGCGCTGCATCCCAGGGATTGGAGGATTACAGCCCTCAGTTGGACCGGGACCTGGGGCAGTGCGCCTTCTATGATGCTGGAGACCTGCTCCTACCCCTGGGCAACCTGCAAGCCTGCCTGAGCCTGATTGGACAGGCCTGCCGGTTGATCGCCGGGGACGGCAAGACCCCTTTCATGCTGGGCGGCGAGCACCTGGTCACTCTGCCTGCGGTGCAGGCTATGGCCGGGTTTTTCCCCGGGTTGGCAGTGCTGCAGTTTGACGCCCACGCCGATCTGAGAGACGATTACCTGGGGGAGAGTCTCTCCCACACCACGGTGCTCAGACGGATCTGCGAGGTGGTCGGGGACAACAACGTGTATCAGTTCGGCATCCGCTCGGGGACCAGGGATGAATTCCAATACGGGTATGCCCACACCAACTTCTACCCCTTCGAGGCTGCCAGGAGACTGCAGTCCTGCCTGCCGGATCTGAAAGAGCGCCCGGTTTACGTGACTCTGGACATCGACCTTCTGGACCCGGCCTACGCTCCTGGCACCGGCACCCCGGAGCCGGGGGGCATTCAGCCGGCGGAAATCTTCGAGATCCTGACCATGCTTCAGGAGTTGCAGGTGGTTGGCCTGGACATCGTGGAACTGGCGCCGGCCTATGATCCATCGGGGATCACCGCCATGCTGGTAGCCAAGATGACCCGGGAGGGCCTGCTGGCCCTTTCCAGGGCGGCCTTGCCGGCCAGACCCTGAGACTGGCGCCTGCTGTCCCCCGGCGAGAGATATCAATCGCAAAAAAGCAGGTTGTGAGGCTTCGCCTGAGGCTCGACCACAGGCAGGAGAATTATAGATCATGATAGAATTATATTGATTCTCTGATGGCCGCATACTCGTAACTTCAGTCGTGAGTTAGGCCAGCGAAAATAGATCAAAATTCCTGAACCGCAGGAACTGCGGGGATAGCCTGCGGAGTTCCTGTAAGACCTCTCTCACGAAGGCACGGAACGATGAATCAGGAATCTCGTGACTTTAGTCATGAGAGGCTCAAGAGGGATTGCCGAGCTTTATATCAACCGGAGAAGGGGTTGCTGAAGATGTGCGAGTGCTGTACTCCCAAAGAACACCTGGGACACTTTCACCTCCATGACATGGGGGGCAATGACCTGGATGGCCTCAACAATGTTATCCGCAGGCTGCCGGGAGTTTTTAATGCCCAGCAGGACGACCACGGAGATACGGCGGCGGTGGTGCTGTTCGATACTCGCATCATTACAGAGGAGACCCTGAGGAGCGCCCTCAAGGCCCAGGGATTTCAGGCGTAGGGCAGTTCCCGCTTACAGGGTGACAATATCACAGTCCGACGACAGGCCGTGATCTGGCTGTTGACTTGCCAAAACGGGGATGCTATAATAAATTTCGTCACTCGGGCGATTAGCTCAGCTGGGAGAGCGCCTGCCTTACAAGCAGGAGGTCGGCAGTTCGAGCCTGTCATCGCCCACCATTAAAGCCGAACCACCGTAGAGGTGCTGACGCGGAGCTGTAGTGTAGCGGTTTAACACGTCGGCCTGTCAAGCCGAAGATCGAGGGTTCGATTCCCTTCAGCTCCGCCATTTTGATAGGATGTGGCTCGGTAGCTCAGTTGGTAGAGCAGCGGACTGAAAATCCGCGTGTCGCCAGTTCGACTCTGGCCTGAGCCACCATATAGATGTTACGGGCGGAAGTAGCTCAGCGGTAGAGCATCGCCTTGCCAAGGCGAGGGTCGAGGGTTCAAATCCCTTCTTCCGCTCCATATTAGCGCTTAAAGCCGCCCTCTCTCAAGAGGGCTTGCTGTTGTTAAGGGACTGAAATTGTTTTATAATGAGCCTCGAAGTCAATAATGAGAAATGAGGGCAAGTGGCGAAGTGGTTAACGCAGCGGACTGCAAATCCGCCATTCGCCGGTTCAACTCCGGCCTTGCCCTCCAGTTTATTATAAGCCGGGATGGCGGAATTGGCAGACGCATATTACAAAGGTTTTCGGCGTTATCAAAAACGCATGAAGCCCTTTTTTGTTTGAGTAGTCCATTGTGTTTAAATTAGACACAGCGGGCTCGGAGACACAGAGGACTCCTTCGTGGTTGCAAAAAACTATGAGGAGGATATTTTATGTCAAAGGTCAGGAAGATTTCTCAGGCAAAGGATGTTTCAAGCTGGGAAAAGGCTAAACAGCTGATGAGCGCAAGACATCCTTCCTGGGGAGAAGATATCCCAGTCTTCTGTTCGTATGCGGGTACTCCTCTTAATGCAGTTACCTGGGGTGACAGACTGGAACTATACAGTAAAAGATTGGGCGTTAAAATACATCCCTATGCCCTGCGTCACTGTTTTGCGCTGATGTTTCTCCGTAATGGTGGTAATGCCTTTGCTTTACAGAAAATGTTGGGACATGAGGATATGAGCATGACAAGGCGTTATGTCAATCTCACGAGCCAGGATCTCCAAGATACACATCGTTCAGCTAGCCCAATTAATAGTCTAGTTGCAGTGAAAAAGGAAAAGGTAAGATTAATTGACAAGGGATTATAAACATTGCGATTTTTGTGTTCTTTTTCCCGCCCCTGGACTTCAAATCCAGTGGGAGGCATGACGAGTGTCACATTTTTAGTTTTACTGCTGATGGCGATGATTTCAGGAATAGAGTATAATTGTGTTAAAGTGTGATTGGAGGTATTTAATATGGGAGATAAAAGTCCTAAGAATAAGGAAAAAAAGAAGAAGAAGGCTCAGAAGAAAGTTACTGCTACAATATCTTCGATAGTGCCAGCGAACAAACCTAAATAATTAGGTCGAGTAGGCGATGGTCTCTCAGTATTAGGAGCATCCGGTTTAGGCTGACTGCCGCTCCGCTTCCGCCCCTTTCGGTTGGCGGTGCCTTAGACCGGACCTCGAACCCCATCGCCTGTTTGAACTTCTTAAATTCATAGGTGTAGATGATATCCCCATAATTCTCACTGACGGCAAGCAGCTTGTCCTGATCAAAAACCAGTTCTTCCGGTATGCCCCCAGGTAATCGAAACAGTGGCGGAGCATCTGTATAAACATCGTTGTGGTAAGAGGCTTCTCCGACCATTTGCCGTACTTATACCGGGAGTGCGAGAGCACCGCTCCCATGGCGTAGATCTTGCAGTGGCCACCAGCCCCGCGTCGCACTACCGCTTCCCCGAAATCGACCTGCAACTGCTTGCCCATGGGAGGATCTTCTACTGCCTGATATTGCCGTGTTGCCGGCTTATTATCGATATGGCGCTCCTTGCGCAGCCGGGTTACCATCCTCCTGGCCGTTCTTTCCCGGACCGTTTTGTCATGATAGTGCTCTTCGAGCCAATCTGTTACCTGGGCTGCGCTGATCTCGGGGAACTGCTGGAGCCACCCGAGAACGGTCTCTTCATAACCCCTGAGCTTCTTATTTCTGGTCCTGCCCTTCTGCCTTACTTCAGCAAACCCCTCTGCATCCACATTCCAGTACTTGTTGACCGTCTTCACGTTGATTCCCAGGTGCCTTGCTGTCTGTGAATTGTTGAGACCGGTACTTTTGAGTTGACGTTCGCAAATAATATTTCGTTAAGATACAAAGTGACCAATAAATGGTAGGAAAAAGATGTGCCTGTTCAGAGCCAAGGGTTGATTGCCGACGTGCATATTTTATGTTAAAATATTTTCGACTCAGTGGGCTCCTATTGAAATTTCCTGTAACAAAAGATAAGTCCACTGTGCTTGAAAAGCAATCACGAAGTGAAAACCCTTTGATAGGTTGGTTTGAACCATGCGTGGTTAACGCAGCGGACTGCAAATCCGCCATTCGCCGGTTCAACTCCGGCCTTGCCCTCCAATTTATTATAAGCCGGGATGGCGGAATTGGCAGACGCACGGGACTTAAAATCCCGGG